>NZ_FRBB01000005.1:0-212574 GCF_900142505.1 Fibrobacter sp. UWH5 | reverse complement strand
CGCCGCTAGGACCGAAGTCCCCGCTCGACTTGCATGTATAAGACACGCCACCAGCGTTCGTTCTGAGCCAGGATCAAACTCTTCATTAATTTTTTAAAGTCTTGGTCCCGTAATCACGTTCGTATTCGACTAATTCCAAGAAATTTCTTGGGCCGTCACTAAGCACATCTCCGATTCCTTCAATCTTCTCAAAAACCTCTCGGGCTTTTGTTTTGTTCTTGTTTCGTTTCGGCTTTCTCAGCCGTCCCTCTCAGGAACGACGCCAATTATAGAATTTTGCAGAAACTTTGCAAGGGCTGTTTTACAAAAAACCGCTGTTTTTTTGCTGTTTTTTCCAAAAAACGGAAAAAACACGAGTCTTACTCCGACAATTCCCGACGATTTCACAAACTATTCACAACTATTTTGAAAGATACTTTGCAAAGTCATCATTTTTTCCGAATTTTCCATGTCGATCGGCACGCAATCCAGCTGCCAGCGGAACCAAGTAAGCTGCCTTTTGGCATAATTTCTGGTTTTCTGCTTCACATTTTCTACGATTCTTGCCAAATCAGTATGACTTTTAGCCTCTAGAAGTTCCCTATATCCCAAACTTTGCCACGCCGGAGCATCCAAAGGCACCGTTTTCGCCAGTTCTCGGGCTTCATCCACCCAACCACCTTCAATCATCTGGTCTACGCGGCTATTTATTCGACGATACAGTTCATCTCGGTCACGCTGCAAAGAAAAAACGGATAACTTGCCGACCCCGCCTTCACGTTCCTTCTGGAATTCAGACAATTTACGACCCGTCGATTCAAAAACCTCCAGCACGCGGGTAATTCGCTGGACATTTCCGGGCACCACCTTTTCCATGGCTTCGGGATCAACTTCACAGGCACGCTTATAGACAACATCTACCCCATCGCGCACAACCAATTCTTCAATTTTCTGGCGCAGGGCCGGTTCAATTTCAGGAATCTTAGGCAAGCCTAGCATCAGACTTTGCAAATAAAGTCCGGTACCACCCACAAGGATGAAGTTCTTCTCGGGATTCTCAGCCACCAGATTTTTTACCAGGCTACAAAACGCGCCCGCAGAGAAGTTATCTGTAGGGGGCACGAAATCAACCAGGTGATGTCGCACGCGATTTAAACTTTGGATGTCAGGCTGAGCAGTCCCAATGGAAAACCCCTTATAAATTTGACGGGAATCCACACCGATAATTTCAGCGTTGTAATGTTCTGCAAGTTCCAGAGAAAAATTGGATTTACCAATTCCCGTGGCTCCAACCAAGGCAAATAGAATAGGCATGGGTTCAATGTAGTTATATTTTACGGTAGAATGAGAAAGTACAAACACATTATTGCCATTATCATTGTTCTTGCCGTACTGATCGTGGGTATCAAATTCGCACTCCCCAAAATTGCGGAACTGCAAAACGGAACAAAGGAAACGGCAACCCAGAACACCGATTCTACCGCCACCGAAGTTTCCGCTTCGAATGTTCCCGAAGAAGAGCCTCTCTCCTTTGAGGAAAAAATGCAGCAGGAACTGCAAACCTTAAAGGCGGAGTACAGCAAGCGTCGAAAGAGAAACATCTGGACTCTGGGCCGAGGCAAGACCATTATCGTCTACCTGCTCCAGGCCCAGCGTTTCATCAACAAGACTGGCGGCCAGATTCTTCGCATGGAAGAAATCCATGATGACAGAAGTTCTGCATTCCAGACCGCCCAAATCGACCTCATCAAACCCACCGGCGACACACTTCTGCTGGAACTGCAGGTTTCCGAAAGCATCTTTAGGGACGACGCTTCCATGCTGGCCGTGGCATTCCAGGTTACAAGCCTCACCCCCGAGTTGATTGTGGCTCTGAACAAGCTGGATTATCCATTCGACTTACTGATTCCGCCTTTCGGTATGAAAGACGGTTTCTATCCGGATTTAGACAAAGTAAAAAGAAAGGAACTTGTATTATGGCTGACTATGGAATCAACCAAGTTGAACAAGGTCCATAACAAGCTGCGCCCCCTACGTATTCATCATACCGAGGAACAAATCGAGATGGTGATTGACGATGCGAAAAAATTAATGCCTAACGCAGTAGGTATCGTCTCACGTTATGGAGAACAGGCTGTTGAACACAAGCAACTTCTCCAGGCGATTCTTAAGCCGGCAGATAAAAACAACCTGTGGTTCCTCGACGCGACCATGAACAACTTATCCAAGGTTTCTGAAGCCTGCAAGGACCTGTCTATTTCCTGCAAGGCATCCAGCCCCTACAATCCCGACAACAGCGCTCTGGCAGACTATATGCGAAGCAAGATGCGGGAATCCACAAAGAAAGGCCTGGCGGTCATGATCCTCCCGTTAACATTGGATAACGTGAATAAGTTGAGCGACCTTTCTTCCAGGGCAAAAAATCAGGGCACCACCTTGGTCAATTTATCTACATTTATGAAGTATTGATAAGGAATCACGTATGACAGTAAAGCTCGGTTTTAACGTAGACCATATTGCAACAATCCGCGAAGCCCGCAAGATCTGCGAACCTGATCCGGTAGCGGCCGCAGTTATTGCCGAACTGGCAGGCGTCAGCGGCATCACCGCCCACCTCCGCGAAGACAAGCGCCACATTCAGGATCGCGACGTCCGCATGCTCCGTGGCACCGTCACCACCAAGATGAACTTGGAAATGGCCCCCACCCAGGAAATGGTCCAGGTGGCTATCAACAATCAGCCGGACACTGTTACATTCGTTCCTGAGGTCCACACCGACTACGCCACAGAAGATGGTCTGAATGTTGCCGCCAAGGCTGCAGAATTGGCAAAGCCTGCCATGACACTCAAGAGCAACGATATTGCCGTAGGCGTGTTCATCGATCCCGAAACCGAACAAGTGAAGGCCGCCAAGAAGATTGGCGCAGACTTTGTCGAATTCAATACCGGCAAGTACGCAACCTCCTGCACTCTGGGAAGCCGCGAAGAAATTGAACGTGAAATTTCCGCCCTCGAAGACATGGCCGTCCTCGCCCGCAAGTACGGCCTCAGGGTAAAGGCCGGCCGCGGTCTGAACTACCGCAACATTTCCGCCATCGCCGCCATCGAAGGCATTGACGAAGTGGTCATTGGCCACAGCATCGTCAGCAAGGCCGTTATGGTAGGTATGGACCGTGCCATCAAGGACATGCTGGACTTAATCAAGGACGCTTCCAAATAACAGGAAGCATTCCCTTTTGACGTCCAAAATAAAATTCTGAAATCAATAGTCCTTGTATTCTACGTTCTCAAGGACCAAACCCTGAGGGGGAGCCCATGTGCGCTCTCCCTTAAAATTTTTATCGAAGATCTGGTTCACCGTACCCATAGGGAGCTTACCGCGACCTACATCGTACAAGGTCCCCACCATGGCGCGGACCTGCCTGTGCAAGAAACGGTTCCCTCGGATATGGAACATGCAGCTCCAGTCGTTCAACCGCTCCAGGCGGAATTCCGTCAGGATGCAGTCCGTCGGTTTTCCATCATTGCGGGGAATGCAAAAATCGATAAAGTCGTGATGACCGAGGAAAGACTTCGCCTCTTCTGCCATGGCATCGAGATCCAGATTTTGAGAGCCGCACTCCCACCCGAAGTCCCGGAGCAGGGCCACAGGTCGGGTGTACATGGTATACTGGTAATACCGGCACGTCGCGTCGAAACGGGCATGGAATTCCGGATCGCAAGGTTGCAAGTCGCGAATACGGACAAGACGTTTCGTCAAGCCGTTGATGGAATTCACCGTACGCACCAAATCCAATTCGCCGTCATAATCAAAATGAACACACTGACCGCGGGCATGAACGCCAGTATCCGTACGACCGGAACCGGTAATGCGGATAGGAGAACGAAGCGCAATGGAAAAAGCCTCTTCCAGCGCAGACTGCACCGTTACAAATTTGGTCTTGCCACCTTCATTCTGGGCCTGCCAGCCATGAAAGGCGCTACCCAGGTATTCACACCTGAAGCGATAACGCATTAGGCCTGGGCGTCCTTAATGACTGCTTCGACCTTTTCCTGAGGAATCTTCAACTGAGAAGCGATTGCAGAGGCGGGGAATCCACGGCGAGACAGCTGAAGGATTTTCAACTTTTCAGTAGCCTCGCGATCAAAGCGGGAAGTTTCCAGGGGGTTGCTCCCCTGCAAGTTGGGATCGCCTGTAGCATTGCGGCTCTGGGCACGCAACTTCATGGTGCGTTCACGAGAAAGCCCACGAGGAGTACGCAGCACGTCAGAAAGATTCTGCATGGCAGAAGTAATACGTTCCTTGGCCGTCGGGCGAAGGGTGGGCTTGGAACCCGGGAGTCCGGTCATAATCTTGTTTTCGGGAACTCCATTTTCGTCTTCGAAGGCTATCTTCGGTTCTTCGCCAGAAGGGCTGGGAGCAGAAGCATTCAACTGCTGCTGGGCCAAGGTCTCACGCTTGTGAGCTGCGTATTCCTCGGCATCGGCAATAATGGAACGCTTCTTGGGGCGGGGACGGGGAGCCAAAGTAGTGGCATCATCCAGATCAGCCTTGACTTCCTTGAAACGTTCAGCCTTGATAGCCTCCATACGGCGAGTAATAATTTCCTGGCGACGGCGAAGTACAAACACAAGAATCACGGCGCAGGCGATTACAGCCAGGACGCCTCCAATGATCCAGCCGATCACATCGGAAGACATACCGGCAATCTTGCCATCATCGGCAGGTTCTGCAACGGCCTCACCTTCGCCTCCCTCGGCAACAGGTTCTGCGGGAGTTTCACGCATGGCGGCCAGTTCGGTCCAGGCAGTTTCCAGCTGGGTACGGATCGTCATCTGGTCAGCCGGAGAATTCTGGGCGTCCCAGAGAGCAATTTCAAGAGAATCAATCCTTGCGCGGGCCTTCAAATAGGCGTCGGAATCAAAAGACGACCTAGGACCCGAAAAGTCAACAACTAGATATGCGGCCAGGCAACAGACCAGGACCAGCAATGCAATAGGTGCAGCAAACTTCTTCATGGGGCCAAATTTAGAAAAAACCTCATTGAGAATTTCGCAACACTTGTTTCAACCTAGAATAAAAAACATATTGCACGCCTCAAAAAAACTTTATAACTTTAGGTTCAAGAACTCTTTGTTCTCCTCCTAACCCCCAAAAAAGGCATCTCGGCGTCAGCTGGGATGCCTTTGGTTTTTTATAAAAACGAACCAGGGGTAACGTCAAACGAAGAACCTCATACTTTAAAAGGGAACGAAAAAAGGCTGGCCAGAGGCCAGCCTACCAAAACTCCTTATAAACGTTAGCGGTTAATCAATGCGTCCGCAATAGTCACGCGGTTTCCGCCAGCCTGCATGGCGTGTCTCAAGGAAGCCTCGGCCATGTAAAGCAGGGATCCACCATCAGCCGCATGGGCGGGCATCACCGCAACACCCAGGCTCAACGGAGTGGCAAGCACACCAGCACCATAGGCAATCTGCAACTGGGAAATCTCGTGTCTGATTTTTTCCGCACGCTGACGTGTAATTTTCAAGTCAGCTCCCGGCAGGATGATGCAGAACATCTCTCCGTCATAACGGCAGGGAATATCTTCTGTACGGATATAACCAGGCAAGCGCTGTCCAAGTTCCCAAAGGAGCTGTTCAACAGCATGGCGACCCTTAGTCTTCTGAATCTCGGCAATAGAATCGGGATACAGCATAATCAGGCCAATGGGAGTCTTGTGTCGAGTTGCAGCAGCAATTTCCCGAGCCAGGGATTCTTCCATATAACGTCTGTTAAACAAGCCAGTCAGATTATCCCTGATACTATGTTCCTTATAGCGGACATTCAAATTCTGGTTAGACACATAAAGACCAAAAGTCGTCGCCACAAAGCTAACCTTGGCATGCCAATCATCCAGGGATTCATTGTCGGGCAAGGCATCTACCTGCAGAGAGAAAATGCCGAAATGTTCTTCCAATCCTTCAATAGGAGCGCAGAAAGAAATTCCCTGGGGACGGTGGTGAAGATGGGTACAACCACCAGACAAGTCATGCTTGGAATAATCACAAACAACAATTTCACCAGAGTTATAGCTAGCACATTCACCAGGACGAATGGAAGCATCACTGATGACAGAAGGACCAAAGGAATACAGCTTGCGAAGGTCAGTCTGGGTACCTGCATACATATATAAGATACCAGAAGCCTTGGGGAACATGGCAGGCAACAACTTTTCAAGATTCGCCAGAACTTCACCGAAAGGTCTATCCTTCAGAATACTCTTGGCATAACGCTTCCAGACATCCAGGGGGAAATTCGCCCTCAGAGGAGCCCCAGCAATCTTTTCAAGAGCCTCCCTGGCGGAAACAGCGCCCTTGGGAAGGGGAATTTCATTTTTTGCCGTTACAGGCGGCGGCTCAGGAGCCTTTACCGCAGGTTTTTCTACCGGTTCTGCAGGCTTATTGGCCTGGATTCCAGTGACCAGATCTAGCTGAGAGGCCTTCAGAGATTCCAGATTTTCGTTAAACTCGGCCTCGGCAGTTTCCACCCTACGCTTGCAGAGAGTGTAAAGAACAAATCCGAGAACGGCACCCCAGGCGCCGATAAAGGCAAACTTTCCGCCCAGCGAAATAGTCGCTTCGGGAACGAAAAACGATACGCCCACCCCAGCTACAAAAGCTATGAGCCAAACAATGTAAGATACCATAGTCATACGAAAAATTTACTTATTTAATTTCTACATGGCACCCCTATTCCGTTATAAAGCACTAATATTCTAAATTTAGACCTATGACCATTCTCGAAAAAATCGCCCTAGCTCTCCCCGCTGTCGAATCCCCGGCCCGTTATATGGGTGGCGAAGCCAACAGCGTTGTCAAAGACCACAGCAAAATGCACTGCCGCATGGCCTTCGTGTTCCCCGACAAGTACGAAATCGGCATGAGCAATAACGGCATCCGCATCCTATACCATATAATCAACAAGGAACCGGACCTGCTATGTGAAGTGAGCTTTGCCCCCTGGGAAGACATGGCTCGAGAAATGGAAAAGTACGACATTCCCCTGTACAGCTACGCCAGCTACACACCCGTAAAGGATTTCGAAGTCCTGGCCATGACCTTGCAGACGGAACTGAACTTCACAAACGTGCCCTACGTGCTGGAACTCTCCCGAGTTCCCGTATGGAGCAAGGATCGTCGAGAAGAGGATCCCATTGTTATCGCCGGCGGCCCCGCCATGGCCAACCCGGAACCCGTAGCGGATTTCTTTGACGCCTTCCAGATTGGCGACGGTGAAGAACTGATGGTCAAGTTCCTCCGTTGCGTCGGCGATGGCAGAAAGGCAGGCCTTTCCCGCAAGCAGATTCTCGAGAATTTATCAAAACTGGACGGCGTATACGTCCCCAGCCTCCGTCCCACCGTTACCAACGAATTTGGCGACATCGTTCCTGCAGAACCCGCCACCGGCCCCTACGAAAAGACCACCGGCGTTCGCCGCCAGTTCATTCCCGTAATGGACCGCAAGAACTACCCCATCAAGAACCTCATCGCCAACATGCAGCTGGTCCACAACCGCTTCAGCGTAGAAGTCATGCGCGGTTGCGCCCAGGGTTGCCGTTTCTGCCAGGCAGGCATCTGGTACCGCCCCTGCCGCGAGCTGGATCCAGACGACGTTCTTGAAATCGCCAAGGAAGGCATCAAGGCCACAGGCGAACGCGAACTGGGCCTGCTCTCCCTTTCTACCGCCGACTACAAGCCGGTGGAAGGCCTTACCGACTCTATCATCGACGATCCGTTCTTCGATACCGTAGACGTAAGCCTCCCCTCCATCCGCGTCAACGCCTTCGGCGAAACATTGGCTCAGAAAATTTCCGCATTGAAGGGCGGCCGTAGCGCCACCTTCGCCCCAGAAACTGGTTCTGAACGAATCCGCAAGATGATCAACAAGACCATCAGCGACCAGGACATGTACAACGCCGCCGAACACGCCTTCAGCAGCGGATTCAACAAGATCAAGCTCTACACCATGATCGGCTTTCCCACCGAAAACCTGGAAGACATGGAAGCCTTCTGCGGCCTGATCGAGAACCTGGTAAAGATTGGCCGCAAGTATCTCCGCGGATGCCAGATTGCCGTTTCCATGGGCATCTTGATTCCCAAGTCCTTCACCGGCCTCCAGTGGGCTCCGTTTATGGACAAGGAAACCGCCCTAAAGCATATCCGTTTCGTTCGCGAAAGATTCTTTAGACACCCCAACGTGAAGGTGAACTGGGCTGGCTGGGAAATGAGCCACCTGGAAGCCGTATACAGCCGCGGTGACCGTCGTCTTGGCCCCGTGATTTATGCAGCCTACAAGAAAGGTCTAACCTTTGAAAGCGACGCCTATCGTTTCAACTACGACACTTGGCTCCAGGTCTGGGAAGAATGCGGCTACGACACCAGCTGGGTCTACCGCACCCGCGAAAAGGAAGAAGTCTTCCCCTGGGACGTCATCCATGCAGGAACCACCAAGCAGTACCTCCGCCGCGAATGGGAAAAGGCTTTCAAGGAAGATTCCGCTCCCGTTCCCAACTGCAAGTGGGGCGACTGCCAGAAGTGCGGCATTCCTGGCTTCGGTGCAGAAATCCATCTGGCCAACGATCCGGTACGCCATAAGGCTCCCAGCCGCACACCCGAAGAAATCAAGAAGCTGGTGGCAGAACGCCGTCCCAGCCAGAAGGTCTGCTATAGCTACAAGATTACCTTCAAGAAGACTGGCATCAGCCGCTTCCTGCCTCACCAGAACATGCTCAGCTTCTTCGAGCGAACCTTCCTTTGCGCAGGAATCCCCATCAAGTTCAGTGAAGGTTTCAGCCCCAAGCCCCGTATCAGTAACATGGGCGCCCTCCCCCTCGGCCTTGAAACCTACTGCGAAATCATCAGCGTGGAACTGCTACAACCGCTGGACATCAGCAAGGAAGACCTGGAAACAACCATGAAGCAGCTTTCCGCCCCCTTCCCCCGCGGCATGGAAATCGTGAACATCGAACCGCTACAGGGTAAGCTGAGCAAGAACATGCCCAAGGCCATGATTTACAGCTTCACTCCGGACAACCTGGATCCGGAAACGGCAGCAAAAATCATGAAGTCCTTCGACGAGAAGTCCCTGCCAGTGGTCACCAACCACCGCGGTCAGGAAATCAACCTGAACGAACATATTCTCGGCATCCAGATTCAGGGCGGCAACATCATGACCAAGATCAAGTGTAATGAGATGGGCGGCACCGCCAGCCCCTATAACATCTACGCAGGTCTGCTTGGAAAAACCTACGATCCCAAGAAACTTGACGATGACACTCGCAGGTTCCTCATCAAGAAAATCGCCATGGAATTCTAGGGAAACCTCCACGAAATTTAGCCGCTCCATTCGGGGCGGCATCTTATTTTGCGGAACTTCACCTAGTCTGCATTAAGAAATTATTCTGCGGGCAGGATAATTTCAATATGACTGGTACTCACATTCAAAAAGTGAGTACGGAACAAGTCCTTTTCAGTTCTGTCGCTGACCTTTACCTGGGTAACGGCGATAAAGTCCTTGTTTTCGCGAATATAATCTGTAAGGCGTTCGTCACGAAGAGTGTCGATTTCGCCAGTAATGATAAAACTATCGGTCCAAATCTTAACGAGCATATATCAAATATAAAGTTTTTCCACATTGGAAGAAGATTAAAAGCATTTTTTCGGAGCAAATTAGTGCCGTTTTACTTTTTGAAAGTATTTTAAATCGTGTCACCCCCTCATTTCGGGGATTTAATTTGAATTTTAAACGGAAATCCGCATGATTTCAAAAGGAGTGTGTACCATGGCAACTAAGAAAAAGCAACTCCAGCTCGTCCCCGGACAGATGATGTACTACAACAAGGCTTTTATGGATAGCAACATGGGCCGCCCCATCAGAATCCTGTCGGAATTCATGTGTCCGCAGCAGATTTTTGATCAGGAAGGCATCCAGAAAACCATCGTCTTCTTCGGTTCCGCACGAACCCTCCCCATGTCAGAAATCAAGAAGCGCCGCAAGAACTGCAAGAACAAGGCAGAACTGGCCCGTCTTAAATGTCTGGAACTCGTCGCCGAGTACTACGATGCCGCCCGTGAGCTAGGTGCAAAGCTTGGCAAGTGGGCAAACAAGCGCAACGAAGGATACGCCATCATGACCGGTGGCGGCCCCGGCATTATGGAAGCAGGAAACCGTGGAGCAAACGATGTGGGAACCCCCTCCGTCGGCCTCAACATCAAGCTGCCCTTCGAACAACATCCCAACGTCTACATCGACGACGAACTGAACTTCCAGTTCCGCTACTTCTTCATTAGAAAGTACTGGTTCCTCTGCATGGCCCAGGCACTGGTGGTATTCCCCGGCGGCTTTGGTACGCTTGACGAGATGTTCGAAATGCTCACTCTCATCCAGACTCACAAGTACGCTCAGAGAATGCCCGTTATCGTATACGGCGCCAAGTTCTGGAAAAAGGTCCTTAACTGGGAATACCTGGCAGAAACAGGTATGATCAACAAGGAAGACCTCAACCTGTTCCACTTCTGCGACTCCGTAGACGAAGCCTACAAAATCATTACCGAAACCTTGGAAAAAAGGGCCACCGAAAAGAAATAATTTCAAACCAAATTTTTATGAACAAAGGACTCCGCAAATGCGGGGTCTCTTTGTTTTTACCCGACTCAAAAAAGCTATAATTGTAGCATGCTTCGGAACATCATTGCAGAAACGTTAGACCGTGTTTCAAGAAACCTTGCGCTGCGTCCAAATTATACCATGGACGAATACCAGCGGTGGTTTGACCAGAATCCTGAATTTCTGCACAACGGTGCCGCCCAGAGGATCAAGCTCATTGAACCTCTGACTCTAGAAGGTACCAACAACCTGTACAGGGCGAACTTCTGGATAGAACACCCGGGAGATTCCACCCACTACGCCGAAAAGGAAATCGTTGTCAAGATTTGCAAATTCTGGGCTCCTCCCGGAAAGAACCGCCTGCACCGCCTCAACATGCTGCTGAGCGCATTCCAGGACGAAATCAGAATCAACAACTTGATCCACGCCACCAATATCGAAGGCGTCGTTCAGAGCATGGGCGGTGGCATCGCTGGCCGCCATCCCTATCTCAAGATGGAATTCATCAAGGGGTGCTCCCTGGACCGCACGTTCCGCACAGACCTTACCGATGATGAAGTTCTCCACCGGGTATCCCAGTTAGCCTACCTGGCCAACACCATCAGCCAGCTCCACTACTATCAAGTGGTCCATAAGGATCTCAAGCCCAAGAACCTTCTCCTGTGCCAAAACCCGCAACACAAGAACAACCACAAGATTCTTGTATGCGACTTCGGTTACGCCCAGGCCAAAATGCGGGAAACCGTCACCGAATATGGTGGACAGATGACCCCCTGTTACAGCGCACCGGAACAGGCAATCATGGGAGAAAATCTTTCGGCATCCGTAGACTATTTCAGCTTCGGCATCATTGTCCACGAATACTTGACAGGCCGCAAACTCTTCCCCAAGTCCATGGACATCTTCGTGGAAGATGGGTACCGAGTCACAGACCGTTACCTGGAGCACCTGAAAACAGGCCGCGAAAACAGTTTTAACGACCCACGATTCCCAGAACTGTCTCAATGGATCGAAAACCTCACCATATTCGACAGCTTTGAACGCATGCAGAATTGTCCGAACCTGTTCGATATTGCGCATAAACTCCGTGAAAGGGTAAATGCTCAGGGATACCGAGACGTAAACACAGACTTTTTGTGGAATCAATTGCGCGAATACAATCGTTAGATTATATTTTGCTTATATGGCAAGTTTCCCAAATCGTGAAAGATCTGTATTTCTGCAAAACAAAACACCCCTAGCCCAAATCAAGCGACGGCTAAGGATAATTTTGAAATTTGCCAAGGATATTTTACAGCAGATGAAACCGTTACACTATGTAGCGCTCATCCTGGTTGTTTCGCTAGGTGTATTCAATGGAATCACCGGTGCATACCCATACATCAAGCAGCACCAAAGGGAAGGCAATATCGTCAAGACCTTTGATACCTGGTGGCATAACGCAGGCGCCCGTGAATTTAGATCCGTGGGCCTCGAACCCACAAAAGAATTAAAAGCCGAAGAATTCCAGCGCTATCGCGAAAAATACCTTCAGCAGAACCCGTCCTACATTGTAGAAGAACGCGTTGCTGGAATGAAGAAGGAATATCGCGAATGGTGGGAAAACAACGGAGGCCGCGAAGCCTACATCCAAGACCACGGTCACTATCCTAACGAAAGCGACTATCGAGCAAGTCTAGAGGAATGGATTAACAGCTTTACCGATAGATACCTTCGTTACAGCCTCGCCTTCGCCCCGAAATACGAACAATACGAAAGAGTTCTTACCAGCTGGATTTTGATTCCTGGAGTATGCAGTTTCCTTTCGTTTGCCGGGCTGTTCATGTTCGCTATCGTGCGACTAGCTAGACGTTGGAGCCTATGGATCATCTGTCTGACGACAGCGGCAGTGACACTCGCCGGCCCCATATTGGTAAGTGTACTGACAACCACAAGTTTCTTCGACCACTACTCCACAGAACGCTACATGGGCATGAGTCTCACCGTGGCATTCCTGTTGGGAGCGACCGCCTTCGGAAACCGCAAGAACCAGGTCACCCCTCTAACAAGGAACATCTGTTTCTCGGGCGTAATACTGGACATGGCCATCAACTGGTTCCTCAATCCGGGGATCTTTGGTGCGGTGGCCGCCCTTTCTCCCGTATGTTTTGGAATCGGCGCCTTCGCTGGCGTCCGAATCGAAACTCGCCTTAGGAGCCAAGCCGAAATCAACGCAGACCTTTTAAGGGAACGCCTTCTGGAAAAAGCCTCCCAGAATCCGATGGCCGAAAGAAAGGCCAAGACTAGAACCCTTATCGAAGATGGATTTACAAGCGCCAAGAACTGCAGACCGGAACAAGCCCACCAGCAGCTACGTCTTGCATTGACACAACTTCTTCAGGAACACCCCGTGGATGCAGCCCTCGTAAAACAGACCGTCATCCGAATGACCGCCCCCGACCAATACCTTGATTTTTCAAGCAACCAATGGATGGAATGGGGCGAAATCGCCAAGGCTAAAAATGCACCGGACGCCGCCATCCTCCTTCTGAAAAAATGTCTCAGCAAGGAAAAGGATCCGAATTTTGCAAGACGTTCGCTGTTCACTCTGGGCGAGACCTGCGTCACCAATAAAATTGAAGTTCAGGAAGGCATCGGCTACCTTCAGAAAGTCATTGAAATGAATGAAAACGATATCCTGGCAAAGCAGGCCCGTAAAACGTTGGAAGCCCTGAAATAAGTTTCAAGTCTCGCCCCCGGGCGAGGCTTTTATTTTACCGTCAGAGTTAAATCGCAAACGTAAGTATTCCCTTCGATCCAAGTTCCGTAGGAGTATTTACCAGAGAACAACAGCTCAAGGCGTTTTTCAAACGTTGCCAGACCGAGTCCACTTGCACCAGGTTTCGGCTTACGGGGGAAGTTGCTGTTTACCGATTTGAAATGAATCTTGCCATCTTTCTGACTGATGCGAATATGAGCAAAGCTTTTCCCATCAGGGTTTACACAATGCTTCATTGCATTTTCAACAAGAGGCATCATCAAAAGAGGAGGAATCTGACAATGAGGGTTCTCCAGATCCGTCTCAAAGACATACTCAAAACTTTTAGGAAGACGAAGTTTTTCAAGTTCTCCGTACTTCTGTAGCAAATCAACATCATCCTTGATATCGATAAACTTGTCAGACGTCTGATAAAGCATTACGCGTAAAAGTTTACTCAGCTTTTCCATGCTGCTTTCTGCCAATTTCGGTTCAATCCTGATTAGGCTAGTAATATTGTTCAGCGTGTTAAACAGAAAATGGGGACTCAGTTGGCTCTTCAAAAAATCAAGTTCATACTCCAGCGCCACTTTCTTCTTTTCGCGAATAATAAAGGCTCGTATAAGCTGACGACTAAATACAGAGATAATGATACACAGGAAGCTAATGGTGCTTAAGATAATCATGAACGAAACAAGAGTCCAGACAGAAAAATGATCTCTAACCGTTCTGAAACAATAAGACCCGAAAAATTCAGCAATGCCACCACTAGATTCCGACATTGTCAGGAACGAATATAGTTCACGACAAAACAGCACAATGACAAAAAGAATTGAATCACAGACAAAATAGCGAACATATTTTTTCTTGAAAAAGAATTTGGGAACAAGGATTCTCTGATTCAGGAAAAAGATCAGCATCGTAGACAACAAGGGCAGATAATAACGGCCCAACGCACCCATGGTAACGTCATCCCCAACAGATCCGCTAGGATCCAACAGGATAATCAAAGGGAAAAAAAGAATAAAGCTCCAAACAAGAACCATCAACAGCGTTGCCGGCACAGGAAAAAAGCTTTTCGATTCATCATCTCCCAATATGGCAATCAATTCCCGTTCGCCGCGGTCAAACTGATCTTCCTGTAAGGAGGAAAGACGCTCGTGAATAACCTGCCAGAAGTCTTTTAAACGTTTTTTTGTGCTTTCAATTGACATTTTGTCCTCTTTAGAACAACAAAAATAGGTCATTTTAAGCGTAATTTGGGCACTTCATGACAAAAGTATGACAAAACTACGGAAAAAATGACAAAATCTGTGAAAAACTTTTGCAAACCCTACACCAATCTATGACACTTCAACTAGAACATAGAGGTATCTTTGTAAACGTAAGAAACAATACAACAAACAAGAGGCTGATATGAATACAAATACACGTACAAGAAGCGAGAAGGACGCATACTTCCGTTATCTCGACGAGATTTCCAAATATCCGCTGCTTACCAAGGAACAGGAATACATTTTACTCCGTAAGATCCAGCAGCAGGGTAGCCGTTCTGCAATGGAAATGCTGGTCAATTCCAATCTCCGATTCGTTGTAAACATCGCCAATCTGTATAAGGGTCAGGGCGTTGACGTAATCGAACTGATTAACGAAGGTAATATGGGTTTGATGCACGCCGCCAAGCGTTTTGACCTTAGCACCAATCTTAAGTTTATCAGTTATGCCGTATGGTGGGTTCGTCAGAACATTGTACGCCACATCGCAGAAAACGGTCGCATCGTTCGCATCAGCGCTGAAAAGGAACTGGTAATTCGTAAGTTTTCAAAGCACGGAGGCACCCTCCGTCAGAATATCGGTGGAACACTATCCATTGACCCCAAGAGTCTTGAAGGTGTTTCCAAGTACAAGGCAGACTCTATTGAAAAGATCTTGATGATGGCTCAGCGTTCCTCCTCTCTCGACGCCCCCTTGAGCACCAATCAGGAACTCACCTTAGGCGACACCTTGTCTGATTCTGAAAACAAGGCTGACAACCTGGCCGCATATAGCTTTGTCAAGAAGCATATGGACAAGGCCATGAAGGACAACCTTTCCGAAGAAGAAATGCGAGTGATCAAGCTCTGCTTCGGCTTCGATCGGGACATCGAATACACACTCAAGGATATCGGTCCCATGGTTGGTCTTTCTAAAGAAAGAGTTCGCCAGATCAAGAAGGCCGCCCTGGACAAGCTCCGCGGAGATTACAGGACTCACGACCTTCACGGCGCAGCCTAGTGAAACGCCACTTTTCTTACTGAAGTTTTTTCATCTCTCTCTCCTTAAATTAAAAACCGGCCTTACGGGGCCGGTTTTTCCGTTTTTCATACAACGACTTTCCTATGAAATTGTATTTTTTCGGTATGAAATTCTATATGCCGAACTTTCGCAATTTTTTCGTAGCTTCCCTTTCTGCACTTGCTCTTGCCAACGCAGCAGGAGACAAGCAGACACCCCCGGGTGATTTCTATGACGAAGTTTCCCGACTGAACAAGGTTCTTTCTGAAGTCAACCGCAAGTATGTCGAAGACGTGAACCCCACGGAACTGACGGACGCCGCCCTGGGTGGCATCCGCAACATCCTGGACCCCCATACCACGGTATTCAGCCCCAAGGACTACGAAAGCCTCAAGGTATCCATGGAAGGCAAGTTCGGCGGCGTAGGTATTACTATCAGCCTCCGCGACAACATTCTGACCGTGATTTCTCCGCTGTCTGGCACCCCGGCATTCCGTCTGGGCATCCGCGCAGGCGACCGCATCCGCAAAATTGACGGCAAGGACACCAAGGGTCTGACCCTGGATGACGCCGTCAGCAAGCTCCGCGGCAAGATCGGTACCGATGTGACCGTCTCTATTGAACGTGAAGGCGTTCCCGACCTGATGGATTTCACCATTACCCGTGCAGAAATCATTGTGCACGCAGTGCCCCATTACGGCATGGTGACCAAGGATATCGGCTATATCAAGTTGGCAACCTTTAGCGACAAGACCACCAGCGACGTGGAAAACGCCCTCCGCAGCCTGCAGAAACAGGGCATGAAGAAGGTGATTCTCGACATGCGCTACAACCCCGGTGGACTTTTGAACCAGGCTATCGAAATTAGCGAACTGTTCCTAAAGCAGGGCAATGTCATCGTAAGTACCCGCGGCCGTACCCAGCGTACCGAAAGCCGTGCCCGCAAAGACGGCATCATAAAGCAGGACATTCCCATGGTGGTCCTGGTAAACCAGGGTTCCGCCAGCGCAGCAGAAATTGTTTCTGGCGCACTGCAGGACTGGGACCGCGCTCTCATTATCGGTAAGACCTCCTTCGGTAAGGGTTCCGTACAGACCATCTTCCCGCTGGATAACCAGGGCAACGCCCTGAAGCTGACCACCGCATTCTACTACCTGCCTTTCGGACGTTGCATCAACAAGCCCGAAAACGGGATCAAGGGTCTGAAGTTGCAGGAAGCCGAATACGACGCCGAGGAATCCGGCGACGAGGCAAAGGTTGATTCCCTGAAAAAGGATACCGTAGCCCAGGATACCTTCTACACCAACAACGGCCGTATGATGTTCGGCAGCGGCGGCATCACTCCTGACGTTGAAGTTGAACTGGACCCCATGCCCTGGGTTGTTCAGGTTCAGGAAAGAATGTCTATGTACTTCAAGTTTGCTGTAAAGGCTCGCCCGGACCTGGAAAAGTCTGGCGCAAAGATCAGTGCAGAATGGGAAGTACCCGACAGCCTGTACCTGCAGTTCAAGGACTACTGCATGAAGGATACCAACTTCACGAAAATCAAGTCTAACGCACTTGTTGGCGTCGACCAGTTGGAAAAGAGCATTATCCGTGAACAGAACTACATGGGCGATTCCTCCAAGACCGTAACCGATTCCGTCTTGGCAGCCCGTCTGGCAGAAATGCGCACCGCCCTGGAAAACAACAGGAATGCCCAGTTCGACGAAAACAAGGATTATATCAAGGACGGCATCAAGCGTGAACTTCTGACTTCCTTCATTAACGATTCTGTAAGTACCGCATTCTCCCTGAAGCGCGACAAGCAGCTGAACGAAGCCATCAAGTATCTGAGCGACATGAGCCTTTACAACAAGGCTATCGCTCCGGCAAAGAAACAGCCCGCCAAGAAGCCCACCGCCGAAAAGGCCAAGGACTCCAAGAAGAAATAAGGACTGACCTTGATAAAGACAATGGACAGAGCCGCAGAAAGTCTGGGCAAATTCATCCGGAAATTTCTGTACACCGCCGTCGGTTATCTGCACTTCGTGTGGCAGATGTTTAAGAGTGTGCCTGGAGCCTTCAGCAACTTGCACACAACCGTAGAACAGATGCAGCATGTGGGTGTCACCAGTATCCCTGTGGTGGTGGCAGCCTCCCTTGCGACAGGAGCCATCATGTCTTGGCAGCTGGCTTACCAGTTCGCCGATATGATTCCCCTGATGTTTGTGGGCATGGCCGTGGGAAAATCCGTGATGGTCGAGTTGTGTCCCATTCTTACAGCCATGGTGCTGGCAGGCCGAATCGGAGCCTCCATGTGTTCTGAGCTTGGCACTATGGCGGTCACGGAACAGCTTGATGCATACAAAGTATTAGGTCTCAGTCCCTATAAGTTCTTGCTGGCCCCCCGCCTGATTGCAACAGTCATCATGTTACCCACCCTGACGGTGTTGAGTATTTTTATCGGCATTATCGGCGGATACGAAGTCGCTCACCTGTACAAGGAAGTTTCTTTTTCCGTATTCTTCTACGGTGTTAGAATGTTCTACCAGGATTGGGACCTGATCGTGGGCTTGATCAAGGCCACTCTCTACGGATTCTTTATATCCAGTTACGCATGCTATTTCGGCTTTACCACCCATAGCGGCGCCGAAGGCGTAGGCAAGGCAACAAAGGCCACCGTGGTGGCAGGCATGACCAGTATTCTTATTGGTGGTTACGTGCTTTCACAGCTGTTGCTCCTGTAAAAATCAATGGCCGCATTTGAACAAAGACGACGGAAGAATGGAGTCTGCAAGAATGGTCCTGCAGACATTAGCGTTCTTCTGAAAATGGTTCTGGACAAGAGCAATATCACCGAAGATATGACCTTCAAGACACTGTCGGAAGGGTTCGAGAAAGTGGTCGGAACATTGCTTTTACCCCACGTAAAAATTGACCGTTTTAACAAGGGAATTTTGGTGCTAAAATGCGCCAACTCAGCCTGGAAACACGAGCTGTTCCTGCAAAAAAAAGCTATTATTGACAAGTGTAATTTACTGTTGGGCAAGCCTGCAGTGCGGGATGTCCGACTGATTTAGCCAGGTGGCTGAAATGCCATCTGCAAACGAGAAAAAGATGGCAGAAAATTTGGAAAATACAGAGAACGACGTTAAGGTCGATTCCATTGAAACAGTCAATCAGAACGTTTCTACCGAAGACCTGAAGAAGGCCGAAGAAGATTATAGCGGCTCCAACATTACCGTGTTGGAAGGTCTCGAAGCGGTACGCGTGCGCCCGGCAATGTACATCGGTTCTACCGATATTCGCGGTTTGCATCACCTGGTGTGGGAAGTGGTGGACAACTCCGTGGACGAATCCCTGGCCGGATTCTGCAACCATATCGAAATTGCAATCCTTCCGGGTAACGGAATCCGCGTGACCGACAACGGCCGTGGCATTCCCACCGACATCCACCCCAAGGAAAAGGTGGGTACACTGGAAGTGGTGATGACCAAGCTCCATGCCGGTGGTAAGTTCGACAGCAATTCCTATAAGGTTTCTGCAGGTCTCCATGGCGTGGGTGTCAGCTGCGTTAACGCCCTTTCTACCAAGCTTGTGGCTACCGTTCGCCGTAAGGGCAAGGTAGTGACCCAGACCTTTAGCAAGGGTATTCCTTGCGGACCCCAGCAGGAAATCGGAACCTGCGCCGAAAACGAAACCGGAACCACCATCGAGTTCTATCCGGACGATACCATTTTCAGCGAAACCGTTTACGTTTACGACACCCTGGCAACCCGCTTCCGCGAACTGGCATTCTTGATGAGCGGCCTGCGCCTGACCTTGACCGACGAACGTACCGAAGAAAAGGTGAGCGAAACCTTCTGCTATCCGGGTGGCGTTTCTGAATTCGTGCGCTATGTGGATGAACACCGCACTCCGCTGTTCCAGGCCCCGATTCACCTGGTGCTCCCCGATGGCCAGTATCCTCTGGAAGTGGCCATGTGGTACAACGACGGCTATCAGGAAAACTTCTTTAGCTTCGTGAACAACGTGAACACCTACGATGGCGGTACCCACGTTACCGGTTTCAAGACCGCACTGACCCGCGTCATCAACAAGTTTGCCGCCGAAATGCCCAAGGGCAAGAAGGACATCCAGATTACCTCTGACGATATCCGCGAAGGTCTTACCGCCGTTATCGCCATCAAGGTTTCTCAGCCTCAGTTCGAAGGCCAGACCAAGCGTAAGCTGGGCAACTCCGAAATCACCAGCTATGTGGCAAGTGCATTCGGTGCCAAGCTGGAAGAATACTTCCAGGAAAATCCGGCTGCCGTGAGAGTCATTCTGGACAAGGTCTACAACGCAGCCCAGGCACGCGAAGCCGCCCATAAGGCTCGTAACCTGGCCCGCCGCAAGAACGTTCTTGAAAGTGGCGGACTTCCGGGTAAGCTGGCCGACTGCAGTAGCCGCGATCCCAAGGAATGCGAAATGTTCATTGTGGAAGGTGACTCTGCAGGTGGTTCTGCAAAGCAGGGCCGCAAGCGCGAATTCCAGGCCATCCTCCCCCTCCGCGGTAAGATCCTGAACGTAGAAAAGGCAAGCCTCCACCGCGTGCTGGACACCGAAGAAATCCAGAACCTGGTGAACGCCATCGGTTGCGGTCTCGGTTCTGAATGCAAGCTGGAAAAGCTCCGCTACCACAAGATCGTGATCATGACCGATGCTGATGTGGACGGCTCCCATATTCAGACTTTGCTGCTGACTTTCTTCTTCCGCTATATGCGTCCCCTTATCGACAACGGCCACGTGTTCCTGGCCATGCCTCCTCTGTACAAGCTGAAGGTGGGCCTCAAGGAGCAGTACCTGTTCGACGAAAACGCCAAGGAAGAAGCCATGGCCAAGCTGGAAGACAAGAAGAATGTCACCATCACCCGATTCAAAGGTCTTGGCGAAATGTCTGCTGAACAGCTTTTCGAAACCACCATGGATCCCGAAAAGCGCCTGCTGAAGCAGTGCTATGTGGAAGACGCCGTTGTGGCCGACCAGATCTTTAGCATGCTCATGGGCGAAGACGTGGAACCCCGCCGTAAGTTTATTGAAAATAATGCCTACAAGGTTCTTGACGAACTGGATGTTTAATCATGAATTCCAAGGATTCCCTTCAAAGTAAAGCTGATTTTCAGACCGTTCTAAACCAAGCCCGTGACCTCGTAAAGGACCAGCTCCAGCTGACGGAAGAGGTCATCATGGACGTGGCAAGGAAAGCCCCCGCAGGCATTTCTGAACGTTTGGTATCTCTGTTCCAGCGCAAGGGCAAACGCATTCGTTCTACCCTGCTTTGCCTGATTGCCCAGAGCGGCAGCGTAAAGCCCAACGCCGACCGCGTTGCACACGCTTGCGCAGGCATTGAATTGCTGCACCTGGCAAGCCTGGTCCACGACGATATTATCGACGGAACAGACATCCGCCGCGGTCAGAAGACAGCCCACAAGGAATGGGGAACTCAGGTTGCCGTTCTCATTGGCGACTACGTTCTTTCCCAGGCCATGCGTTGCGTCATCAACGAAGAATCCCGAGACGTGCCCGTGATTCTTTCTAACGCAGCCGACAAGCTGATTGCAGGTGAAATTCTCGAGCTGGACTATTCCGGCAACACCCACCTGTCCTTTGAAAAGTATGACGAAATCATCGATGGCAAGACCGCTGCCCTAATTGACGCAGCAGCCCGTATTGGCGGCATCCTGGCCGGCTTCGATGCAGAAAACGCAGACAAGTGCGCCCAGATGGGTAGCCATTTCGGCATCGCCTTCCAGATCGTGGATGACTTGCTGGACTACGGCTTTGGCAGCCAGAACCTGGACAAGGCCAAGTTCACCGACCTTGGCAACGGCCTGATTACCCTGCCCCTGCTGTACTACTTTGACGGATGCTCCGCAGCCGACCGCAACGAGATGGAAAGTCTCATCGCCAAGGCTTCCGAGGCTGGCGTTCCCGAAAAGATTATCGCCAAGCTGAACGAAAAGGAAGCATTCAAGAAGGCCAAGGCCTGCGCTCAGGACCACCTGGAAAAGGCTCTTGAAATTGCAAACCAGCTTCCGGCAAGCAATTTCACCGACGAAATCGTTGCCATGTTCGCCTCCATGAGCGATCGCGGAAACTGACTCTGCGGCAAGGCAATTCTCTATCAAACAAAAAAAACGACCGTTGTAGCGGACGTTTTTTTTATTTCCCAGCTAGCGCTTGGGATTATGCGGTTCCCTATTTTTTTCTTGTCCAGATGGCCATGAACACAAGCACAGACAGGAAGCACATGGCAATGATAATCCAGAATGCCAGGTCGCTACCTCCGGCGGCATCGCCGTTCATGCCGAAGGGCAGGCGCACGTTCATGCCGAACAAGCTGGCGAAGAACGTCGGGAGGGAAATAGAAATGGTCACGATGGTCAGGTTCTTCATCAGCGTGTTCACGTTGTTGCTGATGACGCTAGCGCGGGCATCCATCATGGACGTCAAAATGTTGGCGTAGATGTTTGCCTGCTGCAGGCTCTGGCCGTTTTCAATCTGGATGTCTTCCAGCAATTCACGTTCGGCTTCGGTCCAGTTGAGGCTGCGGCCCATCTGGAGCTTGCGGAGCAGGGTATCGTTACTGTTCAGGGCGCTGACGTAGTAGATCAAGCCCTTGTTCAGGCTGAACATGGAAAGCAGGTACTTGTTTTCCATGGCGGTACGGAGCTTCTGTTCCAGTTCGTCGTTGATGCGATTGATGATCTTCAAGTGTTCGTTGAAGTGGTAAATCGCATAGCTAAGAACCTTAAGCACGAAAGTGTTCAGGCTGTCGATCTTGGAAAAACGCTTTTCGTCGGTAATGGGAATGTCGGAGTCCGTCAGGAGCAACACCCAGTCCTTGAAAATGAAGATACCGAAAGATTCTACGCGGAACTGGAAATTATCGGCCGCAGAATAGTTCTTGGGCTTCTTAAACACGATGGTGGTAAAGTCATCATCGTATTCTATACGGGAAAGTTCGTCGGAGTCGAATGCAGACGCAATGGTATGTTCCGTGATTTCGTATTCCTTAACCAGCACGCTTCGCTGTTCCTGGCTAAGAGAACCCATCATGACGATGTCTGCCACTTCTTCGTTCGGGGCACTAGCGAGGCGCCCTGATTCGATTTTATAGTACTTCTTGAGCATAGCGCCCCCTTGATCGAACGGACCCAAAAATAGAAAAATATGTAAAAGCAAAAAGGCTCGGAGCAAGTCCGAGCCTAAAAAATCTGATTTTTTTACCAGGCCTTTACAAAGCCTAAGCTGCTATTACACACCGGTCTTGAAGCGCTTGGAGTACCAGAGCACGAAGGGAGAGCAAATGCAGACAGAGGAGTAGGTACCGATGAAGATACCGAAGACCATCACCATACCGAAGTCGCGGATGGAGGAACCGCCCATGATAGCGAGAACCAAGCAGACGAAGAGGGTGGTGAGAGAGGTAATCACGGTACGGCTGAAGCACTGGTTGATAGAGCTGTTGAGAGTCTTGTCGAAACCAGTGAGGCCATGGATGGCGGCGTTTTCACGAACACGGTCGAACACCACGATGGTATCGTTAACGGAGTAACCGATCATGGTGAGGAGAGATGCGATAAGAGCACCGTCGAAGGAAAGGCCGAAGAGGGAGATGAAGCCCAAGGTAATGAGGGAGTCGTGGACGAGGCCGACCACAGCACCGATACCGAAGCCAAGACCCAGCTTACCGAAGCGGAACCACACATAGAGACCGATGGCGATCCATGCGAGGATGATGGCCATGATAGCGTCGTTACGAAGTTCCTTACCGATGGTAGGACCAACGTTGTCCTTAGCCACAATTTCAACCTTCTGGTTTGCAGCTTCGAAGGCCTGAGCCATCTTGACTTCAAACTGAGCGTCTTCAGAAGCGCGCATGCTGATCTGGTAGGAGTTAGCGGAGGTACCACCCAGAGAGCGAACCTTTGCACCCTTGATACCAGCATCGGCGAGAGCCTTGTTCAGGTCGCCTTCATGCTTATCGGCATCCTGATACTGGACGGTATAAACCTGACCACCAGTGAAGTCGATGCTGAAGTCGAAGCCCTTAACAGCGATAGAGGCGATACTGACCACGATCATGATGATGGAGACCAGCTTGAACTTACCGCGGTTGGGAACAACAGGCAGGTTAGCGTTGTTGAGGAACTTGAAGCCGCCACCGATAGAGAGGGTGGTTGCGTCCTGCTTAGCAAGCTTCCAGTCGAACACGGCGCGGGTAACAGTAAGAGCGCAGAAGAGAGAAGTAATAATACCGATCATCAAGGTAAGACCGAAACCCTTCACGGAACCGGTACCGATCTTGTAAAGGATCAAGGCGGTAAGCACGGTGGTCAGGTTGGAGTCGAAAATGGCGCTGAATGCACGTTCGTAACCCTTGGCGACAGCGGCGCGGGCAGTGAGGCCGCCCTTGATTTCTTCGCGGATACGTTCGTAAATAATGACGTTTGCGTCGAGAGACATACCAAGCACCAGGATGAAGCCAGCGATGCCCGGGAGAGTCAGGGTAGCGTTAAACACAGACATAACGGCTGCGGTAACCAAAGTATTGATGATCATACCCAGGCTAGCGATGAAACCACCGAGGCGGTAGTAGCCGATCATGAACACGAGGCAGAGGATAAGGCCGACAGCGCCAGAACCGAAGCCCTGAACGATGTTTTCTTCACCGAGGGTAGCACCGACGCTACGAGATTCGATGATGTTCATGGGAGCCTTGAGAGCACCGGCACGGAGCACGACAGACAGACGGTTTGCTTCAGCCATGTCGTCGAGGCCAGTAATCTGAGCTTCGCCATTGGGGATACGGTCGCGGATCACCGGAGCGGAAATCACCTGGTTGTCGAGAACGATAGCCATCTGCTTGCCGATGTTTGCAGCAGTTACAGCGGAGAACTTCTTGGGGCCGATGCCACCGAACTTGAGGCTAACGGCAACTTCGCCGGCGCTGACACCATCGCTAACGCGGTGCGGCTGAGCGTCAACAACATCGTCACCGGACATTTCGGCGCGACGCTTCAGGAGGTAAAGACGCTTGGCCTTGATCTGGGAGCCGCGCTGGACAGGTTCCAGACCGCTACCGAAGGCAAAGTTCACGTCACGGGGAATCAGCTTCTGAACGCCTTCAGTAGCGAGAAGCTTCTTGACCTTTTCAACACTTTCTTCGGCGATGAAACCACCGTTGCCGAAGTTCATGTAGTAAGCGGAAAGAGCAGTGCCGACTTCGCTTGCCGGTTCAGCCTTGGCAGTTTCTGCAGTTTCTGCTGCGGGAGCGGCTTCAGCAACCTGAGTGTTACCGAGAAGTTCGTCATCGGAGAGAGCCTTGGTGGTGTCCTTAGCGGAATCCTTGGCTGCGGCGGCGGTAGTGTCGACGGTTGCGGCAGAGTCTGCAGCGATGTCAGTAGTCTGACGGGTCAGGTACTGGTCGATGAGCAGAACGACCTGCTGGAACTTTTCAGCTTCGGCCAGAATCTTGAATTCCAGCTTTGCGGTGGAACCCACGAGAGCCTTAGCGGTGGAGTCATCCACACCTGCCAGTTCAACCACGATACGGTCGTCGCCGCTGGGAGAAATCTGAGGTTCAGAAAGACCGTACTGGTCAACGCGGTTACGAATGATTTCCAGGGACTGTTCCTGAACGTCCTTGATATCTTCGTTCTTGATACCGGACTTCTCGATTTCGAGAGTAATGGCGGTACCACCAGCGAGGTCCAAACCGAAGTTGATGGACTTTGCACCCAGCTTCGGATTTTCCTTAAGGAAGGTCTTTTTCTCATCACCCGACTTGGAGTGAACCTGAATAGAAGGCCATACAGTGTAGGCCGAAAGAATAATGACGAGGAGAATGATGAATTCTCGCATGCCGAATTTGTTCTTGTTCATTTGTAATCCCTTAATAAGGTACTAAACGCTTAGTTGGGCGCAAAGATAGCAAAACTCGGGGAAGAACCGTCCTGGGCTCCGTAGACTTTCAGCTCCAAAACGTTCTTTTTCCCATTTTCTTCATAAAATCTGCGGATCTCGAATGCATTTTCCCCTATTTTTATAGAAAAATCGCCTTTTCTGAGGGCAACGTTCGATTTTCGGAGTTCGATCAGCTCTTTTATATATGGGTAAGCAGGATGTTTCCGCAAACTTTCAAGGGAATCCCAGGGGATGGTCCGCCTATTGTCGGGGTCCTTACCGCCCTTAAGACCCAATTCCTCACCATAATATATACAGGGGGCTCCCGGCATAAAGAATAGCAGGGTCAGGGCCAAGCGCACCCGTGCCCCGTCGGAACAAGGCAGGGACTGCAAACGGATCGTATCGTGACTGCCCAGCAGGTTCATGGGAATGTCGCCGGCAGGAGTCTCCCCCTCACCGCTCCCGTACCATCGGGTTTTGGGGAAGGCCTCTTCCAGACGTCGGCAGAACTCCTCGGTACTGATGGGATTTTCGTCAAAGAGGTAAGCCAGCACCGCCTTACGGAACATATAGTTCATGACGCCGTCAAACTGGTCGCCCATCAGCCAGCGGGAAGGCTCATCCCAGATTTCGCCTACGATATAGGCCTCGGGATTGACTGCCTTGATGCGGCGACGGAATTCCTGCCAGAAACTGTCGTCATTGATTTCGTTAGGCACATCCAGGCGCCACCCGTCGATTCCTCGTTTCATCCAGAACTCGCCTACGCTCATCAGGTATTCGCGGACCTCGGGATTGTCGGTATTGAACTTCGGCAGGGCCGGAAAATTCCACCAGCATTCGTAATTGGCTTTTTTTGAGTAAGCCTTCAGGGGCCATTTCTTTATATGGAACCAGTCCACATAAGGGGAATTGCGCCCCAATTCCAGCAGACTGTTAAACTGGAAAAAACCGCGGGAACAGTGATTGAACACGCCATCCAGAATGATGCGCAGCCCAAGTTTATGAGCCTTTTTTACGAGCCTGTCAAAATCCGCCATGGTCCCAAGGACAGGGTCAATTTCAAAATAATCCACCGTATGGTAACGATGATTCGAATTGCTCTTGAATATGGGACAAAGGTAAATCGCATTGAAGCCCATGTCCGCGATATACTTCAGGCGGTCTTCAATACCGGCAAGATTTCCGCCAAACATGTTTTCACGGGTCGGCTTGGAATCCCAATTCACAAAATTACCGGCAGCACTATACCGTCCTGAACGGCAGAACCGGTCTGGAAAAATCTGATAGAATACGGCATCCTTGACCCAGGCGGGAGCAAATGAATTCATAATAGGCAATAGTTGGAATAAGGTGGCTGTTTGTCAATAAATATATATCTGCGAAGTCTCTTTTTCGCAAAAAATAGGCTCCATTTTACAATATCAAGATGTTTTGGAGTCCAACATTTCAAATAAATTAACTCAAACATAGCCGAAAACGATTATTTTCGCACATTTCATCCACTCCAAAAGTCGGATTCGACGCCATTTGGAGTCCATTTTCAAAACAAGCGTACAGCAACGATTACAAACAACAAAAAAAAATGGACTCCATTTAAGGCAAAGCCCCCCGTTTGGAGTCCATTTTCAGCCAAAAAAAGCGCGGACAAGCCACGCTGATTTCAAATCACCTAAAATTTCCACAAGGGTCTGCGCTTACGTACATCTACCAGCTTGCGGATGTCGGAACTGAGGGATGCGTAATCCAACAATTCGTCTACGGAGCAAGGCAGGCGGTAGCACCAGTTTGCACCACCCACGGTACCCGGCACATTGACGCGTTCCTTTTCAGGATCCACCTGAGAAAGGCTTGCAGAAAGGGCGAAGTAATCCTGAGCAGGGAGAATGCAGAACAAGCTATTGGAGCTGAACACATGGGTCAGAATGGTACGTGCGACCGTAGGAGTAATTTCCTGGGGCGCGCTGCCCGGCAAATGAGCATGAGACCAGTAAAGACCGCGGTCGAAATCCGGTTCCTTCCACAGGCCGCGAAGGCTGGAGGTATCATGGCAGCTGGTGGTGCAAACGGAAAGGCGGGGATATTCATCCATATCGTAGTAGGGAGAATAAGGCACATTCCAATTACGGGCCCAGCGTTCGATACGCAGAGAAAGGATGTTTAACTTGTTCAAAACAGTCGGCACGCAAGACGGGACTGCACCAAGGTCTTCGGCGCAGACCAGCATGTCGGTTTCCTTGGCAAGCACAGAGAGCAGCTTGGTAGCATTCTGTTCCCACAAGCCGTTCTGGGAATCTTCGTTGCGCTTAAGAATTTCGCGAAGCTTCTGCTGTTCGTTTTCGGGCAAGGTAAACAAAACCGGCTGATTGTACCAGTACCAGTAGGGGTAGAAGGTATTCTCGTCGCCAGAGGGAATGAATACTCTATTCCAGTAAACCTTCAACAGTTTGTCCTTCACTTCCTGAGGTTCACCCATAGAAAGGATTGCCTTTTCGGAAGAGAATTCCGGCTTCAGCACCAGACGGTCGAATTCCCCTTCCAACGGCTGGAAGCAGACCGGAGCAAGGCGATCCGTATCATCGCCCAGGAAACCGCGAAGCTGGTCAATGGAGTAGTTAGGACGGCGCAGGTATTCCAGCGTAGCCTGGCAGAAACCGGCACTCTGAAGTTCGTTCAAGGTCAGCGGGATACAGGGGTTGAAACGACCCATGATGCCAGTCACTTCGCACTGGGGAATAGACCAAATACGGAAGAAGCCCAGAACGTGGTCGATGCGGTAGGCATGATAGAACTTGCTAGCCTGGGCCAGACGACGACGCCACCAGTCAAAGTTATCCTGTTCGATTACGTCCCAACGGTAAGTGGGGAATCCCCAGTTCTGGCCACTGTAGCTGAACATGTCAGGAGGAGCACCGGCACGATCATCCAGTGAGAAGAAACGGCGTTCAGACCAGACGTCTGCACTGTCTTCGTTAATCAAGATAGGAATGTCGCCTTTCAGGCGAAGACCCATATTGGAAACTTCGGTAACGGCAGCGTTAAACTGCATTTCGGCGACACACTGCATCCAGGCCTGGAACAGGCAGTCCTTAATGAACTTCTTCCAAAGCTTTTCAATATCCTTATCGGTAGGATTGCGATATTCCGCCCAATCCTTCCAGCTGGATTCGCCATTCTGGGCCTTCAGGGTAGCATACACGCAGTAAGGCTTAGCCCAGCTGTTGGAATCAATCCAGCGAGTCAGAACCTTGTCCTTCTTCAGGTAATCGTAACGATTGTCAAAAATCTTTCTGAGGATGGAACGCTTCCAGGTAGAAATCTTGTAGTAGTCAATCTTACCTTCAGCATCGAACTTGGCCTTGGCCTCATGAATTTCCTCTTCGTATTCAGAGGATCCGTCCACGGCCTGCACATTGATGAACACCGGGTTCAGGGCAAAGGCACTGCGGGCGCTATAGGGGCTGGATTCAGCACCAGTATCGTTCACCGGCAGAAGCTGAATAATGTTGAAGTCACAGACCTGAGCCCAGCGAGCAAAGGGAATCAGATCCAGGTATTCGCCGATACCGATGCTCTGCTTGCTATAAAGGCTGAAGAGGGGAACGGCCACGCCGCTCTGGAAATAAGAAAGGTCACCATATCTCATGAGTTAAAATTTAAAAACAAAAGGCAGAAGTTTAAAGGTAAAAGGATAATTAGGTATGAGGTTCGAGGCATGAGGACTGCCCTTTGAGCTAAATAATCGCGACGATACCTCCATACTTTACAACTCATAATTCATATCTCACAACTCATATCTCATAACTATATTTACAGTATGAGTTATGAATGCCGAAATCTTAGAGGAACATTTTGCGTCAAGCGGAACAAGGAATGCGATCCCGGGGCACCGGGTTGCGTCTTGCGAGGACGTTTCGTTTTCCCCTTTAGCGAATCCGCACAGGGCAGAGGCAGCGCCCAACCCGCCAACAAGGAACAGCGCCTATTTCTAGAAAAGGAATACGAGAAAAAATAAAAGAAGCCCTCGTCTGCGAAACGAGGACTTTTAATTTAAACAAACTAACTTTTTGTTTTTGCTAACCCGATTAGGGATTAGATCATTCTCAAGATTTCCTGGGTGGTCTGTTCAGCAAAAGTATTGTCCTGAACAAAGCGACGAACTTCCTGAGGATTGATGCGGGCATATTCAGACAATGCGCGACCGATTCCATTACGGATATAATAGTCGTCGTCCTTAGCGCAGGTCAGGCAGAACTTACGGAGCAAAGGCCAATCAGTGCGGTCTTTGTACTGAATCTGGAAAATGATTGCACTACGGCGAACCCACACATTGGGATCACGGATCCAGGAAGCGATCTTGGTACGGAGAGCCGGCAGACGGAGAGCCAGGTCACCCAGCACGCATGCGGCCAAGGTGTCCACGGTATCACGCCAGGCACGAGTCTTGATCAGCTTCTTCAGGAACGACAAATGCTGGCCACCCAGAAGTCCGCGATGACGGAACAGGTAGTCGCAAGCGGCGTACTGAATTTCACGATAAGGCTGCGTCCACATGTCTTCGACTCTAGCAACAAGTTCATCGCCATCCTTCGGCGGATTCTTGTCAAAAAGGGGATAAGTCACTTCACGGCGGGGAACCAGACGAATTCCGAGGAAGTCGAACTGTTCGCGAGCCTTCTTAGACATTTCATGCGCTTCTTCTTCATTAGAGATAGCGCGGAGAGCAAGTAAGATATCTTGTGTAAAACGAAGCATTGTAGGCCAAAAATAGTCCCAAAAAAAATAAATTTCTAGACCTTGACAAACACTTTTTTCAATTTTTTTTAAATTTTAACAGAATTTTTACATCAAAAAAGTTTAAAAATACTCTTGACAAATCAAAAAGTTTCCAAAGACCTATTTTTGAACCCGCAAACGTACATAAAACACCTACAAAAATACAGATAAAGTTCGCAGGGGCAAAAAAAAACATTTCAACACCAGATTTGGTTGGACAGCCCAAAAAAGAACATCATATTGTAAAATTAAAACATTAAGAAGTATATGAGTGAAATAGCAGACGTCAAGGAAGAAATGCTCCCCATCATCGAAGTTCCGCCGGAACTCAGGGGACTCTCCGACGAAGAAATAATCAAGCGTTCCGAAAAGGAACTGCGCGAAGTTTCCGGAAAACGCAAAAAAGGGGAACGTCGCCCCGGCAAGCGAGAACGAATCGCCGCCAAGGAGAGAAAATCCCACGAAGAGGCAGCAGCCCTTTTTAGAAGTTCGGTCGAAACGCTCCCTCCGCAAAAAAGCGAAATTTTCCGCAACGCATTTACCGAAAAAAGCCCCAGCTGTACAAAGATCGAACCGGAACAACGACACCCCGGCACAACGAACTTTCTTATGACGGCCAAGAAAACTTTCCCCTCCGGGAACGAAAAATCCGCCACGACCAAAACCTTCTTGGGCCAGACTCCCAGTTCCGGCCGCGTGCTGAAGGCATCCTTCGGAGCAAAGGTCGGAGAAAAGCCCAAGGCCGTCATCGTCTCCGCAGCTGAACTGGCACTCCAGAAAGCCGAAGAACGGGCAAAGAAAATCCGCGAGGCCCTTTTCGCCAAGCGCACAACCGCTTCTGCAATTCAGACAGACGGACCCGCCGCCCAACCGGAGGGTCAACCGGTCAAACGCCCCAGAGGGCGACCCCGCAAAAATCCCCTGCCTGAGGCCTAGACAATCAAAGACCGCCACTCATACGAGCCGCGGTCTTTTTTATGCATTCCTTTTTAAAGTCTGCGGTTCCACACCTGACGTCCATCCCTATATTTTTATATCAATAGTTTTTATATAAAAAAAAGACCTCTCTTCCGAGAGATCTTTCTTTACTTTTAGAGGCAACGATCAGACTCGAACTGATGAATAAGAGTTTTGCAGACTCGCCCCTTACCAACTTGGGTACGTCGCCAAAGTGAACCGCAATATAGATAAAAAAACAAAACCTTTCAAGGGGTATTCTCTAATTTTTTTGATTTTTTTATTTTTTGCGCCATGAACAAAGCCACCCTGAAAGTCCGCGCCGCGTCATGGCTAGCCGCCCTGTGGATCCGCAGCCTCCGCATCCGTCTGCGAACCCCAGCAGATTTCGGCCCTGGCGTTCTGGGACTCTGGCACCAGGATTTGCTCGCCAGCACCGCCGCTTTCAAGGATCGGGGCGTTCACGTTTTGGTCTCCCAATCCGACGACGGGGCTTTCTTCGCCGAAACCGCACGACGTCTCGGCTACAAAGTCACCCGAGGCTCCGACACCCGAGGCGCCACCAACGTGCGGCACCTATTGGATTCCATGAAACAGGGCGGCTTCACCGGCATGGCATTGGACGGCCCCAAAGGCCCCGCCCACAAGGTCAAGTCCGGCTCCATCTGGCTCTCTAAGGTTAGCGGTACCCCTCTTTGGCATATTCAACCCCATTACGGGGCTCATTTTATGTTAAAAACATGGGATAATTTCATCCTCCCGCTGCCGTTGTCATCAATTGACATCGAAATTAAGTATCTTTGTACCGAAAATAATCCGACCAAGTAATTTTTAAAGGGAAATAGGTAAAAAAGTGATTTTAATGCCGCCTAAATTTGTCGCGTTTGACTTGGAAACAACTGGCCTTAACAACCAGAAAGATGAAATTATCGAAATCGGTGCCGTAAAGTTCACGGTCACGGTAGAAAAGGGACGCGTCGTCCCCAAGCTGGAAAAGGAATTCGAGACTTTCGTCAAGCCCAACATGCTGATCCCCGCCGAAGCTTCCAACGTGAACCACATTTACGACAAGGACGTCCAGGACGCCCCGGCCGTTGGCGAAGCCATCAAGAAGTTCACCGCCTTCTGCGGACAGTCTTCCATCCTTATCGCCCATAACGCAAACTTCGACGCCAGCTTCCTCCGCGTGGCTTACCAGAAGAACCCCCAGATTATTCCGGGCAACCCCATCGTCGATAGCTTGGCCATCTCCAAGGCAATCCTCCCCGAAAGCCCCTCCCACAAGTTGGGCATTCTGGCCGCCGGTTTCCAGCGCCGCGACGAAATCAACATGAAGATCGAGTCCGACAAGATGCACCGCGCCGTTTACGACTGTCTGATGCTCATGGAAGTCTTCGTGGCCCTGCTCCGCCGCCGTTTCAAGGAAAAGGACTGGGAAATGGCCACCATCCTGAAGAACATCGAAAAGTACAAGGGCGTACCCCAGTTCCTGAACAAGTAGGGAACTAGCAAAGCAGTCCGCCTTACGGGCAACTAGGCTGACTTTAAAAAAGAAGCTGGATAGTCGAACTATCCAGCTTCTTTTTCACAATATCCACAAGCAGGCTCGAAAACAACAACCCTGCGGAGCCCTTGATCTATAAGGGATGAACGCCGGCACCAGGTCCGACATTCAATTCTATCAACAGATTGTCAACAATCGTCTAAATACAGAAAAGACCACCTAACAGATTATTCATCCATTAGGCGGACTTAAAAGTCTAAACTCTACAAGAAATAGAATTAGATGCCGAGTTCGCGAGCAACAGCCAGGATACCGCGCTTATTGATAGTGCGGAGACCAGCGTTGGAAACGCGGAGAGAAACCCAGCGGTCTTCTTCAGCAATGTAGAAACGCTTGGTCTGAAGGTTCGGCAGCTGCTTCATCAACTTCTTGCGGTTAGAGTGGGAAACCATGTTGCCCACGAGACCGGCTTTGCCGGTAACTTCACAAATGCGGCTCATAAAAAACTCCGTTGTTTATAACAGAAGCCAATTGTAGAAAATAATTGGGATTCCGTCAAGGTTAATTTTATCATCTTCGTTAATCTTGTAGCGCCTTAGGCAAGTTGAATTTGGTAGATTCCACCAATTTCACGAAATTCTCGATTTCGACGCCACTAAATTTTTCCTTAATCCAGTCCACCACTTCCTGAACCAGCACTTCGGGAGCGCTGGCACCGCTGGAAATACCCACGGATTCAACGCCATCGAACCATTCCAGCTCCAGGTCGTTTACAGAGGCAATCAGATGGCTCTTGATTCCCTGTTCCAAACCCAGTTCCATCAGACGGCTGGAATTGGAGGAATTCTTGGCGCCAACCACCAAAAGCATATCTACTTTCTGGCACAGGTCAAGCACAGCGGCCTGACGATTGCCGGTCGCATAGCAGAGGTCACCAGCGTCCGGGCCGATAATTTCCGGGAAACGGGTCTTGAGGGCCTTGATAATTTCGCGGGTTTCGGCAACAGACAGGGTCGTCTGGGTAATGTAGGCCAATTCCTTATTTTCGGGAACATCCACCGTCGCCACGTCAGCCTCGTTACGGACCAGCGTAATGGCACCTTCCGGCAGCTGCCCCAAAGTACCGATCACTTCGGCATGACCCGCATGACCGATCATGATAATATGACGGCCTGCAGAGAAATGACGCTTGGCACTCAGGTGGACCTTGAGAACCAGAGGGCACGTGGCATCCAGCACCTGAAGTCCACGCTTTTCGGCATCGGCGTAAATTTCTTCGGCAACACCATGGGCAGAAAAGATCACCACGGAACCTGCCGGCACTTCATCCAGCTCATCTACAAAAACAACACCCTTGGACTTGAGGGTATCCACCACGAACTTGTTGTGCACGATTTCGTGACGCACATAGATAGGCGTACCAAATTTTTCAATAGCCTTTTCCACCACATGGATGGCGCGGTCAACGCCGGCGCAGAAGCCTCTGGGAGTTGCGAGAATCACTTTTTTCATGATGCAGGTTCCTTATACGGTCGCCAAAAGGAACTTCAGCAACCGTTCATAAGAATTTAGAATTTTTTCCCGTTCCTCTTGAAGACAGGCCTGAGCAACTGCGGGGTCAAGAGTCACATTCCACCAATCCGAGCCCACATCCCCCGCACAAGAAATCCGGGCCACCACGCCACGGGACACTAAATCAGAAACAGCCTCTTCCGCGCCTTTTGAAAACGGACCTACAAAAGTTTTGACACCCTCTCTCAGCGGTTCCCAAAAATCATGAATACCAGGATTCGCCACGAACGAGCCGCCCACCACGGCCACCCCACATGACCGGAGGATTTCAGGAACTAGGCCGAATCGGTTCACGATGGTGACGGAACCTTTCTGGACCGCAGGCCAATCAAGCGCTATCTTTTTTTGGGAAAGGAGGAATTCGCGGAAAAGTCCCGCTTCTTCGAGACGTCGGGGAGCGAGAACAACAGACTTACCTGCAGACGCCGCAGCAGAAACCAGCGCACCGAAAGCGGCAAGTTCTTCCTTATGAAAAGAAACCAAGGCGACGTCAATTAAGGGATTGTCTTTTGGAGCCGCAAATTCACCAGCAGACGATTTCGGGGCGGTTACGTCGCGGGTCCAGTCCAGCAATTTCCAGTTTCCACCGTCAGATTGCAGAGTCACAAAGCCAAGGTCATCGAGGCTCACACCGGGCGCCAGCTTACGGACCCGCCCAGAAACAAGAGCCACCGCCGGCTTTTTGCAATGGCGGTTCATCGCCTCCACATAGCCAGGCCACAGTTCGTTTTCGCCAAGCACAAGAGCCGCTGGATTCACTTCCTTCAAGAATCGCTCCAGGGTATCGGGCAAATCTGCAGGCGACATGGCGACACGACAAACACCTGCAGCCTTATTCCGCAAAGTTTCTAGTGCCTCCGCCTTTTGAGTCGTCAGCAAAATTTCAGGGCATTCACCGTCACAGGAAGGCCAGTCCGCCTTCAGGGCTCGAGCCACAGAAAGCAACATCTTGCACTCTCCGAGACTCGCTCCGTGAAGCCAAAGACGTTTTGAAATTTTCGGACGTTCGTACTGCGAGCCGCTCGTTGGCGAAGCCAGATTCTTCGGACTTTCGCACCAGGGGCCGTCCAACCGCTCCCGCAATTTGTACTTGCGGTCTAACGCAGGAACACAGGTGCCCCCGCGGGCAACCAGGCGCAGACAAACTCGGGCAAACCACAAAGCAATTCGGGCCGTCAAGGAAAACTTCATCCGACTATCCCAGGAACTTGCGTCCAACAACGACCGCAATCATCACCAGCAGCCAGAGCCACGTAGACGTGTCCGCCTTAAAGGCCGCCGCAAAAGAACGACGGGCAGGGGACTTCGCGGAACGTTCAGCCGAACCCGTTGCGGAACCTTCGCGAGCAGTCGCAGGCCGTCCGCCAACTGAAGGGCCCATACCCGAACCACTTAACCGCGGGAAAAAGGCAGGCGTCTCTGCGGCCCAGGTTCGCCATTCTTCGCCGAACCGATTTTCCAGGTAGCGGTCTTCCATCCGCGATAACAAATATTCAAAAGCAAAAAGCGCCACCACAAAAGCCAAGGCCACCAGGGCGAAGCCAAAATGCAACACCACGAAAGCGTAACCGACCCCGGCGTTAGACAAGTACAGCGGGTGGCGAATGCGGGAGTACACGCCTTCCGTTACAAGTCGGTCCGCATCGTGAGAAAATCCGCGGGTATGTTCCCCGATGATGCGGCGGGCCTGCACACGCAAGAGCACGAAGGCAATCAAGCAAAGGGTTGGCAGCGGCAACATATCAAACCAATCGTCCGATATGGGCATTCCCGGCAAGGCCAGCATGGTTCCCGCCATGGCCCCAAGAATCCAGCCGCGACAGGCATAAAGAATTTTCATCGTTCCCCCGCGCCATCAAAGTTCACGATACTGAAGCGGCCTTCCATTTCGGGAGAAAGTACGTCGTGACTTACGATCACTACCCACTTGTCAAGAGCGGCAGCCGCCTGCAGGAACGCAGCCAACAACGGCTCCCGATCCGCCAAGGCGATGGACGCAAAAGGTTCATCCAGAAGGACCGTATCGCAGTCCGAAGCGAGAGCCCACAGCAAGGCCACGCGGGAACGCTCGCCGCCTGAAAGCCCCTGCTTTTCTACCAGCGGGAGGATCCTGAAATTTTCCGCGAAAGCGAAAAGTTCGCGGCAGCCCGCAACGCTAAACCCACAACCCGCAGCGGTTGCAGACGAACCTTCCGCAGCGGCGACCCCAACAGAGCCCGCGGCCCCCTGCTTCAAACTTTCCAAAATTCCGCGGAGCAAGCGTCGGGGAGGCAACTCCAAATCCTGAGCCACAAAAAATACGGCATTTGCGGCAACCGGCAACGACGAACAAATCCCGTCTGCGGCACCTTCAGCATCCCAGCTTTCCAGGCCCGCAAGCAACCGCAAGAGTGTCGACTTCCCTATCCCATTTTTTCCACGGACAAGAACCGGCTTCGAACGGGACCATTCCAGATTCAAGCCCGCAAAAACCGGACGTTCCGAACCAGCGTACTTAAACGAACCATTCTTCACGAACAGCCCGTCAGGGCTATAACCATTTGCGGAACCCGCCCCACGTCCACCAAAATCAGAACTCCTGATTTCGGCCTTTTCAAATTCTTCCAGGATTTTCAAGGCGCTTACCGCAGACCGGAATTGGGGCAGCACCCGGGCGCATTCCTTTACAGGCTTGTAACTGAGCAAGACCGCCGAGCAGAACAGCACCAAACCGGAGCCATTCATCCACCCGCAGCGAATCAGCAACGCGCAAAAACCCAGGACCAGGACCATGGCCACCACCGACACCGATTCCGCCACCAGCGAAAGTCCATTTTTCCGCAGGCCCGCAGCCAGTCCGTCATTTCGCAAATGGCGGTTCTGCTGCAAAAGTTCGTCAGACAAAAGCGTACGCTCCCGGCGGGAACTCCACTGCAAAAAGAGGCGGCGGGCAAGAGTCAGGTCGCCCCGGAACCGCGAACGGTCGCGAAGCAGATTTTCCTCCACAGGCCCAAGCTTATGAAGTTTCCGCTGAAGGGCGCCCACCACCGGAACCACCACCGCGAAAAGGAACAAGGTCAGCGGCCAGGAAATGTACAGCAACACCGGCAAGAACACCGCCAGCTGCAACACCGCCTGAGCCCCCTGAAAAAGAACCGCCCCATTATTCTGAAGAACCAGCGTCGACTCATAAGCGGATTCCACCAAGAGGTTTCCGGCAGGGGTATGGAAATTCCGCGGATGGAGCAAGCGCAAACGGTGAAGGAACCAGCCCATGATACGAGCGCCCGCCGCAAAAACCCAGCTCTCGGAAACTCGGATTTTCAAGGTCAGGAATATCAGGCGTAAAAAAGTCAGGCCCAACATCAGGCCCACCCATCCATAAAGGGGCATGGGACCCTCCCCCGAGAGGATATCCATAAAGGCACGGATCCCCCAGAGGACGGCAGCGTCGGCACCGCTGGCAAGCAAGGCCACCGGCAAAAACTTCAAAATACCCCTAAAAAGAGACTTTTTTAACCAATTTTTCAAAAACACAGAGAAAAATTAACTTTTTTTGCCTTACACCCTTTACAAGATTAAAAATCTAACCTATATTTGGCCTACCTAAACGCCTCCATCGTCTAGTGGCCCAGGACTCGGGATTTTCATTCCCGCAACAGCGGTTCGAAACCGCTTGGAGGTATAAGAGAAGCTCAACCGAAAGGTTGGGCTTTTCTTATTTTACAACCGCCCTTAGTTTTATAACCGCAAAAAAGGGCCCGCCTTACGGCGAGCCCAGAGTACACGAAGATCTTTCCCGCGAAAAATTCGCGCGACACCTCCCATAATTAGAAGAACACCTTCACAATCAAAGAACCCACAATAGTGGAAACGATAACGCTGGTCATGCCCGGCAGCATAAAGCTGTGGTTCAACAGGTACTTACCGATTACCGTAGTGCCGGAACGGTCGAAGTTCACTGTGGCAATGTCGGAAGGATAGTTGGGAATGAAGAAGTAGCCGTAAACGCTGGGGAGCACGCCCAGAAGCACCGCACCTTCGATACCCAGACTGTACGCCAGCGGAAGCATGGCCACCACCACGGCGCCCTGAGAGTTAATCAGCACAGACACCGCAAAGAAGGCCAGGGCAATCGCCCAGGGATAATGCTGAACAATATCCTTCAGGCCGCCCTGCATCACGTCCATGTAGTTGGCGAAGTAAGTATCAGCCAGCCAGGCGATACCGTAGATAGCCACCACAGCCACCATGCCAGACTGCCAAACGGCTCCAGCCACAGCCTTCTTGGGTTCAGCCTTACAGAAGATAATCATGAAGGCGGCTGCAGAAATCATCACAATCTGAATGATCAAGTTCATGCCCATGGGCTTCACCTGAGCCACACCATCCACAACCTTGCCGGTGGGGAAAGCGGGACGAATGTCATGGCCCGCAATCTGGAACACAGAGAACATCACAATCACAGCCAAAGCAGCCAGGAAGATAAACACGGAACGTTTTGCTTCCTTGGAAACAGCCTTGTCCAGCACAGAAGCAGTGTTGCCGTACATGTATTCACGCTGCTGAGGGTCTTTCAGCTTAGCCTGGAAAGCGGGATCCTTGTCCAGATCGAGACCGCGCTTGTAGCTAACGGCAGCGGCTGCCATCAAACCGCAAAGGCAAGCAGGAATGGTTACCGCAATCACCTGCAAGTTGTTGATTTCAAAACCGTTGGCGTTGGAAATCACCACGAAAGAAGCCACGGCGGCCGCAATGGGAGAACAGGTAATGCCCACCTGGGATGCCACAGATGCCACGGCGCAGGGACGTTCCGGACGGATACCCTTCTTCAGGGAAATATCGCAGATAATGGGCATGAGGGTGTAAACCACATGGCCGGTACCCACGAGAACCGTGAGGAAGAAAGTGCAAAGCGGAGCCAGGAAGATAATCTGGTTAGGGTGTTTACGCAGAAGTCTTTCCGCTAACTGGATTAACCAATCCATACCGCCCGCAGCCTGCATAATACCGGCGCAGGTCACAGCCGCGATAATGATGTAGATAACATCGGTAGGCGGCTTACCCGGCTGCATACCAAAGCCCAGCACCAAGATGGCAAGGCCAATACCAGAAATTGCACCCAAGGCAAGGCTACCATAACGTGAACCCACGTAAAGAGCAGCCAGCACAATCAAGAGCTGAATAATCATTACAGCCATAATTCCTCCGCTTTTTCAAAAGCAACCAGAAAAAAAAGTTATCAGTACGATAACATTTTTCTATTGAAATTACTCTAAAGTTTTGAAAAAAGAACGGGGAGCGCCAAATAAATTATCAAAAAAAAATCAAGCCCTTTTGTACATATTCAGCGTTTTCTTTAGCAAGGGAATATCGATGGGTTTGGCCAAGTGACCGTTCATGCCGGCGTCCCTGGACTTTTTCACATCTTCTGCAAATGCATTGGCAGACAAGGCCACAATGGGAATTTCAGCACCTTCCTTCTTAGCAGAAAGACGGATTTTCCTGGCAGCCCCAAAACCATCCAGCACAGGCATCATCAAGTCCATCAGAATCAAGTCCAGTTCGTTCTGGCCAGCGCTTTCAAAGACCCGCACCGCTTCTTCGCCATCTCTAGCGCTAGTCACCACCACGCCCATGTCTTCCAGGATTCGGCGGGCAATTTCCAGATTCAAGTCGTTGTCTTCCACCAGCAAGACCTTCATACCATCCAGGGATTCGCTTTCCGCACCTTCAGTGAGGCAAACACGAGAACTCTGATCAATCTTGAAGGGAATCGTCACAGCAACGTGAGTTCCAACGCCCTCTGTACTACGGACCGTAACCCGGCCATTCATCTTTTCCACAAGGGCCTTTACAATCGCCATGCCCATACCGGAGCCCCGATAAGTGCTTCGGGCATCATTACGTTCCTGGGTAAAAGGTTCAAACATCCGTTCAAGGAATTCCTTACTCATACCGATACCCGAATCCACCACGTGGAAACAGTAGGTCAAGACATCCGACGTCTCATTCACGATTTCGGAATAACAGTCTACGGAACCGCCCTTCTTGTTAAACTTAATGGCATTGGTCAAAATGTTCAGGAATACCTGACGGACATGGAGCGGGCTCCCCAGCAAATGGGGACATTTTACACTCAACGCACCATCATATCTAACGACAACATCATTTTCATCAGCACGGAGATTGGCAATAGAACGAACTTCACCAAGAACCTGCTGAAGATCAAAAGGCTCTTCTAACAGTTGAGTTTCGGCGTCATCGAACTCGCACATATCCAGCACATCGTTCAACAACGACAGCAAATGATTGGCGGCGTTCTTCGCCTTCCTGCGGCCTTCCGCCCGCTCTTCCGGACTTTGTTCCTTACGGTCAGCAACTTCAAGCAGACCGATAATTCCATTCAAAGGCGTGCGGATATCATGAGACATCCTGGCCAGGAACTTGGACTTGGCCTCACTTCCCCGCTCCGCTTTTCGGAGGGCGTCCTTCAGCTGAACCTTGTAAGCTTCTTCCCTAGCCACTTCTTCGTTAATGGAACGAACAACCCACAGAACATGGGAGCACCGACCATTCTTGTCTCGACTGATGACAACAAATAGACCTTCACACCAACCCGCATTCAAACCCTTAAAATGGATACCAATGGAATCGCGGTTAGCTAGGCGGCCAGCCAAGGTATGAATGTTCGTAAAATCGAGAAATTCCTGGACCTGTTCCGGCGCCACCGTCGTCTGGCAAATGGCCCTGAACTTTTCCATGGACTCACCCATCTGACCGATGACGTTGGAAATATAATCTCGGGTAGAATCGCCCAGTTCGCGGAAATGCCCCGTAGAAAGGTCAATATCATAGGCACAGAAGTAAACCTTGGCCAAGGTACTGATAATGGAATTACGGAAAATTTCGGTATCCAACAATTTGTCCACGTTCTGGAAACCCGCAATAATCTCGGAGGATCCCTCGATTTTTACGTACTTGTACTGGAAGTAATGAATATCTCCATTTTCAACCACGCGGTAAGTGCCCACATAGTTTTCATGATCCTTGAGATAGGCAAGGACCTTCTCCTTTTCCATGGCCTTGTACATCATTTCGCGATCTTCCGAGAAGACGCGGTCTTCAATGTAGTGAGCCCACATGGCATCATACGGGAACTTGTTTTCAGCCCCAAGGTCGCTACGGACCATGAAGCCGTCCTGCTTGACAATGGAGATCTCATCTTTGTCAGGATTCCAAAGGTACACATAACGGAAATCCTGGCTTAAGGCAGTAACGAAGTTCAGCTGACGTTCCTGAGCCAGTTTCTCTTGAGAAAGATCGACTCCATAGATAACCGCTTCCAGATGACCGTTGATGGGGTTCATCATATAGCGGACGCAAGCACGGTACGGAATAATTTCATCGTCCCTAAAACATTCCATCTCCCGTTCGAAGGACATCTTGCCCTCTTCATAATGCCGGATCAAGGAAGCACAAGCAAAATCCTTGAGGTAAGCTATACGGGAAACCTGCTTGGGGATATTACAGGAAAGTATTTCCACAATGGAATCTACTGTCGTGGGTTCCTGACGCGAAGCCATCCAGGACTTAAGCCCCTCGATGTAACCGTCCTCGCCATCTACCCCCAGGACCGCATTGCCGGTAAGGTCCAAATGAAAAACCACATCGGTATTGGGAATGGAATCCTTCAGCAATTTAAGCTGATCTACATACTGTTTTTCGGTACGGCGAATGGAGGTTACGTCAGCAACATACTCAACAAAAACCTTCCGGCCATCCAGCTCCTTGTATTCAACCTTGGTATTATAAACTCGGTCACCAAGATTCACATCGGCATTTAGGGAATCGCGTTTTTCTGACTTGCGGAGGGGGCAAAAAGGGCACTGACTATCCAGGCCCATCATATACTTGAAACAAGGCACCCCCTTATAGGGAGTTTCACCCTGTTTTGCATAATCTCGGGCCATCTTATTCGCATAAACCACAGAAAACGATTCTGCATCGCAAACCAGGACCAGACGATCAGAGCCGTCCAAAACAGTTTCAAGCAATTCAACACCGCTAGACATCAATCACATCCGCCTTAATCAGCCTCACAAAAGGCCCAAAATACTACGAAAATCTTACGAAGCGCAAATATAATACAATGTGAGGCAAAACGGTAAATTTGTACGAAAAAAAAATTTTATGCAGCACCCTTGACTAATTCAGATACTTTCCTATATTTGGTCGCACCTAAACGCCTCCATCGTCTAGTGGCCCAGGACTCGGGATTTTCATTCCCGCAACAGCGGTTCGAAACCGCTTGGAGGTATACAAAAACACCGCTCACTTGAGTGGTGTTTTTTGTATACCCCCCCCCCGTTCCACGGGAACTACGGTTGGAAATTCATTTTTTTCAAAAATAAACCGTACCAGTAATCAAAAATCAAGCTCCACAACAACAATCATACGGTCTAATTCAGGAAAGACATCTTCTTCAACCGTAATTTCCCAACAAAAAAAGAAAGAACCCCACCGGATTCTTTCTTTTTTCTGCGACGCTCGGCTCTTAATAGTTCTCAGCGTTGACTTCGAAGTAGGACTGGGGGTGAGCGCAAGTGGGGCAGACTTCGGGAGCCTTGGTACCCACGACAATATGACCGCAGTTGCGGCATTCCCAAACCTTGACTTCGCTCTTTTCGAACACGGCGGAAGTTTCCACATTCTTGAGAAGTGCGCGGTAGCGTTCTTCATGATGCTTTTCAATAGCTGCTACCAGGCGGAACTTCTTTGCAAGGGCGGCGAAACCTTCAGCTTCAGCAGTCTTTGCGAATTCTTCGTACATGTCGGTCCATTCGTAGTTTTCACCGTCGGCAGCAGCCTTCAGGTTTTCTGCGGTGTCACCGATGCCGCCCAATTCCTTGAACCACATCTTGGCATGTTCCTTTTCGTTTTCTGCAGTCTTCAGGAACAGCGCTGCGATCTGTTCGAAACCATCCTTCTTTGCGCGGGATGCAAAGTAAGTGTACTTGTTACGAGCCTGGGATTCGCCTGCAAATGCAGCTTCGAGGTTCTTTTCGGTCTGGGTACCAGCGTACTTATTAGCCATCGTGTCTCCTTGAATTGAGGTTAAAACGTTACTGAAACAATATACAATGTTTTTTTTAGAAAGAACAGTTCGCCTACGGCTCTCGCGAAGTCAAGCGAACCCTCTTAATCGAGGGCTCGACTCCCGATCGTCTATAGAATAAAAGACGCCCCACCTGGGGGCGTCTTTTATTCAAAGGAGAGAGAGGGATTCGAACCCTCGGTCCTGTTACAGACTCCGGTTTTCGAGGCCGGCTCAATCGACCACTCTGACATCTCTCCGACGTAAGGCGCAATGTAGTATAATTTCTCTGCTTTGTCTATTAAGGCTCCTTTACAGGTGGCCGTTTTTAGCGGCGGTCCATTCAACCCTTAGTGCAGGTCCAATTAGCTACATCATCAGCCGTTGGCCAGAGCTTCCTCCACTTCCTTTCGCAAGGGGATCGAGGGTACGGCACCGGGGCGGCTTACTGCAATGGCGGAAGCGCGGGCGCTCATGCGGAGAGCCTGAGCAATGGGCATGCCTTCTGCGAGACCTGCCAGGAAATAGCCGGTGAAGGTGTCGCCGGCGGCAGTGGTATCCACGGCCTTCACGGGGAAGATAGGCTGGAACACCTTTTCTTCGCCGTCGCTATATACCGCGCCGTCCTTGCCCAGGGTCAGCACAATGCGGGCCTTGGGGAAACGCTTGCGCATTTCAGCCAGAATTTCATCCGGGTCCGTCTTGCCGGTCACCTGATTGCCTTCCACCTCGTTCAGCAAGAAGATGCTGATCTTGGTCATATCCACCGCATCCAGCTTTTCGTTGAATGGGGACGGATTCAAGGCGATTTGCATTCCCTTTTCGTAAGCCTTGTCCACGATGTAGGGCAAAAGGTTCACTTCGTTCTGCAGCAACAGAATGTCGCCGGCAGCAAAGTGGCCGAGAACGCCATCCACATATTCCTGAGTCAGACGCTGGTTTGCACCACCATACAGCAAGATACTGTTCTGGGCGTTCTTGTCAATCTGGATGATGGTATGGCCAGTTTGATCATCGACTTTAGCAATGAATTCCCCGTGAACACCATACTCTTTACAAGCGTCCAGGAAGGGCTGACCATCTTCACCAATCATACCGCCCTGATAAACTTCAACGCCAGCCTTAGCAAGAGCAACAGACTGATTCATACCCTTGCCGCCCAGGTAATGCTTGACGGCTCCGGTAGCTTCAGTTTCGCCCGGCAGGATAATGTGGTCCACGCTATAGACGTGGTCAAGGTTCATGGATCCGATATTTAGAACTTTCATGATACCTTCCTACTTACCTGCATTTTCAGCAGTGACCAAAGTGACCTTCACCGGGATGTTCTTTTCTACAACCTTGCCGTTGGCGATGTCCATGGCAGTACGGACAGCAGTTTCGCCAATCAGTGCGGGCTGCTGAGCGATGGTTGCAGCCATACGGCCAGCCTTGATGGCTTCAACAGCGTCGTCGGTTGCATCAAAGCCAACGACCATCACCTTCTTGCCTGCACCGCTGCTAGCTTCTACGGCACCCAGAGCCATTTCGTCGTTAGCGGCAAAGACTGCAGCAATCTTGCCATTAGCCTGGAGCATATTTTCCATGACGCTCATGCCTTCGGTACGGTTGAAGTTTGCGGTCTGAGAGGCAGCCACTTTAAGTTTCTTATCGGCAATGTTGTGGAAACCCTTACCGCGATCGATAGCGGCAGAGGAACCCAGAGTACCCTGAAGTTCAGCGGTAATAACGCCTTCACCCAGCTTGTCTACGATGTACTGGGTAGCCAATTCTGCACCGGCAACGTTATCGGATGCAATCTGGCAATCCACTTCCACACCGTTGATGGCGCGGTCCACGCTAATGACCTTTACGCCCTTGGACTTGGCCACCTTTACGGCACCGGTCAGAGCATCGGAATCCACAGCGTTCACGATAAGGATGCTAACGTTCTTGCTAATCAAATCTTCAATGTCGCTAACCTGCTTGGAAACATTGTCACCAGCGTCAACCACAGTGAGGGCAAGCTTCAATTCGGCAGCTGTCTTCTTGGCACCTTCAACCAGAGTAACGAAGAAGGGATTGTTCAGAGTAGAAACGGACAGACCGATGGTACCGCTGAAGCTGGGCTTATCGGCATTCAACTTGTCTGCATTTTCAGCAGTGACCAAGGTGACCTTCACCGGAATGTTCTTTTCGATGGACTTGCCATTGTTCAGATCCACTGCAGCGCGAACAGCAGTTTCACCAATCAGGCCAGGCTGCTGAGCGATGGTTGCAGCCATGCGGCCAGCCTTGATAGCTTCTACAGCATCGTCGGTTGCATCAAAGCCAACCACCATCACCTTCTTGCCTGCACCGCTGCTAGCTTCAACAGCACCCAGAGCCATTTCGTCATTGGCAGCAAAGACTGCGGCAATGTTGCCGTTGGCCTGGAGCATATTTTCCATAACGCTCATGCCTTCGGTACGGTTAAAGTTTGCAGTCTGGGATGCGACCACATTCAACTTTGCATCGGCAATGTTGTGGAAACCCTTACCGCGATCAATAGCAGCGGAAGAACCCATGGTGCCCTGCAGTTCTGCAGTCACAACACCTTCGCCAAGCTTGTCTACGATATATTGGGTTGCAAGTTCTGCACCGGCAACGTTATCAGAAGCAATCTGGCAATCCACTTCCACGCCGTTGATGGCGCGGTCCACGCTAATGACCTTCACGCCCTTGGACTTGGCAGCCTTTACAGCACCAGTCAAGGCGTCAGAGTCTACAGCGTTCACAATCAGGATGCTGACATTCTTACTGACCAAGTCTTCGATGTCGCTCACCTGCTTGGATACATTATCACCAGCATCCACCACAGTAATGTTGGCATTCAGTTCCACGGCAGCCTTCTTGGCGCCTTCCACAAGAGTCACGAAGAAAGGATTGTTCAGAGTAGAAACAGACAAGCCGATTGCGCCCTTGGAATCAACCTTCTGGGCAGTAGTCTTTTCTTCACCGTCAATGACAATAGAACATGCAGCCATCATCACAGACACAAAAGAAGCGAAAAGTAAAGCAAAAATTCTTTTCATGATTCAAATCTCCTTATCTCTTACGATCAGCAAGCACAGCAACCAAGATTACTACAGCCTTGATCACGTTCTGATAGTAGGAAGTGACACCCAAGATGTTCAAACCGTTGTTCAAAACAGCAATGATCAGAACACCTGCAATTGTACCGGTAATTCTTCCGCGGCCGCCATTCATACTGGTACCACCAAGGGCAACAGCAGCGATGGCATCCAGTTCATAACCGCTACCCATAATAGGCTGTGCGGAGTCCACACGGCTAATCATGATCAGACCGGCCAATGCGCTGAGGAAACCGGAAATACCATAGACACTCATCTTCACGCGATCGATGTTCACGCCAGAAAGTGCGGCGCACTTGGCGTTAGAACCGGTAGCGTAAAGGCGGCGACCGAAAGTGGTATGCTTCAGCAAGAAATAGAAGATTCCAAAGGAGGCCAACAGGATCAAGATAGGAATAGGAATTTTAATAGCCGGCAAGAAATCGCAGACCACATTACCCTTACCCAGAGCCTTGAACAAAAGGCTATCACCAGAACTTTCTGCCAGGCGGGAAATGGGCTTACCATCGGTAAGGATCATGGCGAGGCCACGATAAGCCGTCATGGTAATAAGGGTTGCAATGAACGGTTGCAAACGACCCTTGGTCACCAAAAGACCACTAATCAAGCCGAGAGCCACACCCACCAGCAATGCTACGGGAACCGCAACAATGACAGGTACGCCATGGCCAATCATTTCGGCACAGACAATGGCGCTCAAGGCAAAGGTAGAACCCACAGAAAGGTCGATACCGCCACTGAGAATGACACAGGTCATACCGAAGGCAATCAAGCCGTTAAAGGAAGCCTGACGCAACAAGTTCAGGAAGTTACCCGGCTGGCGGAATTCGGGGCTAATGGAGCTAATGACCACCACCAGAATAGCAAGCGCTATAAAGACGCCATATTCCGATAAAAAAGCACCTAGATTCTTATTTTCCTTTTTCATTAGATTTTACCTCCTGTAGCAAGAGTCATAATTTTTTCCTGATCCGCATCGGCACCATTAATAATGCCAGTCACATGTCCTTCGTGAACCACCATAATGCGGTCACTCATGCCCAGAACTTCGGGCAATTCAGAGGACACCATGATAACGGCGACGCCCTTGGCGGCCATATCATTGATTACGTTGTAAATTTCCTTCTTGGCGCCGATATCCACGCCGCGAGTGGGTTCATCCAGAATGAGAATCTTGGGGTCCGTATAAATCCACTTGGCAAGAACCACCTTCTGCTGGTTACCACCGCTCAAGTTACCGCACTCATGCTGAGGGCCGAAACAGCGGATGCGGAATTCCTCGATACCGCGCTTCACAAGGCTGGACTGCTTGGCAGCATCCAGAACACCCTTCTTGGAAACGATTCCCAAGTTGGTCAGTTCGATGTTTTCAGCAATGCTCTTTTCCAGCAGCAGGCCTTCGGTCTTACGGTCTTCAGTAATAAAGCCGATACCCGCTTCAATAGCCTGACGCGGGTTGCGAATAAATACTTCCTTACCGTTGATAAAGACCTTGCCGGACACTGTAGGCATATTGCCGAAAACGGCGTGCATAATCTCGGTACGGCCAGCACCCATAAGGCCCGACACGCCAAGCACTTCGCCGGCACGGACATTAAAGCTTACGTCGCGGAACAGCTTTTCATGAGTAAGGCCTTCCACGCGGAGCACTTCACCGCCGATGGCATTTTCTCGCTTGGGGAAACGTTCACCGATTTCACGGCCAATCATCATCTTCACCACGTCATCCATGGTGATATCCTTGATGTACTTGGTATCGATATAGGTACCATCGCGGAGGATGGTGATACGGTCGCACAATTCAAAGATTTCTTCCATGCGGTGAGAAACGTAGACGATAGAGACGCCCTTCTTGCGCAGGGAATTGATGACCTCAAACAGGACTTCAGTTTCGCTCTGGGTCAATGCGGCGGTAGGTTCATCCATAATCAGGACCTTGGCATCCACCATAAGGGCCTTACAGATTTCCACCATCTGCTGCTGACCCACAGACAAGTCGCTCATGACCGCATCCACGGGAATATGGACACCCATGCGGTCCATGATTTCCTGGGCCTTAGCGCGCATGGCCTTCTTGTCGCAGATACCAAAGCGCTTGGTAATTTCGCGACCCATGAACAGGTTTTCTTCAACCGTCAGGTCAAACAGAACGTTCAATTCCTGGTAAATAAAAACGATACCCGCCTCTTCGGCTTCCTTGGGACTGTGGTAGGTCACTTCCTTGCCATCCACAATCACGGTACCGGAATCGCGGGTATACACGCCCGTCAGGATCTTCATCAAGGTCGACTTTCCGGCCCCGTTTTCACCCATCAAGGCGTGGATTTCACCGTCTTTCAGGAAGAAGCCGGCATCCTTCAATACCTGGTTGCTTCCAAAAGACTTGTTAATGCCTTTCATTTCAACATGCATAGAGTATTACGATCCTCCTATCAGGCGAAAATGCACCCGGATTGCAAAATTATGTTGGCATAAGGAGTAGTTTCCCCAGTTCTAATTACAGCCTTGCAAGTCTGGGTGCGTGCCTTCAGTTTCGTATGAGGTACATATTCCACTTCAACACCCTTTAACAGTTGCAGCACCTGACCCTCAACCTGGGGATTCTTGGTCTTGATTTCTTCGGCCAAGACGATTTTTTCCACCTTCATATCCTTCACCACTTCGGTCAAGGTCTGCATAAAGGTGGGTACGCCAAAAGCCAGAGCCAGGTCGATACGCTCTGTTTCGTCGGGAATGGGCAGGCCACAGTCGCCAATGCAAATGCAGTCCGTATGGCCCAAATACCCTAAAACTCGGGAAATTTCACTATTTAAAATTCCATTTCGCTTCATTAATTGGTCCCTTCTTTCCTTTTACGTTTTGTTTCTAACTTATTTTAATATTACACAAAGGGGCAGAAAGCAAGACCCGAATATATTCCATATTGGAATATGTGCTTTTTATAACCTTTGATTTTCCAATACACATTTCTACCTTTGTGCCCACATTTGAGTTAGGTGACCTAACGAACTTCAGGTTTTTTGAGTGCGAGTGCACTTCGGGGCTTATTTTAAACGCTTTACAGCGACGAGATGACGCGGCATGGGCCGCAGATGAAGTTTACGGGTCCCCGAAGGTGATTTATGAAGAATCCTGAAAAGCAGGGTGCGGAAGATCGCATCCCCGAAGAAACTATTGACTCCAAATCCAAGATTGCCCGCGAAGCCGATGCCTTTTTGGCATCCATTGCTGGTGGGGCCGACGAAGACGAAGCTGACGAAGCCGCTTTTTTGGCATTGAATCCCGATGGAATCGTCATCGATGATGATTGCAACATCGTAAAGGCTGGCGCAGAAGCCAAGGCAAATGTTGGTGAATCTATTGAATTCGTCGACGAAGAACAGCAAACTACGGAACAAGAGCAAGAAGAAAACATCGAAACCGTCGAAGAATCCGCAGACGAAAACGATTCCGCAGACGAAAACGATTCCACAGAGGACGAAGACGAAGAACTGAGCGACGAAACCGAAGGTGACGAAGCACTGGTCACTTTCGAGGACCTGGACTTGGCTCCCGCCGTTCTGGACGCCATCAAGGCCATGAACTATGTGACCCCCTCCCCCATTCAGGTGAAGGCTATTCCCGCACTGCTTCAGGGCGGAAACCTCCTGGGTACGGCACAGACAGGTACCGGTAAGACAGCCGCCTTCTCCCTGCCCCTGCTTTCCCGCCTGGAATTCAACGGTCACGAAACCTCTATGCTGGTGCTGACTCCTACCCGCGAATTGGCCATCCAGGTCGCCGAAGCCATCCAGCAGTATTCCGTAAACCTGCCCAAGGTCCATGTGGTTCCCGTTTACGGTGGTCAGGATATCGCCGTGCAGATCCGCGCCCTCAAGCGCCAGGCCAACATCATCGTTGCCACTCCGGGTCGTCTTATTGACCATATCAAGCGCGGCACCATCACCCTGGGCGGCGTGAAGGCTATCGTCCTGGACGAAGCTGACGAAATGCTGGACATGGGTTTCGAAGAAGATGTCGAAACCATCCTGAAGGAAATTCCCGCAAGCGCACAGCGCGCCCTCTTTAGCGCCACCATGCCCAAGAAGGTGAAGGCCATTATCGACAAGTACCTGGGCGAATACGATGAGGCTTGCATCGAAAGCAAGACCACCACCGTTGAAAACATCCGCCAGCGTTACCTGATGGTAAAGAACGAGCACAAGGTCGAAGCCTTGGCCCGCGTCCTGGAAGGCGAAGAATTTGACGGCGTGCTGATCTTTGTGCGCACCAAGCAGAACACCACCGAAGTGGCCGAAAAGCTGGAAAGCCGCGGCTTTACCGTCGCCCCGCTGAATGGCGACTTGGCCCAGTCCATGCGCGAACGCACCATCAACCGTTTAAAGATGGGCAAGCTGGATATCGTGGTGGCTACCGACGTGGCCGCCCGCGGTATCGACGTGGACCGCATTTCCCTGGTGGTGAACTACGACATTCCTTTTGACACGGAATCCTACGTACACCGCATTGGACGTACAGGTCGTGCAGGCCGTAGCGGCGACGCCATCCTCTTCATCACTCCCCGCGAAAAGCGCATGCTGAAGATTATCGAACGGGCCACCCGCCAGCCCATCGACGTGATGGAAATGCCCACCGGCGAAATCATCAGCCAGAAGCGCGTGGCCGCCTTCAAGGAAAAGGTGAACAGCGTCTTGAGCTACGGCGAACTGGACAAGTTCAAGACTTTGGTCCAGGAAATGGTTGCAGCCGGCTGCAATAAGACCAACGGCGTTGAAAACGAAGATGGATCCGTTACCGAAATCACCGCCGAAGACGTAGCCGCCGCCATCATCAAGATGTACCAGAAGAAGCAGCCCCTGTTCCCGGAATTGCAGCCCCTGGACGCTCCCCGCGAAGCACGCCGTGAAAAGGCCCGCCGCGAACGTGACGACTTTGGCGTAGGCATGAACGGCGAAGAAAAGCAGCGTCTGCGCAAGGAACGTAAGGAAGGCAATAACGGCGTTGAAGAAGGTTACCTGCGTTACTACATGGGCGTGGGCCGCATCGACCACGTTACCCCCCGCGACATCGTAGGCGCCATCGCCGGCGAAGCAAACATCAGCAGCTCCATCATCGGCCGCATCAAGCTCTTCGACAAGTTCAGCACCGTTGAACTGCCCGAAGACACTAGCCAGGAAGTTCTTGACATTCTGGCAGGCATCACCATCCGCGGAAACGACGCCCGCTTCCGTCTGATGACAGACGAACCTCCTACCGGCCCCGCTCCGGGAACTCGCCCCCGCGAAGGACGCAGCTTCCACCGTGAAGGCCGCGGCGGTTTTGGCCGAGGCAATCGTGAAGAACGCCGTGGCGGATTCCACAAGGAACGTGAAGGTCGCGGTTTCGGTGTCGATCACGGCGAACGCGGAGACCGCAAGTTTGCAGGCAACCGCGAAGAACGCCGTCGTGAAAAGTTCGGCGAAAAGCCTTTCCGTAAGGACCATGACGAACGCGACTTCGGCGACAAGCCCTTCCGCAAGACCCGCCGCTTCGGCAGGCATTAATACGGCAAGTTCGCAATCAACCAACGCGATTTTAAACGGCTCGCCAAATGCGAGCCGTTTTCGTTTGCATAAACCATTCTGTAAAAATTTTAGCGGAACATTTTTCTTATACTTTCGCCATGACTTCCACCATCGTTACATTGCTCGCCATAATCCTGCTGCTGGCATTCGCCTTTTTCAAGACAAAGGCCGCCAAGCCTAAGGCAGGGCAGTTCCATAACGATGGTCGCCGCAAGACTTTCAAGGACTTCCAGAAGGAACAGTTGGAAAATGATCCCGACGGAGTCTACGGCGAAGCGGCCACTTTCAAGACACTGACCAGCATTTGCAACGACGATGGACGCAAATTCGTGCTGATGAAAAACCTGTACATTCCAAGCCACGGCGGTACCACCGAAATCGACGCCCTGCTCTTGCACCAGTCCGGCATCTACGTGCTAGAAACCAAGAACATCTCCGGTGAAATTACCGGCACTCTGGAAGAGGAACGTTGGCACCAGCGCCTGAACGCCCGCACCACCCACACCTTCCACAACCCCATCCAGCAAAACGCCGGACACATCCGCGCCCTCCGACATTTTCTGAAAGAGAACTTTTCCAAAAGCGATCTGAACGTTGACGAGCTTCCCGTCTTTTCAGCCATCGTCTTCAGCGACCGCTGCGTTCTCAAGGGAATCCCAACCGCCCCAAAGGTTAGCGGTTCTTCACTAGACGTAAACTGGATCATCCTCCATATTTTTCAATTGCAAAAAAAGCTGTCTAACATCATAAAGAACCAAAAGACAATTCTCGAAACAGAACAGCTTGAAAGCCTATACTGGAAACTGAAACCCTGCGCCATGGCAAACGAAAAGACCAAGGCAGAACACAGGGCCTACATCCAGTCAAAACACCGCTAATTTATATGAAGCAGATTATCAAAGAGACAAAGCTTTCTAACGGCGTTGTGGTCATGACCGACTACATGCCCCATGCCTATTCCGTAACCGTTGGCGCCTGGTTCCCCCGGGGCAGCCGACACGAAGCCAAGGGCGAATTTGGTTTGAGTCATTTTTATGAACATCTGGTTTTTAAGGGTACCGAAAATCGTACCGCCCTTGAAATCGCCCGTGCCATCGAAGACCGCGGCGGAAATCTGGAAGCCTACACCACTCGCCAGGAAACCGGCTTTTACGCCAACGTAGAAAGTGGCGACTTGGCTCTCGCCATCGACGTCATCGCCGACATGCTCATGAATCCACGCTTCGAAAAGAAGGAAATGGAAAAGGAACGGAAAGTCATCATCGAGGAAGTCCACAGCTACGATGACATTCCCGAAGAACTTGTAGGCGACGTTTTTAACGCCATCCATTTTAAGGGTTGCGGTATCGCCCACTCCATTACCGGCACCGTCAAGGAAGTCAAGGAACTGACCCACAAGCAGATGCTGGCTTATCGCGACCAAGTCATTAATGAATTGCCCATTTACGTCTGCGCCGCAGGCAAGGTGAACCACGACGCATTAGTGGAACTCTGCCTGCAGAAATTCGCCCGCAAGAAATCCGGCGGGATCGCACCCGCCAACATCTACAAATCCAACCAGAGCGTAAAGGTGGTGCAGAAGCAGGACATCACCCAGTCCAATCTTTTCTGGGGCATGAGTTTCGACAAGAGCCGCATGGACGAAAAGGGTCGCTGCGCCCTTTCCATTTTTAATGTGGCCATGGGCGCAGGCATGGCCAGCAGACTTTTCCAGAAGATCCGCGAAGACAAGGGCCTTGCCTATTCCGTCTATTCCACCGCCGACATCTACCGCGACTGCGTGGACTGGGGAGTGGCCCTGGCAACAGAACCAAAGCAGTTGAAATTGGCCCTGGAATTGAGCGTCAAGGAAACGAAAAAATTCCTGAAGCAAGGCTTCATGAAAGACGAACTGGAACGGACAAAAGCCAACATTTTGGGCGGCATGCACTTGGGTGCAGACAATCCCGAAAAGCGAGCCATCCGCATGGCGGAACAGATTCTGCACCTGGGCGAATTCCACACCATGGAACACTCCGAAAAGATCGTCCGGGATTTGACCGCCGAAGATGTGACGGGCCTCACAAACGACCTGTTCGCAAACGCCAAATACTCCGCCGCCGTGGTCGAACCCAAGAGCAAGAAGAAGACGGAAATCACAACAGATTTTTTCTAGGCCCTCAAAACGCCCCACAAGAATCTATATTAAAAATGTATGGATTCAACCCTGTCGTGCATATATGTGGTTAACATCTTCGGTGCAGTACTTCTGGCCGTTGTTGCCGCAGGTAACGTCTGGAAGCTTCCCCGCAAGAATCTGGAGAACACGTCTCTCCTGGTCATGCTGATCCTCGGATTCCTGAATTGCCTTATCGACCCCATTGTTTTCACATCGGAAGGTCGCCCCGGAGCCCTCGCAAAATTCATCAACATCTATGGCAACGGTTGGCTCTACGGATCCAACATGTATTGCTCTACCCTGTGGTTCGTCTTCCTTTCGCAACACATTTGTGGAGGCGTATCAAGGATTCACGCCAAGATTCTGAAAACCGTCGTGGGGCTTGGAACGTTGGGCGTACTCATCAACTTTTTCTGCCCGTTCATTTTTTCCATCGATGGCAACAACCACTACCACAGAATGTGGGGCTATTGGATTTACACCATTATCGACTACGGCATCACCATGGACAGCATCGTGGTCTACTTCTGGAGCCGCAGGCGTAACGGTATCCTGAAGTACTTCCCCATCTGGGTGTATTTCTTCCCGCTGATGATTGGCACTTTTGCCCAGACCCTGTTCTACGGCATTTCCACCATTTCGGCAGGCTTGGCCGTTTCTATTGCCGGCATCTTCTCTAGCCTGCAGAACGAACTCATCTTCCGCGACCGACTGACGGGCCTATACAACCGCGTGTACCTGGACCGCCACATGAACGTCTTCTCACGAAAACGTAGAACCGTCATGACCGGTCTGATGCTGGACCTGAACTCCTTCAAGAAGATCAACGACGACTTCGGCCATTCCATTGGCGACCGCGCCCTGATCGCCATGGCCGACATCCTCCAGAGGACCATCCACGACGAAGGGGTCGCCATCCGCTATGCCGGCGACGAATTTATCGTGCTGTTGAACACGGCGGACCAAGAAAAGGCAGACTGCCTCATCCGCGAAATCCATTACCGCATCGAAAAGTTCAACAACAATTCCAAGGCCCCCTTCAAACTCTCCACCTCCATCGGAAAGGGACTGCTCGATCTGAAAAAGGGAACGATGGACGAGTTCATCAACACCATCGACCGAGAGATGTACGAAAACAAGAAGGCCTATTATGCGGTTCACTCAGAAAATGACCGCAGACTGAGATAGTACATTAAGAAAGAACGTCTGCCAGGTACTTCAGACAAAGTACGTTCATTCAAAGTTCGCCCGCCGTGTACGCCAGACAAAGTACGGCCCGGCCGGGGCAGACTACACAAAAAAATACCCCACTCCGGAGAGCGGGGTAAATTTCTCGCTAGATGATGCTAGAGCGAATTTAGACCTGCGTCTAAATTATGCAGCCTTAACAGCGTCCACGACCTTGGCGAAGGATGCAGGATCTGCAACTGCCATATCAGCGAGAACCTTACGGTTCATCTTGATGTTAGCCTTGGAGAGCTTGTAAATGAACTGGCTATAGCTGATGCCGTATTCACGAACTGCAGCGTTCAGACGAGTGATCCACAGAGAGCGGAAGTCACCCTTCTTGTCGCGGCGGTGTGCGTAGGCATACTGACCGGCGTGAGCAACTGCGTCGATAGCAAGGCGAATGTTGGACTTGCGACGACCGTAGAAGCCCTTAGCGGCTTTGAGGATATTTTTGCGGCGTTCGCGGGAAGGAACTCTGGATTTTGCGCGGGGCATTCTTACACTCCTTATGCTACTACAAGCAGACGCTTGACGTGATACATGTCGACCTTCTTAATGAGAGCGCCCTTACGCAGGTTACGCTTACGCTTAGTGGTCATCTTGGTTTGAATGTGGCGCATACCAGCGCGCTTGAACTTGACGTGGCCGGAGCCGGTCAGGCGGAAGCGCTTCTTGGAACCGCTGTGAGTTTTCATCTTAGGCATTTTTACCTCGTTAGGTTATTAAGTTAAGCCTCACCTGCTGCCATGGGCTCGGTTACGGGCTTCGGTGCATCCTGCTGCTTTTTGGCGGCAGCGGCACCACGCTTAGGACCATAGATAGAAAGCATGGTATTGCCTTCGACTCTAGAGTCCATTTCAAGGTCGCCAAAGGCGGCCAAGTCTTCTTTTGCACGTTCCATGAGACGCTTGCCATAATCCATATGGGCCATTTCGCGACCGCGGAACTGCATGATAAGCTTCACCTTCATGCCATCCTGAAGGAATTCACCTGCCTGCTTGATGCGGTACTGGTAGTCGTTTTCGGCGGTCTTGGGGTGCATCTTGATTTCTTTCAGCTTCACCACATGCTGCTTGGCCTTGGCGGCCTTAGCCTTCTTGACCTGCTCGAACTTGTACTTACCGTAGTTGATGATCTTGCATACGGGGGGCTTAGCATTGGGAGACACTTCCACCAGGTCCAGACCGGCGTCCTTAGCCATCTGCAAAGCCTTGTGGGTTTCGATGATGATGGCTTCGCCTTCTTCCTTCACAAGACGGATGGGGGAAATACGGATGTCTTCGTTGATGCGGGTGCCGTCGCTCTGACGGTTGGGCATCTGACGGCCACGGGGGGGTTGTAAAGCCAAGTTAAGCTACCTCAGGTAAATTGTTTAAGTGGCGTAAATTTAACATTTTTTTTGAAAAATTACAATACTTTTTTATTTACCCCTTTAAAATCGGGTGTTTTTTTGTATAATTGAGCACAAATTGCGGCGGTAGCTCAATGGTAGAGCTTTAGCCTTCCAAGCTAATGGTTGCCGGTTCGATCCCGGTCCGCCGCTTTTACAAAAAGGTCCCTTCCTCTGGAAGGGACCTTTTTTAGCACCCTCCCCCAACCCCCTCCTCAAAGGAGGGGGACTTTTTTGCTGGACGAACCCGATCTTAGCACCCTCCCCCAACCCCCTCCTCAAAGGAGGGGGACTTTTTTGCTGGACGAACCCGATCTTAGCACCCTCCCCCAACATCCTCTCCAAAGGTGGGGGGACTTTTTTGCTGGACGAACCCGATCTTAGCACCCTCCCCTGGCCCCTCCTCGATGGATGTTTTGGGTCCATTTGGCGATGGTTACTAACCAGACCCTCTAGTCATCGGCGTTTAGTTAGTAAAAATTACTTTGTCCACAACCATTTTACTAACCAAATTCCATTTTTCAGGGAGCTTGGTTAGTAAAGGCATCTCTTTATCTGGATCTTTTCCATAAAAACTACTATCCAATCCAGCATTTACCCGAAGATTAGTTAGTAACCGGAAGCAAGAAACATTTTCAAACGTCCAAAATATTGTAATCCAACGCCGTTTTTCTACATTTGCACTTGTAAAATTTTGCCGCCACGGAGGCACCTATGTTTTTTGAGCAGGCTATTGCAAACTGCGTCCCCAATTACACCCGCGAAGCCGATTCCGCCCACGGCGAATCTTTGGCCATGTTCGACTACAAGGACGAACTGAAAATCAAGAATCAGGCCATCAAGGAATTCTGGGACGTGAACCGTCTGGCAGGCAATCCGCAGAACGTCATCGCAAGCCCCATGCCCCGCGGTTACCGCACCACCAGTAAGCGACGCGTGGCCATGGTCCCGGGCAACCTGCAGTTCGACCGCCAGGAATCCATGCTGGAACCGGAAGAACACAACAAGATTTACGACCTGCTTTTCGAAAAGCTGATCACTCCGGCTTACAAGCCCCTGGCCTATGCCTTGAACTGGATTATCATCCGTGGTACTTACCGCTACCGCGTGGTCATTTTTAACATCAAGAAAATCGACGCCACCATCGTCCGCAAACTGAAGCAGATTTCCGAAGTGCTGCAGAAGAGCGAACTGAATGTAACCGCCGCCCACGCCTATGTAGACACCACGGAATCCGACTACTATCTGGAAGCCAAGCGCCCCACGGAAGGTCTGAATTTCAAGCAGCTTTACGGACCCCGCGAGCTGGCTCTGAACCTAGGTCATTTCAGCCTGAAGTACCCTGTCACCGGATTCAGCCAGATTAACGAAAGCCAGATCCACAACTTGATCAAGGCCGCCAGCCGAATGCTGAGCCTTACCAAGGAAGACAAGTTCCTGGATTTGTACTGCGGCTACGGTCTGTTCAGTTTCGCCCTGGGCGAAGCCGCCAAGTCTGTGCTGGGCGTCGAATGGGAAGGTCCTTCCATCGAAACCGCCAAGGCCAGCGCCCGCTACCTGAAGAAGAACTACAAGTTTATCGCAGGCAAGATCGACGAAGATTTCGTGCAGTTGCGCCTGCCCCGCGTTGTGCCCGGCGAACCGGAAAAGATTCTGCTGGACCCGCCCCGCAAGGGTTGCGAACCGGGCGTCATTCACGCTCTCGCCATGCGTAAGCCCATCCGCGTGTGCCACGTTTTCTGCGGCACCGACGAAATCCCCGCCGCCCTCAAGGAATGGGAACGTTACGGCTACCGCGTCCGCGAAGTGCAGCCCCTGGACTTGTTCCCGGGAACTCCCCATCTCGAAACTATCGTGATGCTGGAGAAGAAGTAGATCGTTAATTATGAGTTATGAATTACGAGGTACGAGATTTTTCCCATAAAGCTCCATCCAGCTTCTTAATTCATACTTTATAATTCATAGTTAGGTCCGCATGTCTACAGCGCCTCAATCACACATCTCCGTCGCAGAATCCCGCCCCGCATTGTGGACGCGCCCATTTGTAACGTGTTCCGCAGCCAACTTTCTTCTATTCTTCAGCTTTTACCAGCTGTTGCCGGTTCTGCCGTTGTACATCTTTGAAAAATTCCAGACGGACAATTCTACCGCAGGAATCATCATTTCGCTGTACACTATCGGCGCCCTCTGCTGTAGGCCCTTCGCGGGCTTCCTGGTAGATAGCCTCAATCGCAAGCCGCTGTATTTCTGGACCTTCTTTGCATTCACCTTGTGCTTTGTGGGCTACTGGGCTCTGGGACTTTTGCCCCTGCTTGCAGTGGTCCGTTTCATGCACGGCGTGTTCTTCGGAATTTCTACCACGGCAAGTAACACCGTCGCCATTGACGCACTTCCTAGCAGCCGCCGCGGCGAAGGCATCGGCTACTTTGGCATTAGCGTGAACCTGGCTTTTGCCACAGGTCCCATGACCGGCATGTTCCTTTACGAAGGTCTCGGAAGCAACGTGGTTTTCGCCATTTCAGTGGCCCTTTGCGTAATAGGCCTCATCCTGGTAAAGACGCTTCCCGTAAAGCCTCGCCCCAAGGTAAAACGTCCGCCCCTTTCCCTGGACCGCTTTTTCTTGACCCGCGCCTTTCCTCAATTCCTGAATTTCATTTTCGTAGGATTCGCCTACGGTCCCGTCACCAACTACATCGCTCTTTATGCAAAGGAACAAGGCATCGGCGGAAGCGGCTGGTTCTACGCCCTGATTGCAGCCGGCCTCATTATAAACCGCGTTCTTACCGGTCGCCTGATTGACAAAGGATGGCTTACCCGTCTGGTGGGCATGGGCATGACCTTGAACGTGGCGGCCTACTTACTGCTTTCCTTCTGCGGCACTTTGAGACCAATGATTCCCGGTGGAACGACCTTGCTGTTCTTTGCATCGGCTTTGATGATTGGTACAAGCCTGGGACTTATTTTTCCGGGATATCAGACTATGTGCGTCAACCTGGCAAGACACGATCAACGAGGTACAGCCAATAGCACATACCTGAGCGCCTGGGATATTGGAATCGGGGCAGGCATTCTAACAGGTGGATCCATGGCACAGCATTTCGGGATGCACCAGCAAGTATTCCTGGCATGCAGCGCCGCGCTGTTCGTCGCCGACATCATGTACCTAAGTTACACCAGCAAATACTACACAAGGGAAATGAGCAAGGAGAAAGGTTAAAGCGTAAAAGGTTAAAGGGAGATATGAGTTGTGTGTTAAAGTAAGGCGACTCTGGCGCGATTATCTGGCTCATCGCTCAAGGCTCAAAACTCTCCGCTGAAAGGAGCCGCAGGCTCCGAGCTCACACCTCGTACCTCATACCTATTTTTTCATATCTTATATCTCATAATCTGATATCTTTAGTCTAGGATTCTTTTATGAAAAATCGTCTTTTAAAAATTTCCTTGCCGGCGTTCGCCTTGGCTTTTGCATTCACCGCTTGCAACAAGCAGGAAGTGAAGTCTGAAAACACTTCCGAAGTCAAAGCAACAGAATCCGCAGAAACTTCCGTAGCAAATGAAAACACAACGGCCCCGGAAGCTCGTGCCGTGACCAAGACCATCACATTGGCAGACGGTTCCACTGTCACCTGGATCCAGGACAACGCAGGCGAAAAGCTGAACCCTCGCGACCTGTTCAGCGACGCCAGTGATTCTCTCTACAACAGTTTGAATCTCCCTAACGGCATTCCCGCCACGGTTAGCACTTACCTCCTGAAGTCCCAAGGGGAATACGTCCTCTTCGACGCAGGTCTGGGAGCATTCGGCGGACAGATGCTGAACCACTTGCAAGAACTGAACATCAGCCCCGATTCCATCACCAAGATTTACCTGACCCACTTGCACGTGGACCACATCAACGGTCTCGTGAACAAGACCGACACCGGTTTTGAAAAAGTCTTCAAGAACGCCGCCGTCTATGTGGGCCAAGTTGAAAAGGACGCCTGGTTCAACGACATCAAGGACAACGGTCTTGCCGTCGGCATTCTGAACACATACAGCGACAGCCTCAAGCTCTTCGCCTTTGGCGACACTCTGCCCCACAACGTCATCGCCATGGACGCCGTGGGTCACACGCCCGGCCACACCGTTTTCCAGAAATCCGACTTGCTGATTATCGGTGACCTGATGCACGGTTACGCTTTGCAGAAGGACCATCCCGAAATCAATTCCAATTACGACATGGACAAGGAAAAGTCCATCGAAGCCCGCAAGCGAATTCTCGCCTACGCCAAGCAGAACAACCTGACCATGGCCGGCATGCACCTTCCCCCGCCGGGATTTGCAAAGTAAGGTTCACGATGAAACCCTGGAAACTTCTTGATACGGAATACCTGGTAAACGCACCCTGGCTAAAAGTGGCCAAGGAAAAATGCGAGCTGCCTAACGGAAAAGTCATCGACGATTTCTACACATTGTGGCAGCCCGATTGGGTTTTGATTCTGGCACGTACCGCAGACGGTAAATGGGTCATGACAGAACAGTACCGCCACGGCACAGGAAAAATCGCATTGGAATTTCCTGCGGGAATCATCGACAAGAATGAAACTCCCGAAGAAGCCGCCCTCCGCGAGCTGCAGGAAGAATGCGGTTACGGAGTCACCAGCGCAGCTAATAAGCAAGTGCCTTTATACCTGGGTTCATATCCGGTGAACCCGGATCGTCACCGTGGAAAGTTCCATGTGGTATTCATCGACGGCGTAATCCGAGCAGGCGAAACCCACTTCGACGAAACCGAAGAAATAGAATCCTCCGAATTTTCTGACGAAGAACTGCAGGCCAAAATGCTTGACGGAACATTCAATCACCCGTTGCAGATGGCGGGTTACCTCAAGTGGAAACTGAGCCAGAAGTGATCGAGCTCGCCTCACGAAAACTGCAGTTACCCATTCTCGTTCTCGGTTTGAACGGTGTTCCGGGCTACGCCCTTTTCAGGCACTTCAACAAACTTTTTGGCGGCACCGACGAAAGCGACGGCACCAGCGGAACAATCCATCCGGCCCCCCGTCACCCTGATGCAGCGGCACCACTAATCGGCATCCGGCCCATCAAGCATCCCTGCGTTTTTGGATCCGATGTAGTAGCCATCGACGCCGAAGATACCGCAAGCCTCACCCGCCTTTTCGAAAAGCATCAGTTCAAGACGGTCATTGACGCCAGTGGAAACTGCGCCCTAAAGGCCTGCGAATGTGACACACCCCGAAGCCATCTGCTGAACTGCGAACAGGGTGTAGATGCCGCCCAGCTGGCCGCCGATTACAACTGCACCTTCGTAAGAATTTCAACGGACATGGTCTGGAGTGGCAGCGAAGAAACTGCCCAACTCCGCCCCTACAAAGACGACGCGCCCAAGGATCCTATCCACAATTACGGCAAACACCAGCTGGAAGCAGAAATCGAAATCCAGCGGATCAAGCCCGATGCCGTAATGCTTCGCGTGCCACTGCCTATGGATTACGCCCCCGGCGGTTGCGCTGGAGCCATCGACTGGATCAGCTACCGTTTTAGACCGGGTCGCCCTGCCACCCTCTATACCGACGAATACCGCAGACCCATCTACGGAAACGACATGTGTCGCGTGGTGCAGTACATTCTGGAACACGAATTCCCTGCAGGGATTTACAACTGTGGCGGCCCCCGCCGAGTCACCCTTTATAACGCAGGCCAGTTGGTCAACGCCATCGGAGGTTACCCCGAAGAACTGCTTCATGGTTGTCCCCGAATTGATGCAGGACCCATGCCCCCGCGCGTAGGCGACCTGGACATCGACAGCAGCAAACTTTACAGTCTTCTTCCAGAAGGCTTTATCCGCCCCTGGCCTTTTGACGACGCCATAGTTCCCACAGGCAGGGATTGGCACAAGACTTTTGGCAGAAACTGCCCCGACAAGCACCGAGTCGGCAGCGAAGAAGCCATTTATAGACTTTTGGTCATTGGTGAAAAATTGGACTTTTAGGGCATTTTTCGTCAAAAATCAGTTTTTTCGTGCTTTCTAAACCAGTTTGTTTGTTTTTGTTTATATTTTCCTTATAAGACTTCCTGTACCAATACAGTGAAATCAACATTAAGAAGGATGCAAACAATGGTTATTAATAAGATTCAAAAAGAGGACTCTATCGTTCTTGCACCGGAAGGATTCCTGGATACCGCAAACGCCCCCGCTTTTGAAACCGAAATGGAAGCCGCTTCCAACGAAACCAAGAATCTCATTGTGGATTTTGCCAAAGTCGAATACATTTCCTCTTCCGGTCTCCGCGTCCTGCTCAAGATTCAGAAAAAGATGAATGGTTGCGGCAGCCAGAAACTCATCAATGTCAGCGACAACGTTAAGGAAGTGTTTGAACTGACCGGTTTCGTCGACATCCTGGACATTGCCTAAAGAAAGCTATATCATATAGTCTGAAGGAAGGCTCAACATGGCTAGCGAGAAAAAAACGTTTCCTGTTCAAAAGGAAAGTCTTTCTGACGTCCAGGAATTCGTATCCCTTTGGGCAGAAAACAATGACATAGGAATGAAGATTTCTACAAAGCTCTCCATTTGTGCAGACGAAGTTGTGAGCAACGTCGTTTTCTATAGCGGCGCAACAGAGCTGGAAATCACTTGCAGCAAGGAAAATGGCATGGTAACCATGTCTCTCCGCGACAACGGCAAGGCCTTTAATCCTCTTACCGAGGTAAAGGAACCTGACACAACAGCCAGCGCCGAAGAACGGGAAATTGGAGGCCTTGGAATTTTCATGGTTAAGAAGATGATGAATTCCGTTTCTTACGAAAGGGTTCAGGAGTCAAACGTCTTGACCATGACAATCGCCATTTAATACAATAGCCAACGTATAAGGAGAAATATTATGAGCACCAACGAAAAAATCAATCAGGAAATCTCCGAAGACGAACTGGATCAGGTTTCCGGAGGCAACGCAGCAAACACCATCGGCGCAGGAACATTCGTTGATGACGCCGTAAAGGCAGCCAAGGCAGCCATTGACCAGCTAAAGAAAAGCCTTCCTGGAACTGGCAGATTCTAAATGCCTCTTTTTAGAAAAACAGCTCTAGAAAAAATATCCTCCCCCGAACAGCTAGACAAGATGATCGTGGCAATTTCGCCATCATCCTGGATAGCGATCGTGGGCGGTTTTGTTATTGTATTCTGCGTGGCCCTCTGGTCATTTTTAGGAACGCTCCCCCAAAGCATTACTGCCGAGGGAGTCTTTCTTGATTCCGACGAATCTACCCTGGTCTGCTTTATTCCCGTAAACGAAAGCTACGACATCAAGGCCGGTCAAAAGGCGATCATTTCCACCCAGTTACAACTGCTGAACGGAACAGTACGTCAAGTCAAGCCCTACACCGCATCAGATGAAGAGCTTGTAGAAAATCTCCGAAAAAAAGTTGAAGGCAACTCCAGCACATCCGTCTTCGCACAAGTGGAAATCCAGGCCACAGAGGCCAACAAGCTCAAGGGTACTTCCGCAAGAGCCGAAATCATCACTAAGGAAGTGGCCCCCATAGAATTTCTTATTTCCGGGGCAAAATAATGGCAGTCGCCAAAACGCCCACAGTGCTACAAATGGAGGCCACCGAATGCGGCGCGGCCTCGCTTTGCATGATTACCGCCTTTTACGGATTGCACATTCCTCTAGAGCAGATGCGCATCGAGACGGGAGTTTCCCGAGACGGCAGTAAGGCGAGCAACATTCTAAAGGCGGCCCGCAAATTCAATTTCGAGGCCAAGGGATACAAGCGTAGTTTTGAAGGTCTTCTTCAGACAGAAGGCCCCTGCATTATTCACTGGAACTTCAACCACTTTGTAGTTTATGAGGGCACCCGCGGAAAGTTCGCATACATAAACGATCCCGCCATGGGCAAGCGCAAGCTCACCTTGCAGGAGTTAGACGAAAGCTACACGGGAATCGTACTTACCTTTACCCCCACCGAAAATTTTCAGAAGGTCTCCCTCAAAAAAAGTTTCATAGACCTCCTGAAGAAACGTCTGGCAGGCGAAAAAAAATCATTGCTTTCCCTCATTGCAGTGGGCCTTCTGCTGATTTTGCCTGGCGCACTGATTCCAGCATTTTCTGCATTCTTTGTGGACCAGGTTCTTGCGGTCCAGAATAATCAATGGCTTCACTTTTTGCTGGGCGCCATGTTCTGCACTTTGATATTCAGCTCGATACTGAACTATTACAGGGAAAAAATTCTTATTCGTTTGCGGAACAAAAAGAGCCTCCTGTCCACCTACAGTTTTATAAATCATCTGTTCAGACTGCCCATGGGATTCTTCAGTCAGAGGTACTCGGCAGACATCGCCAACCGAATAGACAATAACGAATCCGTAAATAGTTTCCTGTACAACCAGTTTGCAGAAACCATCCTGAATGTTTTCGTAGCCCTGTTCTATTTTATCATCCTCGCAAAGCTTAGCGTGGTGCTGGCCCTGATCGGGCTAGTCAACGTCCTGTTCAATTCCCTGATGATGAAACTGCAGGCAAAATCCGTTTCTAACCTGGCTCAACGTTACCAGCAGGACTTTGGAAAATTGGCAGGTTCCCTGTCTGCAGGAATTTCTCTGACCAGTACATTGAAGGCTTCTGGCGCCGAGGCGCGCTACATGGGTATACTGCAAGGCCATTACGCCAAAATGGCCAATGTCGGAAATCAACTGCAAAAGAAGCAGGAATCCCTTTCTACAATTCCCGAAATTTCAGGAATCGTTTCAAGCATTCTCGTGTTGATGATTGGCGCTCTATTTGTTATTGACGGATCCATGACTGCAGGCGCACTCCTCGCCTCATCAACGCTTCTAGCCTCATTCATGTCGCCCATGAACGACCTGCTGACTTTCTACAATCAAGTCCAGACCCTTAAGGCCGACTTGAATCGAGTTGACGACATAGAAAGCTACCCCGAAGACGAGACCTTCAAGGAAACCGAAAAGATCCATATGGAAACAAAACTTTCAGGACGTCTGGAGTTGCGAAACATTTCCTACGGTTACAATAACTTGGAGCCAGCCCTTGTGGAGGATTTCTGTTTTAAACTGAGCAGTGGGCAGTCCATTGCATTGGTGGGTTCATCGGGCAGCGGAAAGTCAACCGTCTCAAAAATCGTCAGCGGCCTATTCGCGCCCTGGAATGGCGAAATGCTTTGCGACGACATTCCTGTCAGCAAGATTCCGCAAGACGTTCTTTCGGCAAGTATCTCTACTGTAAGCCAGCAGATTTCCCTTTTCAACGGAACCATTCGCGACAATTTGACCATGTGGAATTCTACAACGCAGGAAAGCGACATTCTGCAAGCCGCCAAGGACGCCTGCATCCACGACATGATTATCTCGAAGCCAGGCGCATACGATTTCAAACTGGCTGAAGGCGGAGCAAATATTTCGGGTGGAGAACGTCAGCGTCTTGAAATTGCACGAGCCCTGGTAAAGAATCCCACCATCCTTATTCTGGATGAGGCCACCAGCGCTCTCGACCCCATTACCGAAAAGAAGATTCTCGACAATATCAAACGACGCGGCTGTACATGTCTAATTGTCGCCCACAGACTTTCCACTATTCGTGATGCCGATGAAATCCTGGTCATGGAGCACGGGAAAATCATTCAAAGGGGCAACCACGAATCACTAGTAAATGCAGAAGGAACCTATCAAACCCTAGTAAGGAGCATGTAAATGGAAATCTCTTTACAGAGCGGCAAATTGTATTTGACTAGCGAGCCTACCATTTTTACCGTGGTAGAAGGGTCTGCCCTTATCTACATCGTCCCAATTGAAGAAAATGCCGCAGGGCGACGAATCCTCCTCTGTGAACTTTCTGCGGGCGAACAGTTCCCATCTTTCTGCATCGATTCCGAATTACTTGGCCACTGGAGTTTTGGCATTTCTACCCTTGAACACGTAAAGCTCGAAGGTAACTCCGCATCCGCCGAAGACATATCCAATGCCAACGCCACATTCGCAAAAAAAATCGGAATCAGATACTTTGATGAAGATTCCTACAACGAAATGGTTGTAGAAAAATACAGGCTGAACCTCATCAAGGAAGAAGGTACCATTTACGCCACCAGCGAAGAACAGCGCAAGACCACTGCAAAAAGTTTCCAGATTATCTATGACTTTTTCGAAAAGCGCGAAAATCAGAAACTCCTGTCGAGCCGCACGGGCAACAACCTTTACGACGCGATTCACAGTTTGGGAATTCACCAAGGTTTTTCAATCGCTTCTATCGACCGTATTCGTGAAAGCTGCGGCAAGCGTTTTGAGCTGAACGACATAACTCGAATAAGCCATGTAACCCTCCGTCCGGTCATTCTGGAAGCGGACTGGTTCAAAAAGGATTGCGGTTCTTTCCTGGGATATTCCTCTGACGGCGAACCCTTGGCATTTCTGTGTTACGGCCATGGAGTCTACAAAGTATGCAACCCGGCAACAGGTGAAATTTCTGCCGTAACGGAATCAAACGCTCAGCAAATCTTACCTAGTGCATTTGTTTTCTATAGACCGTTCCCCAACAAGAAAATTGGTTTAAGGGACTTGATATTGTTTGGATTGAAAGACATCCAGAAAAGAGACATTTTCACATTCGCATTACTCTCGCTCATATGCACATGCATCGGCATGTTCCTGCCGGCATTAAACCAGATCATCTTCGATAAGGTCATCCCCCTGCAGAACAAGAACGAACTCATTCAAATTTGTTTCGTCGTACTTGTTTTTGCCGTAGGCAGCGCCGCCTTCGCCCTGGTCAAAAATTTTGCCATGCTTCGTAGCATCAACACGATGAAAATCAGCATACAGAGTGCCGTTTTCGATCGACTGTTTTCTTTAAGCGAAAGTTTCATTCAAAAATTCCCTAGCGGAGAATTGACCATCAAGGCACTGCAACCAGTTAGAATTTTCAGTCTTCTTTCTAACGGTTTATTTAGAACGCTCCTTGGCGGAATTTTCTCGGTTTTCTTTTTCTGCCAGATGGTTTCTATATCTTCCTCGCTGGCCCTCATAGGAGTCGGATTGACAGTCCTTATCGCTGTCGTGGCGGTTATCATTTGCCATCGGCAGATTGATGTCGAGCGCATGATCATCAGAAGCGGAAATCAAGGTTCCAGCTGGATGATCCAGGCTATCAACGGCATTTCAAACATCAGGATCGCAAACGCCGGCAACCGCTTCATTCTTGAATATCTGAAGTTCTATGCAGAACAGAAGAAAATGGAACAGAAACAGGAATGGACGCAAAATAAGTTCAACATATTTATTAACGCGCTCCAAATCTTTGAAAGCATCTGCTTTTTCTATCTGGCCAGCCACACAGAAACGTTGTCCACCGGTCAGTTCCTGGCATTCGTTTCTGCATTCGGATTGTTCTCCAACGCCATCATCCTCTGCCTTGTAGAGGCATTCTCTGCCGTAACGGCAATCCCCATGTTTGACGAATGTAAAGTCATTCTGGATGAACTTCCCGAAACTTCTGACGATACCCTACTGCCAGGCAAAATCGCAGGCGACATTGAAGTAAACAACGTCAGTTTTTCTTACCCGGGTGCCGAAACCCCGACACTAAAAAATATCAACCTCAACATAAGGGAAGGGGAATACATCGGCATCGTTGGCAGTTCCGGTAGCGGAAAATCTACCCTATTAAAATTACTGCTTGGATTCGAGAAGCCTACCCTTGGAAAAATTTATTACAGCAAGAACGACATCGACAAAATTGACAAGAAGGAACTTCGAAAATATTTTGGTGTGGTCTTGCAAGATGACAAGCTGATTTCAGGATCTATTTTTGAAAACATTACTGTAGCCCATCCAAAGACAACTCTAGATCGAGTTCAAGAAGTAATTAAAAATGTCGGCCTAGAAAAAGACATCCAGGAAATGCCCATGGGCATTCATACTGTTCTTTCGGGAAGCTGTTCTACGATCTCGGGTGGACAACAGCAAAGAATTCAAATTGCCAGAGCCATTGTCGGCAAACCCAAAGTTCTATTCTTTGACGAAGCGACATCAGCCCTGGACAACCAAACTCAGGCCATCGTCGGCGAGACCCTTTCAAAAATGAAATGCACCAAGATTGTCGTAGCCCATCGCCTAAGCACGGTCATTCACTGCGACAGAATCATCGTTGTAAACAAGGGTGAAATTGTTGAATCCGGATCCTACGAAGAGCTTATGGGCAAGAAAGGTTTCTTTTACGATTTATCATCTAGACAGAATTTATGATATTGAAAAATATTGCAAAAATGGTTCTTACGACAATGATCGCGGCGAACATTCTCGCCTGCAACAGCGAAGTAGAACACAAGGAAACAGCGGTCTTAAAACACACGGAAAGAGTTATGAAACTAGAAAACGTGGCTAACGTAAGAGAGCTGGGAGGAATCAAGACTTCCAACGGAAAGCAGGTAAAGTCAAACGTTCTTTTCCGGTCGGCCAACCTGGCTAAAGCCAGCGAAAATGACGTCAAGTTTTTGCAAGGTTTGAACCTCAAACTGATTTGCGATCTCCGCACGGAACAGGAACGCGAAAATAATCTGGACGTTGAAATTTCTGGCGCGCAGAATATATGGTTTAACGTACTGGGGGCGCTTCCCCAAAAAACATCAAGCGTCAAGCAAACCGAGGAAGGCGTTAAAATCGGGAAGGCTATGAACCCCAACACATTCAACGAAGAAGCGGCAGCACATCTCGCCGACTTCGTGCAAACGGGTGTCTTTGACAGCGTCATGGAAAACCTGTACGTAGGTCTAGTCGCCAAGGAGCACGCCCAGCAGGAATACTCAAGAATGTTCGATTCCATTCTCGCCACCCAGGGCGGCACCATTTTGTGGCACTGTTCCCAAGGCAAGGACCGCGCAGGACTGGCTTCAGTTTTCATTCTTTCGGCCCTTGGCGTAGACAGCACATCTATCATGGAAGATTTCGCAAAGTCCAACGAATCCTATCAAACCATGGTTGACGTCGCTCTCAAAGTCGCCCAGGATAAGGGACTTTCCAAGGAGCATCAAGGTGTTATCCAGGCAATGCTCGGCGTGAACCCCTCTTATATGAAACGCGCCCTGGATTATATCAACGCAAACTTCGGTTCCATGGAAGACTATATGGAGCAGAAAATCGGCCTAACCGCAGAAAAGAGAGAACTCCTTCGTTCTTTCTATCTAGAATAGAGTTCGTTGAACGCAGGAAGCTTCTGCAAAGGCAACAAGAAAGTCTCGGTGCAGTTGCTTATCGCCATACTTATCAGGCGAACCTGTTTCAAGATCTTCAGCGGAATAACCGCTGGAGATTTTTTCTAGGGTGACACGCTGCGCAGATTCATCATAGGAAAATGCTATTCGGAATGTGCGGTAGGCAAGCACCCCTGTTTTTGCATTTTCATCCAAAGTCAAACGTCGACGAGTGCCGTCAAAAACACCATCGCTAAAACCGCCTCGGCCCAACTGCACCTGAGAAAAGCTGTACAGGTCAAAGGTACTGCGTTCAGCAATCCACTCGTTCTGTTTAACAAAAAAGTCAGACGCACTCACCTGCCATTTTTCCCCATCCTGTTCGTCAACCCAGCCCGCTTTCGCGTTAGGGAACGCATCGGCCATGGGGATGTAGGGTTTAATGTCCAGCACGGGAGTTTCGTTTAGCAAATCCGCTTCATCCACGTAAAGGGTCAATCCCTCCACTTTCAGCAAGCGAACACAGCTAAGGCCAATGGAATTGGGGCGATAGGGGCTTCGGCTTGCAAAGGTTCCTACGCGGTCCTTGCCCTTGGGCGGTACAGGAGGCCTTGTCGTGGGGCGCCAACCTTCATTTTCGTGAAATTGGAAGATGACCCAGATACGTTCAAAGCCATCCAGGTCCCGCAAGGCCGTTTCAAAATTCTGACCTTTACTCAGTTCAATGCGGCCCGGATGCCCAGCGAAAAGTCGACCCTGTCGGGGAGCCTCGTACTTGTATACAGCATCGCCAAAAAATGTACCAATGGGAGTCACTTCCATGAATACAAAGTTAGAATTTCTATTATTACCTTAGTCCCTATTCCACTGGAGTTATCCAATGAAACCATCGACTTTCTTATCCAAGGTTTTGGCCACTGCCGTTTTAGCAACAGCCTCAGCATTTCTCTTTAACGCCTGCGATTCCGCAAACGCAAATGTTCGTTTTGGTTCAGGCAACAAAGGCGGTCTCTACGACACCTTCGCCACCACCTTCGCCGAAAAAATCAACGGCGCCGGCAAGACTTTCAAAATCCAGCCCAAGAACACTGCTGGTTCCCACGCCAACATCCGCCTCATGGAAGAAGGTTTTATTGACCTGGGAATTGTCCAGGCAGACATCCTCAAGGATCACCTGATGAGAAGCCGCAAGGTTTCTGCAATTTCTGCGGTGGCGGGTCTTTACACCGAATCCATCCAGATTGTGGTTTCGGCCGATTCCGAAATCAGGACCGTAGCCGATTTGCAAAACCGCCACGTCTCCGTTGGCGAAGAGGAATCCGGTGTGTTGCGCAATGCAGAAATCATCCTGGAAGCCTACGGCATTACCTTTGAAAAAATCCAGAAGGAAAATCTCAATTTCAAGGACGCCGCAGCAGCACTTCGCGAAGGTCGCATTGACGCCTTCTTCTGCACCGCTGGCATTCCCACGCCCTCTATCAGCGAGCTTTCTGCAAACAAGAACATCCGCATTATTTCTCTGGATTCAGCAGACATGACCCGCATCATGAACCTGCACCCAGAACTCACCGTAAGCGAGATTCCCGCCAACACTTACGCGGGCCAGGATTCTGCGGTGCAGACTCTCGGAGCCAAGGCCGTTCTCGTGGCAAGTCAGCTTTTGGACAGCGCAACCGTCGCAAAAATCACCGAAGAAATTTTCACCGTAGGCGCTCAGCAGACTGTAGGCATTCCTGTGGGATTTCACCCCGGTGCAGCGGCCGTTTACAAGACCAAGAACATGAACGTGGAAATTGCCGCACCTCTGCCCGGCCGCGGCCCCATTCCTTCTACTGGCGACTAAGGAGACCCGATGTACAAACTTTCTTTAGACATGTATCAGACATTGGCCCTTGCCGTAGTAGTTCTTGTATTCGGCGCCAACCTGAAAAAGCAAATCAAGTTGCTGGAGAAATTCTGCATTCCCTCACCCGTTGTGGGCGGTATCGTATTCGCCTTCATTTCCTGCATTCTATACAAATTAAACGTCTTGGAATTTTCCTTTGACGAGACTCTTAAATCCATCTGTATGATGGTGTTCTTTACCTCGGTAGGATTTAACGCAAACCTTAAAATCTTAAAAAGTGGAGGCATCAACTTGGTATTGCTTCTGGTTTGCGTCTGCGTCTTGATCGTATTCCAGAATTCCCTGGCAGTCGCCTTGGCCAACCTCTTGAACGTCAGCCCGTTGGTAGGACTTTCTGCTGGATCCATTTCCATGGTTGGCGGCCACGGAACAGCGGGCGCATTCGGCCCCGTTCTCGAGGACTTCGGCATGGAAGGGTCAACAACCCTCTGTACCGCAGCAGCCACATTTGGCCTTGTGGCAGGTTCCCTGATGGGCGGCCCCATTGGTAGAAAGTTGATTATCAAGCACGACTTGCTCAAAACAGTCAAATCTCAAAACCAGGCGGAACTGAAAGAGGAACAGAGCAAGTATCGCCGTTCCGCACAGCGCTATTCTACCGCCGCATTCCAGTTGGCAATCGCCATGGGCCTCGGAACATTGGTTTCCACGCTCCTTTCAAAGACTGGCATGACGTTCCCCTCTTACATTGGCGCCATGATCATCGCCGCCATCATGAGAAACATCTGCGAGTATAGCAGCAAGTACGAAGTCCATATGGGTGAAATCCGCGACGTTGGTGGCATTTGCCTTTCCCTGTTCCTGGGAATCGCCATGATTACCCTGAAGCTTTGGCAGTTGGCCTCCCTGGCATTGCCCCTGGTGATTTTGCTCTGCGCCCAGACACTGCTCATGTTCCTGTTCGCCTATTACGTGGTGTTCAACGTCATGGGTCGCGATTACGATGCCGCAGTGCTTTCGGCAGGTGTGTGCGGTTTCGGCATGGGAGCCACCCCCAACGCCATGGCCAATATGCAGGCACTGACACACCGTTACGCCCCCGCCGTGAAGCCCTACCTGCTTGTGCCCATTATCGGCAGCATGTTCGCCGACTTCATCAACAGCCTCTGCATCACCTTCTTCATCAACCAGTTCTAGGGTCGGCCTTCGGCCTTTGAGGAATGAGGTCGCTTCGCTCTGAGGTATAAGAGCTTACGATTTTCCAACCTCAAAGGGGCCTTGGGCCCCGACCTCATTACCTCACACCTCATACCATTTTCTATCTTTGCTCGCGATGAAAGATAAAGCACGTAAACTCATTGAAAAGTACGAAGAACTGGAATCCGAATTGGGCAATCCCGATGTTTTGGGCGACCAGGCTCGTTACAACAAGATTCACAAGCAATACAAGGGTATTGAAAAGGCCGTAATCAAGGCTCGCGAATACCTGCAGATGCTGAATGACCAGGCAGAATGGAAGACTGCTCTTGGCGATTCTGACCCCGAAATGGTGGCCATGGCCAAATCCGAGCTCTCTACCATCGAAAAGACCATGCCCGGCCTCATTGATGAATTGCAGATTTTGATGGTTCCCAAGGATCCTTGGGACTTCCGTAACGCAACGATTGAAATTCGCGGCGGTACCGGCGGTGACGAATCCGCCCTGTTCGCAGGCGACCTTTTCCGCATGTACCGCGCCTATTGCGAAAAGATGGGCTGGAAGCTGACCATCCAGGACCTCAGCGAAGGTACTGTTGGCGGTTATAAGGAAATCCGTGCCTATATCGAAGGCGATAGCGTTTACGGAACCTTGAAGTTTGAAAGTGGCGTACACCGCGTGCAGCGCGTCCCCGAAACCGAAACTCAGGGCCGTGTGCATACTTCCGCAGCTACCGTGGCAATCCTCCCCGAAGCTGAAGAAGTGGACGTGGAAATCCGCGAAGCAGACATCCACATGGACACCTACCGTTCCAGTGGCGCTGGCGGTCAGTACATCAACAAGACCGACTCCGCCGTCCGCTTGACCCATATTCCCACCGGCGTGGTGGTGAGCTGCCAGACCGAACGTTCCCAGCTCCAGAACCGCTTGCACGCTATGGAAATGCTCCGTTCCCGCATTCTTGACGAAGTCATCGCCAAGAAGGAACGTGAAGAAGCCGCCAGCCGTAAGGCCCTCGTGGGTACCGGCGACCGCTCTGCAAAGATCCGTACCTACAACTATCCCCAGAACCGCGTGACCGACCACCGTATCGGCCTCACCCTGTACAATCTGGATCAGGTAGTGGCAGGCGACCTGCAGGAAGTGATCAACGGCCTCCAGATGGCAAACGCCCAGGAAAAGTTGGGTAAGTTCAACGCCTAATTCGGCGAATTCCAGGGCAGGCACAAGATGGCAAACGCACCCGCAAACCAGGGCCCCATGACGGTGCTCGAAATTCTGAACCGCACCAAGGTCTTCTTCGAAAAGAAGGGCGTTCCCGACGCCTTGCTGGACGCCCAGTACATCATCAGCCATGGGCTGAAGATGAAGAGCCGCATGGACATCTACCTGAACTTCGAAAAGCCGCTGACCCCTTCCGAACTGGATGTTCTCCGCGAGATGGTAGCCCGCCGCGCCAACCGCGAACCTCTGCAGCACATCATCGGCGACACCAGTTTCCGCGGTTTCATTATCAAGTGCGACCGTCGTGCCCTGATTCCCCGCCCCGAAACTGAAAGCCTGGTAGACATGGCCCGCGAACGATTGAAAGGCGTTGAAAAACCCTTCATCGTAGAAATCGGAACCGGCTCCGGCTGCATCTCGATTTCCTGCGCCAAGGAAATCGAAAACGCCAAGGTTCTTGCCTGCGACATTTCTGAAGATGCACTTTCCCTGGCCCGCGAAAACGCCGAAGCCAATGAACTAGCCGCCCCTCAGCTGACTTTCGCCAAGGGAGACCTGCTGAACGCCGCCACCGCAGAAGCTCTGACGGCAGCCGGCCAAGATGCCAATGCCAAGATAGATTGTCTCATCGCAAACCTGCCCTACATTCCCGATTCGGAAAAGGGCAAGCTTCAGCCCGAAGTAGACAAGTTCGACCCGGAACTGGCCCTCTACGGCGGACCCGACGGACTCGACCTGGTTCGCAAGCTTCTGCAGCAGACCCAAGGCCGCCTTAATTCTGGCGCCCCCATCCTGCTGGAAATCGGAAGCGAGCAGGCAGAAGTTCTCAAGGACGAAGCCCAGAACTACCCGTGGCTGGAATTTGCAGGAATCCACAAGGATTATAACGACAACATCCGCTTTGTCAGCTACAAGGCAAAATAAATAACGCCTTCAGCAAAAAAAGACAATTGATGCCGCAACATTGTTGCGGCATTTTTCATAGGCCTAAATATTAAAAACAGCCTAACGCACTCAGAACAAAGTTCTCACTTTCGCCCATGCGGTAAAAGGGCAGAAGATCGTCGTCATCGATACATACATCGGCATCCATCAGCTGGAGCTGTTCATCGATGCGACGTTTAAAAGCAACAAATCCCGAATAACGATCGCGATACTCTTCGGATTCCCACATGCTGTTTTCGGGAATCTCGACAATGCGTTTACGACTAACTTTCTTACTTACCTTTTTTTCGTTTTTCATATTCATTCCTTTAAGGCACTCACAGACGTCTAATTCAAAGTGCCTTTACGAGCAGTAAATATAAAAAACAGAGATGTCATATTATGACACCTTGCGCCTTTCTAAAAAAATGAGACGTTTCAATCCCGGCGATTAATTCCCTATAACCTCGGCGTTCACCTTTGCGTGTCCTACCTTGTCCAGGCCGATTTTCTTGCCCGCAGCCACGCTCAGATCCAAAATTCTATCACCCACATAGGGGCCACGATCATTCACACGGACAACAACACTTTCGCCGTTATCGATACGAGTCACCTTCAGCACGGTGCCAAAAGGAAATTTTTTGTGCGCGCAGGTTAGATCGTTCTGGTTAAAAATTTCGCCGCTGGCCGTCTTCTTACCATGAAAACCCGGCCCATAGTAACTGGCCTCTCCCGAGATCGTCGTACCAATTTCGGCCTTTTCCTTGGAGGCATAATGTTTACCGGGAAAACGGACATACCCTCTTCGGGCGGCAATACTATCGGAACCGGCACAGCCAACAATAAAGGCAGACGAACAAACAAGCGCCAAAAGCAAACTCAATCCGCCTAAACGCATCCGCCGTTCCTATTCAAAGTCATACATACTATTGTATGTATTCTCGAGGATTTCATCTTCCTTGCTCTTGACCTCGGCCTTCTTCTCTTCGGGCTTCTGGTTGAGCTGTTCGTAATACTGAGCCGAGAGCTTGTTGATGTGGGCCTCGCTAGTCTGAACACGCTTGCGGAGACGCTTCAAGTCATCATCAGAAATCGTCAGGCGAGAATTCAACTTCCTAGCGGCTTCCTTACCCCAGGGCGTGTCACCATGCTTATCGCGAAGGACCTTGTAAATGGCAAAGACGCTGTCAACGCGTTCCGGGTTCATTCGGAAATAGACGGCCTTCATGTACAGGGCCTGAACACCGGACTGGGTTTCGGGATACTCCTGATAAAGACTGTCAAAGGAATCAAAGGCATGGGCATAAGCAGAATCCACCAGTTCCATCTGATCCAGGGGCATTTCCGATGCGACAGTCCACAAGCTTTCTGCCACCATATATCGATCCCTGGCCAGATCTTCCTGAGTCTTGAGGGTAACACGCATACCGAGGTTTGCCTGGGCCTGCTTTCCATATTCCGTATCCGGATATTTTTCTACGATTTCCTTGTAGATTTCTTCGGCGGCATCCGGGTCATGCAAAAATTCATCGTAGATGAAAGCCTTGGCGTAAGTCGCTTTCAGGACCCTCGCGCTATCCTTGGATTCGTTAATAATGACGTCCAACCTTGCAACAGCGCTATCCGTCTCAGACAGTTTGAAAAGGAACAATTCCGCAATCTGGAATTCCGTTCCGAAGAAATTATCCACATTGGGAATGGAGTCGGCCCGGTCATCGTCATTCTGCTTGCGCATGGCCAGCAAACGTTTTAAAGCATCCCTACGTTCGCGGCTCTTCTGACCCCAATCGCTAATGGTCCTAGAAGTAAAACTGCTATCGTAATAGACAACGGCCTGCTCATAATTCAAGGTTTTGTGCTGTTCGTAATCGCCCAGGTTATAGTAGCTTCTTGCCGCATGCACGGATCTCGGATATTCGGAATTCACCTTCTGGAAAACAATGAACGCATCGGGATAACGCTGAGCCATCATGGTGATTTCGCCAATACGGACCAGATAATCCGGCTGCTTGGTTTCAAATTCAGGTTCCTTGTAGAGTGCCTTATACTCGTCAGCGGCAGGAAGGAACTGTCCAACATTCACCAGACATTCAGCACCCTGTTCTCCGGCGGTCTGACGTTCACGGGAGTTCAGCAGTTTAATCTCTTCGGCCACATAATGTTCACGAGCCTTTTCCCAATTTTCTTTCTTGAAATAAAGACCTGCTAATCTAAAATGGGCCTTGCCGCGCATAAAGGGAGTACCCATGGTATCGGCAAGAACTGCTTCTAGAGAGGCGATAGCCTGGTCGGGGAATTCAGCCTGTTCATCAAGAAGCGAAAGAAGGTTCAGCCCCTGGAAGTAATAGGGATGGTCCTTGGAAGCGACAACCGGTTCCAGGGCAAAACGGCTAATATTATATTCATGATTCTTGTAGAGACAGTAGGCACGCTGGTATTCTACCGCCGGCATTGAATCGTAATCAGAGAAATAGCGTTCGTACTCGTCGTACTTGGTAATGGCCTTGTCCCATTCCTGCTTATGTCTAAAAGATTCGCCAATCAGGAAGACAGCCTCTGCGGTACGCTTCTTGTTGTTGGGGAAACGTTCCAGCACGCGGGATCCCTTTTCGATCACCTTGTCATACTTCTGACGTTCTTCGGGACTGGGCCTAGATTCCTCGGCATCGGCAACACTATCCTGGCGGGCAGTGCGCATCTCTCCGGCTTCATCATAAAGACGTTCCGCATTGAACATGTGGTTCAAGTAAGCACAGCAGGTACACCCTTCAAGAAAGAAGGCGAGCAGGGCAAAAGCTATAATCTTAAACTTGAACATATCAGGTCAAAAATACAAAAAAGGCAATGGTACTCAATCGCAAATTCTAGTAGCGGTTCAAATAGGAGGCATAATCACAAAGTTTAAGACCTGGCGGCAGGGCAGACTTGTCAAAACGCACCATACGAACCTCGGCAGGTTTACCAACTACACGGGCCAGCATTTCAAAATTATCCTGCGTTTCCCATACAGCGGCATCCAAGACAAGACCATCGCCACAATCCGTTTCGCCGGTACTGTTTCCAATACCTGAAATTCGGGAATTCTGCTTCAACAGACGCGTAAACACCTCGGGAGCAACCCCCAGGTGGTTAGAGTTTGAAGAAGAATCCACAACAACCACATGAACCTGTCGGAAATGATTCAGGGAATCAAACACAACCGTATAGGTATGCATATAGGGGGCGATGTAGAAAGATTCCTGCCAAACGTTATTTGCAACCGGGCGGAAATTGGAAATCGAATACTTCTTGAAAAATTCACGGGGAGTCGCGCCATAGCGAACAAGATAATGGCCCAACATTGAAGAGAAGTCATGGGTCGTCGCAGGGCCAGATGTTCCGCGGAGGCTGTCGATAGCACGGTTCAAGTTGGCGGCCAGACCGTCGGTCTTCGAAATGGGAGCAGGACGCGTGATACTTGCTTCCTGGATACGAAGCTGGATTTCAGGATACTCGGGATCGGCTTTCTTGATTTCCTGGAACTGCATACGAGCCAGGTCAAACTGACGACCCTTCAGATAGGCACGGCCAAGAGCCTCCCGCAAAGGCAGGTTTTCGGGATACTTTTCTACCAAGGGCAGCAGAATATCGCAGGCAATCTGGGCTCGATCCTGGGGAGACAGAGCAACACCAGTTCCAGAACCCGGAGGAGATTTTTCACCTAGAGTCGCTGCGGCGGCACGAGCCTCGGCGTAATCCGGCTGGAAGGCAAGAATGCGCTGATAGATTTTTTCGGCAGCATCAAAGTGTCCCTGGTATTCCTTCAGGTATCCCTGAAGCAGAAGAAGTTTAGCATCAACCGGGAACTGGGAAAGGGCATATTCCACAACGGCGGAGCAGCTATCCAGCAAGCCACTGTCGTGGTAAACTTCAGCCAACAGTTCATAGGCTCGGGGGGAATCTCCGTTAGAAAGGCTAATGGCGGTTTTCAGTTCGCCGGCCGCCTGGATGCTGCGGGAATTCTTAAGGAGCAATTCACCAAACCAGAGTCGAGCCTGAGTCAGGGAGGGAGCCTTTTCTGTAGCGACACGAGCCAGTTCAAGGGAAGCCGATTCGTTACCGGCCATATACACCACTCGGCTTTCCAGGTAGGCAGCCAGACCCGTTCCAGGATAACGCCCCTGCAACTTACCTGTCAACAGGGCAAGACGGTCCTTCTGATTTTCAGTCAGGGCAACCCCATTGGTCGCCATATCAAAGAGGATGTTCACCCCACCCCAGATAGCATTCAGCAAATCAGGGTAGAGAACAACAACGCCATCGTAGATGTCGTAAGCCGAAGAAAGGGCTCCGGCGCGAGAAAGTTCAGAGGCACGACGCAGTTCAGTCTGAACCTGAACAGGCAGCTTTGTTACCGAGGAGTTAAAATCGGGAGCATCGCCCAACAGAACCGTCGAACCGACAGGCAATCCGTAGGGGACGGCCGGAACAGAAACCTTAGACGGGCCGTAGATCTCGTACACGCGAAAGCCCACAAAAGCAAGAAGGGCTCCACAACACAATGTCAAAAAGAGATAGGCAGCCTTGCGGGCAGCATTATTGGAATTGGACATCTGATTCCAAGCCTCGGTTAGAGTTCCAGGAAGTCAGCCAGCTTTTCCTTATGCTCCTTGCTCTTCTGAAGGCGACGGAGCGTCTTGTTCTTGATCTGGCGGACACGTTCACGAGAGAGTTTCAGGTCTTCGCCAATATCCTTCAAGGTCGTATCTTCTACGGTATCGAGACCGTAGAACATGCGAAGAATTTCTTCTTCACGCTGAGGCAGGCTAGACAAGGTTTCCTGGATGAGCTTGCGGCGTTCATCCTTTTCCATGTCCTCATCCTGGTTACCATCGGTACCCAGAACATCCATCAGGGTGCTTACAGATTCGCTAGAACTGGAAACAGTGGAACTGTCACCAATGGGAGCATCCAGAGAGATGTCCACAATCTTTTCCATGACTTCGACAATGTCTTTTTCGAAGGGGGAAAATTCTTCCATGGCGATGGTGCGATCGTAGTCGCCATCGTTCTGCATAAGGGCACGCTTGAAGCGGTTTACAAGAGCGAGCTTGTTAGGCGGAATTCGGACCGCGCCCACCTGTTCAAACAAAGCCTTCTGGATTGACTGGCGAATCCACCACACGGCGTAGCTGATGAACTTGACATCCTTGTCCATATCAAAGCGCTTAGCCGCCTTGAAAAGGCCCAGATTGCCTTCGTTAATAAGATCGAGCAGAGAAAGACCACGGCCCTGGTACTTACGGGCCACACTGACCACAAAGCGAAGGTTGCCGCGAATCAGGCGCTGCAGAGCGGACTTGCGAATTTCCTCTGTAGCCCCGGTCTTGATAATCGAAAGCAGAGCCGACTCCTCCTGCGGGGTAAGAGTCGGGAAACGATTCAAGTCCCGGAAATATAGTGCTTCGTTTGCATCACTCATAAGATCACCTATCAATCCATTTTTATTCATCGCGGGCAAAAGCCCTTGAAGTTGAACAAATATGTTTTTTTATACGGATTCTGTCAATTTACCCAAGGTCAAATTACGCAATTTGTCGTACGGATAAATTCCCGAATTATGTCCATCGCTAAAAGTAAGGCTAGCCGCATAGCGTCCTACGGACTGTACCTTCAAAAGAGCGATATCAGCAGGGACAGAAGCGTCATCCAGCGTCTTTACACCCGTATGTTCATCCACACACAGGGCGCAGGGGCAGGCACAACGCAAATCACGGGCAGAGCAAGCCCCACGGGTACCATCATTCCATTCCACGCCCAGTTTTCCATCTGCAGTTCTAAAGAATTTTTTCGGTTGCAACATTTAGCACTCCTTAGACCGTCTCTACCGGCAGCTGGTCAAATTCGTAGTTATAGGACTTAAGAGTTCCCTCATCTTCATGGTCAAATACAGAAATCGTACGGACCATGGCATCGGCCACCTGCATAAAGACCTTTGCCGATTCCGAATTAGGGTTACTCAACACGGCAGGAGTTCCCCCATCGCCACAATCGGCAACGGCCGGTTCCAGAGGCACCTTCCCGATCAGGGGGACACCCCACTTCTTAGCGATGGATTCACCACCACCCTGGCGGAAGATGTAGTGAGGCTTATTGCACTGGTCGCAAATAAAGTAACTCATATTTTCTACAACGCCGACCACAGGAACGCCAACATTATCGAACATGGCGATACCCTTGCGGCAGTCAGCCAGGGCCACTTCCTGGGGAGTAGTCACCACGACCGCACCAGACATGGGGCAGTTCTGGGTCAAGGTCAGCTGGATATCGCCTGTTCCCGGAGGAAAGTCCACCAGCAGGTAATCCAACTTACCCCAGCGCACATGGTGAATAAAATGCTGAATCATCTGACTTACCATAGGTCCACGCCAAATGGTAGCCTTATCGGAATCAGCGAACATACACATAGACACAATGCTTACGCCGCCCTTTGCTTCAACAGGGGCGATGGTGTTGTCGTCAAAAACTTCGGGAGCCTTGTCGATACCGAACATAAGACCCATGCTAGGGCCGTAAATGTCAGCATCAAGAATACCCACACGGGCACCGGAAAGGCTCAAGGCCATGGCCAGGTTAGCAGTCACCGTAGACTTACCCACACCGCCCTTGCCACTAGCCACGGCCACCACATGGGCCACTTCGCCAATATGGGAATCCTTAGGAGCCTGGGCAGCGGAATTACCGGCAGCGCCACCTTCCTTCGCGGTAAAGGTCACATTCACTTCGCTTGCGCCAAGAGACTTCACGATGGCAATGCACTGATCCTTGAACTGATCACGGATAGGACAAGTGGGAGTTGTCAAGCGAAGATCAAAGCTAACCTTATCGCCTTCAATCTTAAGATTCTGCACGAAATCCAGTTCCACAATATTCTTGTGAAGGTCCGGATCCTGCACGGCACTAAGCGCCTTCAAAATGGTCTTTTCGTTTAGAGTCATATTAACCTAGCGAGAATTTCGGCATGCGCAACAAGTGAGTCATGCAAGGAGGCCATTCTTCTTCGTAATGGCTAACCAAAATAAGAGTGGTTTCTGTGGACAGGAGCTGCAACAGATGGAACAGCTTTTCGCGATATTCACCCTTCAACCCCTGGGAAGGTTCATCTAACAGAAGAACCTCGGGAGGGCGAATTGCGGCACGAGCCATGAGCACCAGACGCTTGTCGATGGGCGACAGGGAACGGATATTCTGGTTCACGTCTTCAAATCCCAGATAAGTCAACCATTCACGAGCTTTCGCCTTTTCTTCCCAAGTGGGATTGGCGGCGCGACAAAGGTTAGGGGTAAAGCCAGTGCAGAGCACCTCCAGGAGCGTCAAATCTTCACGGTACTGCAAGGCCAGTTCAGGAGAGAAAAATCCCAGTTTGGCCTTGTGGTCCCAAATGTTGAGACCATGGCCCGGGCGTTCCCCCAACAGTGTAATGTCATTATTGTAAATCTGGGGATGGTCCGCAGTAAGCATGCCCAGCAACGTACTCTTGCCGGCACCATTCTCGCCCATCACGGCCCAGTGTTCACCCTTGCGAACAGTCCAGTTCAAATTCTTCAGGACATCGGTTTCACCAAAGCGGACATTGATATTTTTCAAGTCGAAGAGAATTTCAGCATCCTCGGACTTGGAGTCTGAAGCTTCGGACCTCAATTCCACGATTTCATAATCTTTCAGTTCTGCCTTGGTATACTTGGGCTTCGCCGCTTCCTTGGGCAATTCACCCTCGTACTGCACAAAAGTCTTGTCGGCATAAACAAAGGCGGGAATTTCCGGGAGCAGTTCGTCTTCTCGAGCAAGACGGACAGCGATTTTCAAGCCGGTGCCGCGACTACGGGCAAGTTCTGCCACACAGCCTGCCAGATGGGCGCGATACTCAGGATCCAGCCCGCCAAACAGATCGTTGAAGTAAATCCACTCCGGATTTTCCATCCACATGCGAGCCAGCAAGACTCGACGCAGCTCCCCGTTAGAAAGGCTCAGAAGCTTTCTATCCAGAATACCTTCTGCAAGGTCCGCAATTTTTAACGCTTCATCAAGTTTTTCGGGATCCGTTTCTGGCCAGGCCATGTCCTCGATATAGCGATCCGTCTGCAAGAAGAACTTCTTGTTCAAAAGCAGATTACGCACCAACAGAGCCTCATCATCATGGAGGCTAATAAAGCGCTGCTGAAAGAACGGGGCAAGAGCCTGTTGAATCTTTCGCTGAATAGTTTCCGACATAGTGGAAACCTTTTCTCGCTGACTCAAAAAATGAGTAATGACCCGGTCAAGATCAGCACCTTCGGTACTAAAAATCTGCACCTGCGGGAACTTCTCTATCAAGGCTTCAAAACGTTTGAATTCCATGAGTCCAAAGATAGTATTTAATGGATAAATCGGCCGAAACGGCTCTAGCAAACACGAAGTGTGACGGCCGTCGCACAAAAACAAGATTAAGCGTGATTTAAATCAGACAGCACCTGATTTTTTATTCCAAGACAAAACATCCGTTTTGCACTTTTTTCTCCTCTATTTTCAAGGCAAGCGTATTTTATTAATTGGGAAATTTTAATTCGCTTTTGCGGAGGTTTTTATGAAAAAGTCAGTAGCATTCGTTGCATGTTCGGCATTCCTGCTGGGAGGCTGTCTTGAAGCAGGTACAGAAGCCGTAACATCAGAAACTGGAGCAACTAGCGAAACTGTTTCTGCAGAAATCTCCGGATCTATTGAAGTATCTGGATCAGCCAGCGTTTCTACCACTGCACCTTCGTTGCGTGCAATGGTTCAGTCCATTTATGGACTGGGCCCCTGCAACACAAGCAACGAGGGAGACGCCACCTACGTCATTGACGAAGAAGCCTACTTCCAGTGCACAGGAGGACTGTGGTCGGAACAGAAGCAAGCAACCTCCGTCGGAAATACATGTACCATTTCCGGAAACGGCAACAACAACGTAGTGTTCTGCGGTAATGCCACCATTGGCACTCTGGTCATTGGAGGAAACAGCGCATTGGACACTTCCGTCGCAGCAATTGTCGGTAAAGACGGCAAGGATGGACGTGATGGTATCGACGGCAAGGACGGCGTTGACGGTAAGGATGGAACATCCTGCACTGTTGCAATTCTTGCAGACAACTCCGGCTATAAAATCCTCTGCGGTGGTGATTCCGTCGGAGTCCTGCTCCACGGTCTAAACGGCGTCGATGGTAAGGACGGCCGTGATGGTGTTAACGGCAAGGACGGTATCGATGGCAAGGATGGCCGCGATGGCGTTGACGGCAAGGATGGCATCGATGGCAAGGACGGCCGCGATGGCGTTGACGGCAAGGACGGTATCGATGGTAAGGATGGCCGTGACGGTGTCGATGGTAAGGACGGCCGCGATGGCGTTGACGGCAAGGATGGTATCGATGGTAAGGACGGCCGCGATGGCGTTGACGGCAAGGACGGTATCGATGGTAAGGATGGCCGCGATGGCGTTGACGGCAAGGATGGTATCGATGGTAAGGACGGCCGTGACGGCGTCGATGGCAAGGACGGCCGTGACGGCGTCGATGGCAAGGATGGCCGCGACGGTGTCGATGGCAAGGACGGCCGCGACGGTGTCGATGGCAAGGACGGCAAAGACTGCAACTGCTGTGACACTGTCGAAATCACCAAGAAGACTTGGGCCAATCTGAACCCCGACATTGACTACTGTCAGTTCCAGGACACCCGCGATGGACAGTGGTACAAGTGCGTTGTCATCGGCAATCAGACCTGGATGGCTGAAAACCTGAACTACGCCGGTACCGCCAGCAAGAGCTGGTGCTATAAGAACCAGGAAGCCAACTGCGATATCTATGGAAGACTGTATTCATGGGCCGCAGCAGCCGACGTTTCTGAAAGCTACAACAGAAGCAGCGCAAGAATCTCCGAAAAACACCAGGGTGCATGCCCCATTGGCTGGCATCTCCCCACAAATCCCGAATGGGACTCTCTCGCTTACGTCGTCAGCAAGAAGAACAGCTATATCGGCAAGGCTCTCCTTGCAAAGACATACGGCGGCACTGATGATTTAGGCTTCTCCGCCATGCTGGCAGGAAACTGGAAAACCGACCTCATCGACCGTTCCGATTACTTCGACAACGTTGATTGGGTCGCAGACTTCTGGAGCGCTACTGAATCTTCTGACTCTGCAATTCGCAGAAACATCGGCTATTACGACAACACCAGTCTCAATACCGAATACGAAGAAAAGTATGAATGGGGCTACTCCGTTCGCTGCGTCAAGGACTAACCATTCTATCATAGAAACAAAAAACGCTCTGGCATCACAGCCAGGGCGTTTTTTATTAGGCTTTTTTAGACCTTTTCTAGAACTGGGTGAAGAATTCCCAAGTTGTTTCGGGAACCCAGGATTTTGTCGATCCCGGATCCTTATGATCCCAGATGTGCCCGCCATTCTGCGTACACCATTTAACGGGGAAGCGTTCGTCTACGGTCTTGTAATCGTAGCAAACGTGAGGACCGGAACCCTTATATTCTTCAGCCTGTTCGCCACTAGCATCGGTAAAGTTAGGACCATTGTGCTTTAAGGCTGTATTACGGGCTGCACGACCAAGGTCCGGACGGCACAGGTCGTCCTGCAGGCCAAGCACACCCATCCAGGCAATGGACTTGCCGGAATGAGGCGGAACATAGATGTTGATTTCAGCCGTTTCGTAAGCTGCTACACCACGAAGCACATGCTGATGGTCGCGGGAAAGGCCGTTGGTGAACATAGAGCCATAGCTGAAGCCGGCGGAGAACACGCGGGAAGAGTCAATGCAGAGATTGCTCTGGAGATCAGCCAAAAGTTCATCGAAGAGAATGTAGTCATCCTGGGCCCAGGGAGCCTGATTGCCGTTTCCTTCGGGAGCCACAAAGATGGTAGTCTTTTCGGTGTCCAGAGGTTTCATGCCATAGTAGCCTTCTTGCTGGACGCCACCAGCCCAACCACCCATACAGTGCATACCGAAAACAAGGCGATAAGGTTTGGTATTATCGTAGTTGTCAGGGATATCGATTCTGATGGTACGCTTGCCCTTGCTCCACTGGAATTCATAGCTGCCCGACTTTACGCGGCTCCAGGTTTTGCCACAACCACGAGTAGGCACGGGTGCGTTCCCCTTGGCCCATCCAAAGTCATAAACTTCCTCTGCACCCACGGCCTTTTCCAGGGTCAGATCCAAGTTGGTATCGAGATTCGCGAGAGCTACTTTAAGTGTATCATAACCGTCTGCGGTAACCTGTAGAGTTCCCCCCTCCCCTTCCTTTTTCAGGGTATTTACAGGAGCCACTCCATAAGATGAACCATAGGAACCTCGGGCCGTAAACTTCACACCTTGCAAGGCGTTCCCCATCTTCACTCGGGCATAGTACGTTCCTTCGCTCTTTACAAAGCTACGCATATCAACGGAACCCGAGCCGTTCAATTCCTGATTCACAACTCTAAAACCCATGGCATCAAAAACCTGTACCTGCACAGGAGCCGATGCAGCCTGAGAATAAGAAAGTATTCCGTTATCGACTCTTACGAAGCCAGGATTCACAACAGGCTTAATCGCCGTAGTATTAATCGGCGTATCGCGAATGGTAAAGGAGCCTACCCCGTCCGAAACAGCAGAATACTCTGTGCCGATCAAAGATAGTTCAGCCCCCTTCACCGCCTTTCCCTTGGCATCATGAACGGAACCTGTCAAAACAAAGGCATTTGCCGAAGATACAGACAGCGCTGTGGCCAAACCCAAAGCCAGAACATTCCTGTTTTTCATCTCATTTTTCCTTTTTTGATAAAAACCACAAGGTAAACTTACCCTTATTTACGATAAATGGCTTATGAACAAAGTGGATTTCCGTGGACGATATATCCATGCACAACCGGCATAGACTTTTCTATTTTAGGGGACAATGAATAAGATCCTGCAAAAAGCGATTCTAGGGGCAGAAAACCCGACAAATAATGATTTCCGCCTGACCCCTGCGGAAGGGCTGGAACTCCTGACAGAAACACCCTGGACACAGGTGGTAGAAGCCGCCAACACGGTACGTCAAAAACGCCTTCCCGGCAACCGTGTGGGCTACACCGCATTCCGCATCGTGAACTACACCAACGTATGCGAAGTGACCTGCAGTTTCTGCAGTTTTTGCAGGCCCTACAAGAGCCCCGAAGCCTATGTATTGACTCTCGACGAAATCCGTCAGAAGACCATCGAGGCCAAGGCCAAGGGCGCCGACCACATCTTTTTGCAGGGCGGAGTCAACAAGGAAATCCCCCTGTCCTATTACACCGACGTACTGAAAATGCTGACCCAGGAAATGGGAGTACGAGTCCGCGGATTTTCGCCCGTAGAACTCAAGCGCATGGCCGAGTTCAACAACATGCCTCTCGAAAGTCTGCTGGACATTCTTAAGGATGCAGGTCTTAGTTCTGTTCCGGGTGCAGGCGCAGAAATTCTCAGCGACCGCATGCGTCAAATGCTCAGCCCCAAGAAACTGCAAGCACAGGAATGGTGCGACATTCTGGCAGCCTGCCACAAGAAGGGTCTCCCCGGCAGCGCCAATATCGTATTCGGCAGTGTCGAAACCCCCGAAGAGATTATCGAGCACCTGGAGTACGTCCGAAAGACCCAGGACCAGGCAGTCACCGCAAACGTCGCCGGATTTAACAGTTTCGTCGTATGGACTTTCCAACCCCAGACAGACAAGTTCCCCATCCGCCATGTTCGCGGAGACGAATACCTAAAGCTTCTGGCCCTCAGTCGCCTCTACCTGGATAACATCCCCCATATCGAAGTTTCTTTGCTGGGGATGGGACTTTCGCTGGGTGAATTGGGACTGCACGCCGGTGCCGACGACATCAACAGCATTGTCATCGAAGAAAACGTCCTTACCAACCACGGATTGACCAGCATCGAAGCCGCAGAAGACTTTATCCGTAAGGCAGGATTCACTCCTTACCGCCGCAGTCTGAATTTCGACTGATATCTTCGTTTTCTGTTCACGAAATCCAGCCGTTTTATACATCTCGCAACCTAAAATTTGGTATTTTTAGGCCATGAAAAAATTGACGCTAGCATGTATGGCCCTTACAGCCATGGCTTTTGCCCGCCCGTCCCTCCAATTTGACAGGGACCGTATTGAGGCTGGCAACACTTTTGGAATTCAGCTTGTGTTCCCCCTGCAGGATTTGCCCGACAACCGAAGCGACCTGCATTTTGAAGCCCAGAATGGATTCAACCTTGTAAAGTTGGACAGTGCCGACCAGGTCATGCGTCCAGAAATGGACCCCTTTGAATCCTTCTTTGGCGGTGGCGGCAGAGCCCGCAGCTACAAGGCACGCGTCTACACCTTTACCTTGAAGGCCCCAAAGAAAACCGGACGGATCAGCGCCGGTGGCATCTTCATGAACATCGATGGCCAGAAACATGGCATCACTGGCGATATCCCAGTCAACATTCAGCGGGCCTTTACCGACGATGCCCTTGCCGTTAGCCTGACCCCCAGCAAGAAATCCGTTTACGAAGGCGAACAGTTCTCTGTTACGTTGGGTTTCCACACCTACGAACATTTCCAGGGGAACCTGCAGGCCACCGACATGAGCACCGGTAACGACTTTATCGTCCATCGCAGTGATCTCGCCAACATGAAATTCGAACCGGTTGAAAACGCCCGCCGAGAACTTCAGGCCAGCGCCAAGTTTGCATGGCTCAGCCCCACCAAGAGCGGCAACTTGCAAATTCCGGCATTCAAGTTCAAATACACCAAGCTGGGTGAACCCAAGGTCGTCGAAGAAAAGAAGCAGATGGGCGGCATGTCCTTCTCGAGCAGAAGCGTCAAGCAGGAATCGATCGAGGCCGAAGCCACCTCCCCCACCGTCAACATTACCGTTAAGCCCCTCCCCACCGAAGGCAAGCCCGAAAACTTTAGCGGTATGGTAGGCAACTACAGCTTTAGCGCAGACTTTGACCGCACCAACCTCAAGGTGGGCGAAGCCATGACCCTGTCCATCAACATCAAGGGTGACGGCCTTCCCGGATCCATTACCGATCCCAAGCTTCCCGACTTTAGCGATTTCCGCTCGGTGCCTCCCGAAAATGACATCTCCAAGAAGATCGTTGGAAACAAGGTGGTCACCAGCAAGAGCATAAAAGTCTTCCTTTACCCCAAGAAGAAGGGCGAATTCACCATCCCCGAAATCAAGTACAGCTGGTTCAATCCAAGCAAGAAGAAATACGAAACCGCAGTGGCTGGCCCCTGGAATATCGAAGTAGAAAAGGGCGACGCTTCTGCAGAAGCCATGTTCCAGGCACCTGTAGCCAACGTATCGAACGGTCCCGCCCCAGTTCAGAAGAAAGAGATCGAGGCTCTGGGCAGCGACATCCGTTTCATTCATAAAATTAGCGGTACCGCTTCGAGTCAAGCCCCTTACAAGAACGTCCTCTACTGGATTCTCTTTGCAGCGGCCCTTCCCTTCTACTTCATTGTCACCTTGGCCATCAAGCGTAAGCGCAAACTCAGCAGCAACCAGGCCCTGGTTCGCAAGGGCAAGGCTAGCAAGCAGCTGAAGGCCCGCTTTGCCAACGCCAATGCCGCACTGCAAAAGGGCGACGCCAAGGCTCTCTACGCCGCTCTAGAAAACGGTCTGGTAGATTACCTTAGCGACTTGACCAACGCAGAATTCAGGGGCATGACCCGTCCCCAGATGAAGCAGGAACTGGAAAGCCGCGGCGTCTCTGCCGAAACCATTTCCGCCATTGACAGCTGGCTTGAAAAATGCGCCTTCGCACGTTTCGCCCCGGTCAGTCCCTCCGCCGAAGAACAGAAGAAAATGCTCGCGGACGTGGAAAAACTTTGCGAAAGTCTGAACGGGCTGAAGTAAGGCCAAAAGAGGTTTTATAAAATGAAGAATATTTTTAAAGTCTGGTTTTTAGCAGCCCTCTGTATCGCAAGTCTGGGAATAGCTAGTGCAGCACCTACCGCCTGCGCCGGCATCGAGGCCGGAACAAAAGCCTACAACGAAGGCGATTTCGAACGAGCCATCGACGAATGGCGCACCTGCAACGACAGCTACGAAGAACAAGGCATCCAGGACGCCGACTTGTTGTACAATCTGGGAAACGCCTATTTCCGTAGCGCAAAGTTGGGTTATGCCATCTATTACTTTAAAAGCGCCCTACGCCTACGTCCCAACGATGCCGACGTCCAGCACAATCTGGCCTATGCCCAGGCTATGACCAAGGACAAGGTTGATGAAGACGACGAAGAGAACCCGCTGTTGGCAGGTCTCTTCAAGGCCCACCATGCCCTTTCCCTGAAAGCTCAGATGTTCGCCCTGTTAGGTATTTTCTGGCTCATCATGCTGGCAGCCATCGTCCGCAAGGTTTCCACCAGCGAAAAGACCAAGAATATCTTTATCGGGTTCATTTTCGTGCTCACCGCCATTTTCAGCATCATCGGAGCAAGCGCTGGCTACAAGATCATTGTTGCCGAAACCGAAATTACCGGAGTCGTTACCGCAGCCGATGCCGATGTCACCAGCGCACCTAACGACAAGGCCCAAACCTTGAATACCCTTTCTGAAGGAACCTCCTTCGAAGTTCTTTCGGAACAAGGCCGTTTCGTAGAAATCCGCCTCGGCGAAAAGGTCAAGGGGTTTGTAAAGCGTAGCGAAATAGGTATCGTCCGCTAGGCATTCGATTCACAAAAAATATCTAAACAGAAAACGCGGGGCATCTCCCGCGTTTTTTAGTTATACGATCCAGCCGCCACCGACGACCATGTCGCCATCATAGAATACGGCACACTGCCCCGGAGTCACGGCAAATAGCGGTTCCATAAAGCGGGCGATAGCTTTCCCGCCTTCAAGGATGCTTACCTCGCAAGACACAGGACGTTGCCTATAACGCACCATGCCCTCGCAGCGGAATACATCACCGGGCTTTACCGCCCCTCCATGCCACACGCAGTTTTCAATCTGCACCATGTCGGCACTTACGGCAGCCTTGTCGGCAGTCACCACAATGTCCCCTGTTTCCGGATTCACGTTCCGCACAAAGGCAGGCACGCCCAAAGCGACTCCAAGCCCTTTACGCTGACCGACCGTATAACGATGGAAACCGTCATGTTTGCGAAGCACCTTGCCCTCTTCCGTAACAAAGTTCCCGCCACGGGTCATTTGGCCATAACGGTCCGTCAAGAAGTTTGTATAGTCCTCGCCATAAATATCAAAGCAGATATCCTGGCTATCGCTGGCACTGGCATTTACGAAACCATGTTGGGAGGCAATTTCACGAACCTGGGACTTAACAAAACCTCCGAGAGGAGTAAGCACACGGGCACGCGACTCGTCGGGAACACCGAAAAGGAAATAGCTTTGGTCCTTACCTACGTCAAGTCCCTTAAAAAGTCTGCGAGCTCCGTCAACGTCCTTCATCTGGACATAATGACCGGTCGCCAAAAAATCAGCACCATGTTCCAGGGCGAAATCCATCATCCAGCCAAACTTGATGTAACGATTGCAATAGCAGCAGGGGTTTGGCGTACGGGCCCTAGAAAAATCATTGTGGCAACGTTTTAACACACGTTCCGTAAAGGCGTCATCACAAACAGCCACATGATGCTCAATTCCCAATCTATCAGCCACGGAGCGAGCCTTCAAAACGCTCTCATCTTTTTCGGGATCATAGGCGCGAGAAGCCTCGGCCAAGGGAGGCAACACTCGCAAGGTCACACCAAAAACTTCGTACCCCTGTTCCTGCAACAAAAGCGCCGCCACCGAGGAATCCACACCTCCGCTCATTCCAACAGCTACTCTTTGCTTTGCCATAATTACATCCTTTAAAACAATGTGCGCCCCCGAAGAGGCGCCTCATATTTTTTAATTGAATCGCAGCATCAGCGCAATTTCAAACTGCAGAATCTGACGCAGGTGAGGAGTTTCGTCATCCAGCTTTTCATGAATCTGGCGGTACTCGACGTAAGAACTCATAGAGGCCATCTTATTGAACTGATAGCTGGCTGCAGGACGCAGGAACCATTCGTGTGTTCTTGAGGGAACCCTACGTTCTTCCAGATGAAGCTTCGGATTATACACCGTCAGAGTCTCTTCAGTTCCTGTCGTGGGAGCCACATAAGACCACTGTCTAAAGACACCATCAGAAGTACCGCTTTCGGGAGCCCACATGTCATAACCTTCGTTGGGAACGTATTCCTTACGAATAGTCTTCTTGTAGTCGTAACCTGCGGTGAACTTCAGGTCGATAGAATTCTTGAACTTGTAGAACCACTTCCAGATCTTAAGAACCTTGTCTAGCTTAAGAGGATAGGTAACGGTAAAGTCATCACCAATATTGAAGGCGAAGTCGTTATACAGGGCCGTATGAATCCAGGGCGTTTCCCAGAAATAGTCCGTCGTATCGCGAGAGCTTCCGCCACTGCAATCCTGATTTTCAGGAGCCCAGCTGGTACAGCTGACCACTTCTTCCTTGGGGCGACGATCCGTGCTCTCAATCTTCATGCGGACCGCATTTTCGATACGCATATTGTTCTGGAGCAAGAAGGTAATCTTGACCAGCGGATTGAAGTTAAGCGTCTGACTCCAGGAATCTTCTGCACTCTGGAACGGATGAACCGTCGTTGTGTAGGAGTAGTCGAAACGATGAGATGTAGAAACACTCTTGAAATCATTCAGGAACGAAACTCTCTGGGCGAAGTTGGGAACAGTCACACCGACACCAATCTTCGGCCACAACGTGGTGGTATCGATATACAGCGGGTATTCACGAGACTGGGAGAAATCTTCCTTCCACTGCAAATCGCCCGTCACACCGATATCCCAAATCGGCAAGGTAATTCCCGTACCCACCTGGAACTGGCGGGAAACGGCATGTCTAAAGTTCCCCTGATAAACCAGAGTATCCACTTCATGGTTACGATACTGGGCAAACCTGCGGAAATCATCGCGATGGTCAAGTCCCATGTCGCCAGTTACGATATTGTAGAGTCCGCGGTTCCTATAGCCATTGCCAAGACCGAGACCGTACAGATAATACTGCAGCGGAGTCACACCCTGATCTTCATAAAGCTGAGACAAGGTGAAGTTTTCACCCACGGTGTTTGTGCTTGCAGTCCAGTTGAAACGAATTTCACGCCACTTGATCTTTTCCAGGGCGCTGGCCACGGCATTTTCCTTGCCAAAGCTCTGAGCCAAATCCAAAATCCTGAAGGTGGGAGAAAATTCGAATCGGTTGGTCTGAGAAATAGTCCAGTAGTTCTTTTCGATCATGGTTTCATCCCTAAAGGAGAAATCATCGGGAATCGTTTTCTGCTGGCTAAAGTCAGAGGTGAAATTCGTGGTAAACGGAATGAAGGGAATCAGCCTGGGGTTAAAGCCGATTCTAAACTGCTGACTACGAGCACGTTCGTTACGAAGAATACCATAGGAACGGCCATATTCCCTGTGGCCCACACTATCCACCTTGTAGAAGCGGGTGCTATCATACAGGATTTCATAGGAGTCGGGATTCTGCATATCGACCACCCAGTCCTCACCCAAGGTATCGCCATCGGCAGAAAGCTTCGGTCTAGGAATGGTGTCGTAAGGAATGACAAGCACACTATCAGAAGAAATGTAGACCTTGCGATCAGTATGATCGAAATCAAAGACATAATCGCTGGCAAAGAGGCCGCCGTCTCTTGAAGTAAAGAAGTTCTTCTTTACAAAGGCTTCACGGTCGCCACCACCATACATATCACGCTTGATGTTCAAGGAATAGCTGGTCGTCAAGAACGAGAAAATATTCCAGCGCATGTTCAGCTTGTGGTTCAATTCCGTGGTATAGGTAACCACCTTGTCTACCTGGGGATCCACATAATCCGGATCACGAGCCTGGTTCACATAACGCACATAGTTCAAGTCGAACAGGGTCAAGTCGAAAGTCTGCGGCCAAGGTTCAAATTCAGTCTTGGAAAGTTCCTTGAGCCAGGAGATGTCAGACAGGCCTTCCATCGGCTTAAACTTAAAGAGGCTAAACGTACCCAACTTATATTCAAGAATCGTATGGTACGAATAAGTGGAGTCGGCACTGGTTGTGGAACGGCCTTCAGATTCAGTATAGGAATAACTGAACGCAGGGCGGTCCAGGAAAATCTGGGACATCACTTCACCGAACTTGGATTCGTGAGCCTTGTAGTCCTTGCGGTAGCTGATACCGATGGTCTTTTCGCGAACGTAAGACTGGTAGCCCTTTGATTCACCTTCGTCACGAAGCTGCTGTTCATCACTGGGATCCACTTCGAGCTGCTGCTGGAACATATCGCCTGTCATTTCGACAAAGCTGCTGTGGTTCAGCATCATGTCATCAGTAGGCTTCATGTAGGGGCGCTTCGTAGTGCTATGGTATCCCAAAGAAAGCGGAATATGGAAGCCGGCGCTATCATCCAGGAACTTGTTCAAATTCATGGTAAAGTCGCTGGCCACATCCAGCTGAGAAGCGGCTTCAGAAACCTTGGGCTTGGGAGAGCCATTAGAAGTAGAAAGGGTAGCAAAGTTTCCATCCTGATAACGGACCGTTCCAGAAAGGGAGATGAAGTCAGAGAAGTTCACCTGACCGCCAACACGGCCTGCATAACCCCAATCCGTATCCATATCGGAAAGGCGCAAGTCGTCTACCCAGAAGGTACCTTCAAAACTAGAGGCGTCGCTGCTGGAATCCGCAATAATCACAAAGCGCATCCAGTCAATGCTGGTAATAGACGGATTACCCACCAGGCGGATTTTTTCTTCGCGGTCTCTTTCGCCACTCTTCGGCTTCAGCTTCTTTTCGACAGCGGTTACAAACGGCGGAGTACGGCCACGCTTCAAGTCAGAGAAATCAGCCACATTCATAGAGAAGGCGTTGTCGAGCCAGTTGTCATCGTGGCATACGGTAGAGCTACATTCCAGCTTAACCGGCTTGAAGCTCCATTCGTAGTAATCGCTTGAACCTTCCAGCGAGCCTTCACCGAACTGAATGGCAAATCGGACGTCACCCGTATTGTCCTTCGCGGCATAATGGATTTCCATCTTCACCGACTTATAGCTGGAGAAGTCCTTCTTGTCCGTCTCGAAGATGCGGGTCACGCCCACTTCCTGACCCGGCTGCATATTATGGTAATCCAGGACAAGTGCCGTTTCCTTCAAGGGAGCGTTTGTATCGGAATCACGTTCCGTCGCCGTATTGGGAGACTTGGAATACTTGTCGGAGTTTTCGCGGTTATTGATTGTAGAAACCTTGATGTAGGTGGTATCCCTTGCAGAGGTCACTTCGCTCACCTGAGTTTCAACGCCATTGATTTCTACAATCTGGGAATTTTCGTTAGTCGAAGTGCGATACAGGTCGGCAACGGTTGTTTCTTCCCAGGCATTACCCACAACGGCAAGATGAACAATCTGGACCTTGGCTTCGGCCACACCCTTGTTCAAGGAACCCATCCAGAGTCGAGAATACTGAGCGCCCGACAAGATCGACAGATAATCGCTACCTGTAGAAGACACGATGGTATCATACTGGTTCAGCGGGATGCGCCACTTGCGCCAGCCGTTCTTCAATTCCTCGAAATGAGCCTTCAGCGTATCAGAAAGGTCGATACGATAACGAACAAAGCTAATGTCCGTATCCAGGGCGCCGTTCTTGTTAATGTCTTCGGTATCGTAGCTGCGTTCACCGGAGTTATTTTCGGTACCGTTAATGTTTACCGGAGGATCGCTAAGATCTTCCAAGTCATCATCGTAATCATCGCGAGCGATATCCGTAGAACCGGCATCCGCCTTCACTTCCCTGGATTCACAGCCGGCATTACTGCACTTCCACACATAGCGGACTTCATCGGCGCCAGTAGCGTTGTCCAGACCCTTGTCGTGCAGGGCCGTAGTCGTACCCAGGTCATTTTCACCATCATACTTTTCGTTAGGACGATCACCGTTAATAGACAAGTCTTCGCTAACAAGACCAAGGTCCAGGTAAATAGATCCCACGTTACCACGAGCCACCACTTCGACATACTTCAGGTCACTCATATCCTGATAGTAGGCGCTGTTGGGACGCATGACACCACCCCAGGAATTTCCCATCAGGTTGTCATTGGGGCGAAGCGTCATCTTCAGCACGGTCAAGTGCTGATTGTCCACATCGGAATTACCCACAGCCGGGTAGATGTTCTTGTACAGTTCCGTATTATTGCTATGCCAGATGAATTCACCCTGATGTCTGTAATCCAGCTCCGGGATGTATGTAAAGATGGAGCGGTCCGTACCACCAGGAGGAGAAGCCTGATACCAGGAAAGCCTAGACAGCGGGTAAGTCAAGCCAGAGGTGGTGGCTTCAAAGTCTTCCACCAAGGCAGACTGGTTCTCGCTAGTATTTGCATTATGATGGCTTGCGGCAATTTCAGCTTCAAAGCGCCAGGAAGACGGAGCAGTAGCATTGATTCCCGGAATGGCGTCCACCAGTTCAGTCAAGGCGTTTACGGTATCCTGCAAGCGCAGGTTCATACCCAGCAATACGCTGGAGTAAGGTTCGTTACCCAAGGTCGGCACTTCAGCCGTGGTGCTCTGACTCTTGTACAGGGCGGTAATACCCAGAACAGATCCTGCACCCAGGCCATACAAGTCCAAAGGCAGTTCAGCACGGGCACCCAGCAACAGCTTGTTGTCGATTTCAAAGAGCGGTTCGCATTCGTAGCTGACCTTGATTTCCTTATTCGGGTCAAGAGCGCGTTCACTCAAAAGTTCAATCTGCCCCAGTTCGTAGTTTACCTCGTAGTCGGTACCACGGATAAGAGTCGTAGAACCTGCGGTCACCTTTTCGGAGCCCGGAGAAATATCCATACAGGAACTACCATTCACAGAATAGCTGGAGCTGGGATCACGAACGCTAAGCGTTGAACTGCGGCGCTTGCCCACAGTTTCGAAATAGAACTTGCTGGTGTAGCGGGAAAGGTTGTAGACCGGCAAGGAATACATCTGGGCCATAGCCGCCGAGGAGTCCACCCAGCGGAGTGGTTCAAGACAATTATCCATCAATCTGGATTCAGACTTTACCGTCGTATCAGAAGTGGTCTTACAGGGAAGCCACATTTCACCGGTGTAGGTACCGGATTCATTCTTCTTGAAGATGGTTGCGTCGTTAACCAGAGGGCTTCCGGTCTTATCATCCACAAGGCCCAGGGTCTTAAGATAGTTGCCGGCAATGCCAGACTTATTCTTCATGCGCAGCACATAGCTGGAGGCACTGGCGTCAGAAATACCCACAGAGTACACGTTACGGAGCATCAACTTGTCGATGTCCGTCAGTTCCGGCAGAGCCGCATCCCACTGCACCAAGATTACCTTGGATCCGTTCTTGACGTCAGACGTATTTCCACGGCCAGAACTATCGTCGCTCCAGCTTGCGGCAATCAAGGTATTGCGGCTGACACCGTTAACCTTCAAGATACCGGTCTTGCTATCGTAGGTAAAGTCCGTCTTGGGGTCCAGGGCGATCAGGCGGTCCACCTTCTTCTCGATAACCTTGCCATCGGGAGTCCTATAGACCGCCGTTACATTATCGATTACATCCTTTGTAGAATTGCTGAAAGTGGTGATGTTTCCGCGCTTATAGAGCTGCAAGTTCTTTGCGGCAGGATAGTCAGACGTAGTCTTACCATGAATGGCGTTCTTAACGTAAGCCTTCCTGGCACCATGGTTCAAGAAATAATAACGGTAGGCAATGAACTGCTTATCCAGAATCTGGAATTCAGACGTAGACTCGCTAGCCTTCAAGGTATATTCTTCCTGTTCACCACCATCCTGGGATGCAATGGTAGTCAGGCGCCAGTCGCCCAGCTTCCAGTCCGCCTTGATACCAAAGAGGCCCTGATGATTTTCCGAATAACCCGTCAGTTCAGTACCGGTCAGGGCCAGGTTCGTGGTACCCGCTTCCACACGCTGCAAGATGTAGTCCTCGAATTCATCCTTATAGGATTCTTCGTACACCACGCGCACCTGGTTCTTGGTACCAAGGCCTTCTTCAACGTTATTGATTTCAACGGTAATGTAAGGGCCGATCTTGCCCTTCACCATAAAGTTGGGAGTATAGTTCAGCGTGGGGCTGGGCCAGAGGCTGGTATAAGTACTACCTTCGGCATCATCCTTTTCACCGTATCCCTTCAGTCGGATATCCATGGTACCCTGAAGCATCAGCTTAGGCTTATCCAGACCAAAATCGCGCATCCAGGCCGGCATAGTCACCGGGACCGTAATGTCGAAAACGGAACCCGTCTCCGGAGTCTCGTACCCTTCGTTAGCTTGCCCCACCAGACCGTTCAACCATAAATTCTTACGGCCTGCCAGATACATGTCGTTCACGTAATCCGTCAATTCCGGATAATGTGCCGACCAGAGCACGGTGGTATCTCGGGAAGCGGCATTCACATGCTTCTCGGAAATGTCCATTTCACGGGTTGCCACATCCACATCGTGGGTGAACACCTGCCCCTTCATGGTATTCATCAAACGGGGAGAAGAACCGATTCCGCCAAAAGGCGCCATACCGCTCAAAGGTGTCACGGACGGGGGCAACTCCATATACTGCATGGTAGGCTGCCACTCGGTTTCTGCAGGATCAACCTCGCCAACCTCGGCATCCGCCGCAGAAACAACAGACATGGAATCACTCTGAGACCAGGCAAAACCCGCCGTCAGAGCAACACCTAAAGCATAAAACCAGTATTTCAAATCAGAAATAGACACAAACAATAAGCCGCGAAAAAATCCTTGTAAGCAACCCCTCGGCCACTCTACCAAAAAATACTGAATTCCGCCCTGCGGAGACCATTACTTTTATGGACAAAGCACCGAAATTTTTTGGGAAATTAGCATTTTTTTTCGCAGTAGAAGCCGCAAACTTTACAACAAGAGCCCCTAAACCGCATAATCCGCCGAAACAGCCTCAAAACAGCAGATTAGTTTATACAAAAAGTTCCCGGTCATTAACCAGGAACCTTTTAAGAACAGTGAGCATCAAGGACCGATCTTTATCGGCCTTATTTCACTTACAGCGGAATATTAGCGTGCTTCTTCCACAAACGCTTCTGATCCTTAGTCTTCAGAGCGTCGAAGGCACCCACAAGGCGCTTACGTACGTCTTCCGGCTTGATGACTTCGTCAACCACGCCCATGGCAGCGGCAACGTAGGGGTTCATCAATTCGTCTTCGTACTTGGCGATGCAAGCGGCACGTGCGGCAACCGGATCCGGTGCAGCAGTGATTTCCTTCTTGTTGATGATTTCAACAGCACCTTCTGCACCCATCACAGCCACCTGAGCAATAGGCAGAGCGAAGACATAGTCTGCACCCACGTCCTTGGAGTTCATGGCGATGTAAGCACCACCGAAGGCCTTACGGAGAATGAGGGTAACCTTAGGAACGGTTGCTTCGGCAAAGGCGTACAGGAGCTTTGCACCGTGGCGGATAATGCCAGAGTATTCCTGCTTGCTACCAGGCATGTAACCCGGAACGTCTACGAGAGCCAGCAGAGGAATGTTGAAAGCGTCGCAGAAGCGAACGAAGCGGCCAGCCTTGGAGGAACCATCAACATCCAGAGAACCAGCCAGGACCTTGGGCTGGTTAGCCACGATACCGATCACTTCACCGTTCAGGCGAGCGAAACCGATCACCACGTTCTTGCCCCAGTCCTTCTGAACTTCGAAGAAGCTGTCAGCGTCAGCGAAAGCGGCAATCACGGCGCTAACGTCGTAAGCCTGCTTATAGTTATCCGGAACGATGTCCTGGATAGTTGCGCTCTTATCTTCTGCAGTTTCGCAGGTAGCTTCCTGCTTGTTCAGGAACTTCTTGAAGAGCTTCTTGATGCCCTTTTCGTCAGCCTTTTCTTCCAGCTGTTCTGCAGCGGGAACGGGCTTGCACTTGTTGCCCTGGGGCAGGTAAGAAAGGAGCTTGCGAACGCCTTCCAAAGTCTTTACGTCATCTTCGAACATGAAGTGAGCCACACCGGACTTTGCGGTATGCACCGGAGCGCCACCCAGTTCGGCAGCGGTGATGTTTTCGCCCATGACCTGCTTAACCACAGCGGGGCCAGTGAGGAACATCTGGGAAGTGGACTGAGTCATGAAGATGAAGTCAGACAGAGCCGGAGAATAGCAGGCACCACCAGCACAGGGGCCCATAATCACGGCGATCTGGGGAATAACACCAGAAGCCCAAACGTTACGAGCCATGATAGCGCTATAGCCAGCCAGGGAGAACACGCCTTCGTCAATACGAGCTCCACCAGAGTCGTTCATAGCAACGAACGGGCAACCGGCTTCAACAGCCATGTCCATGACGCGGCAAATCTTTTCGGCATGGCACTGACCGAGAGCGCCACCACCAACGGTAAAGTCCTGAGAAGAAGCGAATACCAGACGGCCATTCACCTTGCCGTAACCGGTAACGACGCCATCACCCAGGATGACCTTGCTTTCCTTGAGAACGCGGTTGCTGGACTTGCGGAGAGCGCCAACTTCCACGAAAGTACCTGCGTCGAACAGCATTTCCATACGTTCGCGAGCAGTATACTTGCCGGACTGGTGCTGCTTATCGATACGGGCAGCGCCACCAGCAGCCTGAGCCTGGCTCAGGTACTCATTCAGTCTGTTCAAATGTTTTTCGTTCCACATACTGTAAGAACCCCTTGTGTAAAATTTTCGCAAACAAAGATAAAAAACGCTGTAAAAGCGGTCAACAAAAAACGCCATCTTTAGAGTATTTTACTATATTCAGCCTATTCTCATCCGGCATTCGTGCGCGGCCATTAACTCTCTGCTTGCTGCTCGCGGCACTTCGCCTTCAACTTGACCGAAGGAAGGACGCCGCAGGGTACCTGGGAAAGCGCTTCCTGAGTGTGTAACGTAGGGCCCCCGATTTCAACGAAAAATTGAGGTCGGCACCATATCGTTAAACTTTTTCTCAAGAGGTATCCCATGATAGCATTGGGATCACGCGCCGACTTCGGCGTCATTTTGAACCAGGACCTTCCGGAACAGGAAATTCCGGAGCTGCTGCGTCAATCCACTTTCCTTTCCGCGAAGGAGAACACCGCCTTCGTCAGGCTTTTCGAGGACAAGGAAATCCTGATGGACTTCCTGAACGCAGTCCTCCGTCGCAACGACGAGGATGCCATTACAGAGGTTGAGCACATGAACCGCGACCTGGCGGTCATCTACCCCAGCGACGACATCGTCGGTGTCGATGTTCACGCCAAGACCAAGAAGGGCGAATACATCGACGTAGAGATGCAGAGATACGGTCACACTCACTTTAAGGATCGCGTCGTTCTGTACGGAGCCGTCATGGCCGCCGAGGCCCACCGCGAAGAACTTCTTTCCCTTCAGAAGCGCCGCCGCGAACTCTCCCTCGCAGAACGTTATCGCATGCCCAAGATATACAGCATCTGGATCTGCGAGAACGCCACCGACGGTAACAAGGACTACCGCGACACCTGGGCAATCTACCGCAAGAGCGACCTGGGAAACAAGGACGCCTTGCCCGTAAGCGATGTTTTGAACTATATTTTCATTAAGTTGCCGAAGCTGGAAGCCGCCAAGGACGTTCCCGAAAGGGAGCGGGAATGGATGGACTTCATCAACAACTGCGGCAGCCGCGACGAAATTCCCAGCACCGCCCAGGGCGCCATCCGCGACGCCTACGAGCGGTTGCGCATCCGCAGGACCCCCAAGGAAGTTCTAGAAAGGCAGGCTTTTTCCATGACTACTCAGTACGACATCGACTGTTGCATCGACGACGCCATCAACGAAGGGCTTGCAAAAGGCTTTGAAAAGGGACTTGCCGAAGGACACGCAGAAGGTCGTGCTGAAGGCCGTGCTGAAGGCCGTGCAGAAGGTAAGGACGAAGCTCGGACCGAGGCGGTCATCAAGGCTTTAAAGCGAGGCAAGCTCACCCTGGATGAAATCGCAGAAGACAACGATGTTTCGATTGATCGGGTGCGAGAAATCCAGAAGAACCTGCAGGGAAAGTAAAAAAAATCAAGCTCCATCTGCATCGTGCGGGTGGAGTTTCTTTTTTTGGGGTGTTATGCTAGGCTAGCTTTTTTTTTGCGAGGACGCAATATCATTTCTGACAAAAATCCCAAGCACAAATTGTTTACTAGTCATCGATATTTTGTTCAAAATTTTTAAGAAATTCACCAACATACTTCTTACGACGCTTGTGCTTGCAGGCGCTAAGATAAGCAGATACCAAGTCCTTCTTGAGTTTACTTTTTGACACCATACAAATCCTGCTTTAGTCTATTTACAACTTCCAAGGCATGAACCCAGCAGGCATTCTTGAACTGGCACATATCCTTCAAAAAAATCAGCCCGCCCTGAATCCGGACGAGCCACTCATAAATCTTTATTTTATCAATTTCCTTCTTTGCGCGCTCCACTGTTACAAACAGTTCCTCGTGAAGTCGCATGGTCAGTTCCCGGAGTCGGTCGCCATACACAGGCCGTTGCTTGGCGGGAATCACTGCGGTAAGTTCAAATATGACGGAACACAGCTCACGTACCGAGATCATGGTAGAATAGACAAACTTCGTTTTTTCGTTGTAATAATATTGTTAGGCAAGCCCTTCTGCAAAAGTCGTTTATTGTAGTCGAACTCGGCACTAACCATGACTTTCCGCCGCCACTCTGCAAAGTTTTCCAGTACAGGCAAGTCCTCTATAACCACATGGGTTTTATCCAGCACCTTCAGGGTATAGCCTTGCTTTTCGGCAATACCCTTGACCTTTTCAAGAAGGTTCATACCAAAGCCAATAAACAAGACTTCGCGCCCCACGTTCTTTGGAACGGTAAGCACCACCTTGTACTTGGCGATATATTGTTGAAACAGGCTTGCGCTTTGTTCAAACACATGGTAGTGAGCCCTGCGCAAGTACATGTGTATTATTTTCGTGTTGCCGGTTTCGATTTCAAGCACTCGGGGATTTGTGTATAGCGAGTTTTTCCATTTTATTCCTTTGTATATAAAAAGAAGCCTTGGGGCTTACGCCCGGGAGGCTTCTTTTTTTTGGGGGGGGCGGCTCGCGCCGCTTGTTGTGGTGCCTACGGCACCTTGTTTTATGGCCCGTTGGGCCTGGTTAGGACGAGTCCTGGCGCATCGCGCAGGACTCTGCGGCTCACCTTTACGAAAAAGCAAGCTTTTTCGTGCAGGATTCGCCTTACGAGTCCTTGAGGCAACGCAAACTTCGACCGCTGTCCTTGCTGCCGCCGTACTGGAGCGCGTAGTCGCGACCGTAGTAGAAGTCCTGGTACCACGCGTCGTCGCTATCGTCCTCAGAGGCAGACCACAAGTAGGCGTCGTAGTCCCCAAAGTCGAAAACGCCATTGCCGAACCTGAAACCGGCGGGGAGCACCGAGAAACCATACTTGTCGGTACCGTTACCGCTATTGCTCCAGCCGCTGGTAGATTTCAACAACGAACCGGTAGCGCTGGATCCACCTATGTAGGTGTACAGGGTACTGTACTCCTCGTTCGTGGGCACATGCCAGCCCTCGGGGCAAATGCCTCGGTGGGGGCTGTTAGGTGTACAGGTCTTACCGTAGCCGCACTTGGTACCTGCGTTCACACTGAACTGGGCGGCGCTATCCATCACGGCGCTCCAGGTGTACAGGCGACCGTACTTGTCACAGTTGGAAGCCTTGTTGCCGTTGCACCAGCTGGTGGAGTCGGAGGTGCCGACGCTATAGTTGAACTTCACGCCCTTATAGGCATAGTTCAGGTTCTCGGCCATCCAAGTCTGGGTACCTATGGTGACGGTCTTGTATGTTTGACCATCGCGGGAATCGGTTAGCGAACCATACTTGACGCTGGAACTGCTAGATTCCGGGTCGAAGCCCGGAATGACATTGGAGGAGGAGCTCGTTGGCTGCGTCTGCGAACTGGAGGAGGAGGTGGCTTCGCCACTGGCGGGAGACGAGTCCTTGAGGCAACGTACGGAAAAACCGGTATCCTTATTGTCGTGGGACCTGTTCACGTCGTCGTAGTCGTAGTAGAAGTACCAATCGTACGCGTAGTAATAACTGAACTCAGAAGAACTCCAGAAGCTCGCGCGGTCGCCCTCGGTGCTGAAATAGCCGCCGTAGCTGCGGCGGCCCGCCGGCAGAACAGCGAAGCCGAAGGAATCAGTTCCGTTACCACCACCAGACCAGCCACTGGTGGACTTCAGTTTCATACCGGCGGTGCCGGTTCCGCCTACCGCAATCCACAAAGTATTCCACTCTGTATCGCTTGGCAGGTGCCAGCCAGAGGGGCAAGCGTTCATTGCCGCAGACCAGGTGTACAGGCGACCATACTTACTACAATTGCTAGCGTTATTATCATAGCAATAACTATTGCTTGTATTGTAGTTCAAATTCTCCGCCATCCAGGTCTGGGAGCCAATGGTGACGGTCTTGTACACCTGGCCGTCGCGGGTGTCGGTCATGGTGCCGTAGTCAATGTTCGGATTCAAGTAGGCCCAGTTTGCCTTGTCAGCAACGGAGCTGCCAGATTCCGGGGCGGTGCCCGGGATGACACTTGAAGAAGAACTCGGGAAGACAGAAGAAGACGAGCCAGCCTCTTCGCCAACAGCCCCCCAGGCACCTTCTACACATTTCAGTTCGCGGTTTTCTTCATAAAGGTAGGCAGTCAGGCCTTCTCTTGACCCCGTGCAGCCAGGCAAGTTTTCATCAACGTCAACAATCATATCGTAATGAAGCCACTTACGGTCCTTACAAACAAAGCCTTCCTTAGTCCCGTCAACAAAGCTAACAGAACCATCCCCACTTTCTGTACAGTTAGGCAAATCACCTTCAGACTCAACGAACGAAGCACTCGAGTCATTATGGCCATTAGACGGTCCATTTGTAGAACCCTCATCGCCACAGGCCACAAGACCCATGGCCAGAGCAAAGGCAACAAAGCCGGCCTTAACCGCAACCATTTCAAAAAAATTTATGTTCATCGAATCTACCCCCCGAGAACAAGTTTGCATACTCGCACCATGCGTTAAGTATAACTTAATTTACAGGCCCTTGCCAGTGCCCCTCTCCCCAAACAAGTATTAACGGACTGTACGTCCAAAACCAATCCCACAAACACAAAAAGCCCCCGGCATTCGCCAGGAGCCTTTTACCTAAAAGCACCGAAGGTGCGACCTCATCCCTCAAAGGGACCCTGCAAGGGGACCGGCCTCATTTTCCTAAATAAATGCTTCGATACCTTCGCGGCACTTTTCCCACTGGGGGTTCTTCTTGCACAACAGATCCATCATCTTTTCGTAGGTGGCCGTGTTGGAGAAGCCCTTCCACAGGCGACGTTCCACAGATTCACCGCTATCCTTGTCGATGGTGGTGATGGTGTCGTAGTAGTTGGAGTTATCCTTGAATTCGCTGATGAGGATGCCCTTCAGATCGTCGGTGTAGATCTTGGCGGCATACTTCAGGATAGAATCGTTGAAGTTCAGTTCGTTTTCGACCAGCCATTCGAAGTCCTGGATCGGATCACCGTAGATGAGCCAGTGCTTGAGGGCCAGAGCCACGACCAGGTCCTTGACGGCGCTACGGAAGATGAACTTGTCTTCAAGACGGCCGTTCCAGGTAATGCGGGTCAGCGGATTATCGTCGTTAGCTTCGATAGACACGCCCTTACCCGGGGTCACCTTACGGATCTTGATGGGCAGACGGCTCAGGAGCTGCCATGCCTTGGTGAAGGCGATAGTCTTGCGAACGAAATCCCGTTCCTTTTCGGGAGCCACGCGGACGAAGGCGCCGAAGCAACGCTGGTAAAGGGTTTCCTTGTCGAAGATGCAATCAGAAGAACGGCATTCAGAAAGCTTGCCATCCATCATGAACAGGGTCTTTGCAAGTTCCGGACGCATACGGACTTCCAGCTTACGGGTACGGGCCTTCAGGCGGACGCCATCCTTATAGACATAGGTAAAGCCTTCTTCCTGGTAACGCTGCCAGATGAAGAACTGCAGATCGTCTGCAGCGCGCAGGTGGTAGCTGAATACCGGGTTCTGGCGGTTGTTAGCCATGGTCACCTGGTTCAGGAAGCTATCGGCACCGGGGTACGGCACCACAACCTTCACGAGAACGTAGGGGTTCACCGGCTTCTTGCTCTTCTTGGCGTACTGTTCGTAGGTGAACAGGGACTGAGCACCGTTAATAATCTTGGGGCGTTCAATGAACAGCACCTTCTTGCCGTCACGATCCTTCAGGCGCAGGTCATCGCCGGTAAGGGTCATACCGTTGTGCAGGAACGGGAAGTCGTCCACGTTCACATTCTGGTCGTCGGCGCGTTCCATGGTCTGGAAGGCATCGATAAGGGCTGCGTTGGTATGAGTGAGGTTACCGAGGTAGGTACGGATATTGGAGCTGACGATAGCCATGTTGTGCTTAGTCTTGAGGCGCTTGCCCAATGCAACATGGTAGTCGAAAATGGTACGGATGGGGCAGAAACCGAGGAAGAGTTCACCGTGATCGCTGGTGAGGTGCAGCGGTTCGGATTCCATGACGATTTCAAGCTTGTCGTCGGCGGAGCGGAAGTCGCGGGTCAGGTCATCGTGTTCGGCAACGATTTCCAGCTTGGCCTTGATTTCGTCCTTCCAGAGGGTAAGCTTACGGCGCATGTCCTTAAGGGTACGTTCCAGTTCGGAGTCGGTAATATCGCGGCTGGCGCGGGTGCGGAGCACGGTGATTTCCAGAGTTTCCATGTAGGGGCGGCTTGCCGGTGCATCGGAATCTTCTTCTTCGGCATCATCGGAAATCTTGTTGACAGCCCAGGGGTCGGCTTCTTCACGGAGAGACATGAAGAACGGATTGGAAGGATCGCTGGTACGGAACACGGCGATCTGCAACTGCTTCAGGTCGGCATTCAGGTGAGCCACAACCTTTTCGAGAGGAGTATCTTCATCCAGGAAGATGAAGAATTCCATAAAGCCCTGGGAGTATTGGAATCCATGGAAGCAACCATTTTCATCCAGGTTTAGGTGCCGAAGTGCCTTGATTCGATCGGTAGGATCGTTAGGGTTAAGACTCAAAAGGCTAGCTACAAATGCTAGACGGCGTTCCTGTGATTTGGTCAATTCCATTTTTTTCCTCAGTATGATACACTAAAAAGTCCGGTACTAATGATGTACCTTCCAATTTGTCATATTTATATATAAAAAATAGCTTCAAATCCCCCCCTTTGAGCACAATTTTCAAAAAACTTTTAATTTTTTTTGAAAAAAATTGACGTTTTCATAAACATTTGAGCACTAATTATAGAAAAACACTCAAATCATTACCTCTAACCGTACGAAAAATGTAAGATGGATTTTAGCATTTTTTCGGCCGATGTCGCTCCAACGCAACTTAAAAATACTATGATTAAAGCTATAGGAGATACGTTATGAATTTGCTCGATGTTATTGCCAAGGCCAAAGCCGACAAGTCCAAATCACTGGATCTGTCGCAGCAGAATATTCGTCTGCTCCCTCCGGAACTGTTCGAACTGGATTCCCTCGAGGAACTGGTTCTAGACCGTAATATGCTGGTAGAACTGCCCGATGACATCGGCAAGCTCAAGAACCTTAAAAAGCTTTCCGTCAGCGAAAACGACCTGATGGAACTTCCCGAAACCATTGGCGAATTGACCCAGCTGGAACACCTGTACCTGGGTTACAACAGCCTGTCTGAACTGCCGGATTCCGTAGGTAACCTCAAGAACCTGCAGCAGGTGAACATCGCCAAGAACCAGCTGCTGGACCTGACCGACAAAATCGGCTCCTGGACCAAGGTGACCAAGCTGAGTCTCCACGACAACATGCTGGCCGAAATTCCCGCATCTCTGGGCAAGCTCTCCAAGCTGAAAAAACTCTATCTTGACAATAACGATCTCACCAGCATCCCCGCCACCCTGGGCAAGCTGGAATCCCTGGAAATTCTCATGATCTCCGGCAACAGCCTGGGAGCAATTCCTTCTGAATTCGGCAACCTCAAGAACCTGAAGGAACTGGTCCTGGACGCAAACCAGCTGGAATCCCTGCCCGAAAGCCTGGCCGAATGCGAAAAGCTGGAAACCATCTCCGTCATGGAAAACCCCATGGAAGGCGGCGTTCCTCGCATCCTGTTGGACAAGAAGAACCTGAAAATCGACCAGTAATCATTAGCTTAGCGATTAAAGGTTAAAGACTAAAGGGTTATGCAGAAGCTTTCTACAGAAACCGGTGTGAAGAACATTCCATCGGTTTTTTCTTTTTTTATCGGTATGCTTATTATCGCCAACCTCTGGGGTTGCGGTGATTTTATGCACCCCGTAGAAAGCACCCCTGCCCCCACAGAGTACACCTACAATTACTGGCTGCTGGAACGGACCTACCTCTTCGAAGAGGAACTGGGAAAACTGGAACCGGAAGGGGATTCCGTTCAAACCCTGTATGAAGTCCTGGACGACCCATTCACCCGATACGTGGCCCCGTCCAAGAGCGAGCAGACTTCCATCTCCATCAACACCAGCATCGTCCCCGGTTCTCTAGGCATGGAATACGTGCTCTACGCTAACCAGCCATACCCCTTGCGCATTAAGCGGGTCTACCCCAATGGCCCTGCAGGGCGCGCAGGAATTCGCCGCTGGGGTTACATCACGGAAGTCAACGGCAAGAGCCTTCTGCAAACCGAGACATTTTCTTATAGCGCCGCCTACAACACCTACGATTCCATCCTGAATTACAACAAGTCCATTGAATTGAAGGTCGCCTACGAAGACGACACCCTTTCTTACAAGATGGAAAAGGAAGACGTTTACGCCCCCACCGTTTTCGTAGATACCACAATCGACGGAACCATCGTGGTTACCATCACCGAGTTCAAACAAACTACCGCCGACAAGGAAAAGGGATCGTATGGCGAACTGAAAGCCTATCTTGATTCCACGCGGAATTACAGCAAGCCCAGAATACTGGACCTGAGAAACAACCCGGGCGGACATGTAACCCAGTGCGTCAACATGGCGGATCTATTCATAAAGTCCGGACCCATATCTACCCGAAGCTGGAGAACTTTTAACGGCGACGGGACTCCTGTCAAAAAGTCAAATACATCTAACGCCATTTCCGGAGACGCAGGCGAAGAAGGAAAGTTCCTGGTCCTGGTCAACGGAGGAAGCGCCAGCTGCGCGGAAATCTTTACTGCAGCCATCGCCGAGGGCGCTGGCATCCCTGTTGCCGGCGACACTACCTACGGCAAGGGCATCGGGCAGACCACCTGGAACACCATGGCAGGCGGCCTCGCCATTATCACCAACCTGGAATTTTTGACACCCAAGGGGAACTCCTACCACAAAATCGGAATCATTCCCGACTACCCCTGTCAAAGCGTCGACTTGAATTGCGGCATGAAAGCCCTAGAAAAATATTACGGGAAAAAGTTCTCCGATTCCGAAGACGATAAAGTTTCGAAGAAGGCCATTAGCCCCAGCAAACCATCTATCGGTGGTGCTTTCATAGAAAGTGAAGAACCTTTTCTTATATTTTGAACGTTGGGTTAGAAAGTCTGGGTTAGTTTTTTTGAGGATGAAATGAAGAACAAAAGTTTATCTATAGCAAGCATTGCTGCGTTGACCATGGGTTTCCTGATGTGGGGCTGTACCGAAAACAGCAGCAGCGCCACAAAGGAAATCACGGACCAGGACAGGGAATCCATCTATTACCAGGAACTCCTGTACAATCATTTTCTGTTAAGCGCCTATTATTACGACGCCCACCTCAAAAATGAACTGAACAGCGATCCCGACGTCTACTTCAAGGTACTCTTTACCGCCGACTTCTCCAAGGGTGCCTGCACATCTCGTTATGCAGACGTCTGCGGCATGTACAACCAGATGAGCGACAGGTACACCCGCTATTACGACCCCGAGTTCTCTGACGGCATCATGAAGGCCCTGACCGAATCTCCAGAAAGCGTGGGTATCGGCGCCGAGGTTGACGTTATCGACAACGCACTGGTATTTACCGAAATCTTCCGCAATTCCCCCGCCTATTTCGCAGGGCTGCAGGAAGGCGACATCATCACCGCGGTAAACTACCGAACCATCACAAGCCAGGCCGATTACGAAGAGGCGATTCAGGGGCAAAAGCTGGACATCATCAAGATTGCATACATCCGCGACGGAGAATCCCACACCGCCGTGATCCAGCTGGACTCATTTAACGCCCCTACAGTCCATCTGGCATACAAAAGCGGCATCCCTGTCATTACCATCGATGAATTTACCGACATTACCGCAAACGAATACGGAACCTATGGAGAATTCCATGAACGCCTCCAGAAGATTGTAGACAACGGCGACAAATCCCTCATCATCGACTTGCGCGACAATGGTGGCGGCACAATCGAACACTGCGAAAATGCATCGGCAGACCTGCTTTCCAAGGGAGAAAAACTGGCCACATTCGTTGAAGCCACCTGGGATTCCGTTCAAAGCGGAATTCAGAACAAGATTGTTCAAAAATTCGACACCACCACGGATTACGCAGAAGTCGACGGCATCGGCAAGGACCTGTATGTGGTATTCCTGGCCAACGAGAATACCGCCAGCTGCTCTGAAATCATGTTGATGAACATTACCAGCAACAAGGCCTCCCCCATTGTAGGAACCACCACCTACGGCAAGGGCATCGGCCAGGGTTATAGCGAAACCTTCGCAGGAGGAATCTTCGGTATTACCGACGCCCACATCTTTGACAAGAACGGGGAAACATACCACTCCTTCGGAATCGAGCCCGACCACCTCATCTACGACTCCGACAAGCAAATGGCCAAGGCTGTAGAAATTGCCACCCTAGGCACAGAAAAAAGAACAGCCGGTTACGGCAAGGTCTCTACAGGAAACTTCGACAAGGAAGCCGCCGGAGAAAGCAGCGAGGCAAAGGTTCTTGACCGCGACTATATCCGCCGCGGCGCAGGAAGCTTCAGATTCAAGAAAGTAGCGAATTAGCACCTGTTACAGGTTTCGCATACGGACCATGACGTCCGTCGTATCATTGGCCTTGACCGCAGGAGCGGCCAGGGTCTTTTCAATTTCTCCACGGATTTCGGCAACCTGTTTTTGCAGGCGGCCCAGGCGTTCCCCTTCCAGTTTGGGAGTCGCAATCATGGTCTTGCTGGTGGGATTGATCCAGGCGCCCTTCTCGTTCTTGAAACCGAAGTGCAGATGGGGGCCGGTGCTACGACCGGTGTTACCCACGCGGCCGATAACCTGACGGGGAGCCACCTTGGCACCGACACCTACACCGCGAACAGACAGGTGCATGTACCAGCTCTGGGAATTGTCGCGATGGCGGATTGCAATCTTGTTACCGCTTAAATCATCATAACCCGAAACCACGACCACACCTTCGGCCACGGCATAAACCGGAGTGCCCGTGGGGTTACCATAGTCAATACCGTGATGGCTCTTGCGCTGGCCTGTAATGGGATGAATTCGGGAGCCATAGGGGCTTGTTACGTGGAGACGGTCCAAGGGGTAACGCAGACCGTCATAGACCAGGGCTTCGCCCTTTTCGGTATAGTGGGCGTTAAAGGAACTCTTGGGATCCGGATCCTCGTAGCGGAAGGCTTCGTGATGGCCCACAATGCGACCGTCGAATTCGGCATAGACCACCTTGCCGCTAATCCAGATAGAATCCTGATAGAACGTCTCTTCCAGAAGGATACGGAACTTGTCGCCGGCACGGGCCAGAGGGAAGGCCACCTTGCACTGGAGCACGCCACTGACGATACCCACCATGCGGCCAGGAATGCCCACCTTGAACAGGGTGCCGTTCAGGGTGCTGCCTTCGGTAAGAGCACCCTCGAAAATAGACATGCGGCGGGTCACCGGCTTTTCGATACGGCTATAGACGTAGCCCGAATCCGTCTTGCTCATCATGTGGATGGTGGCGGGAGAAGTGGCATAGCGGAATCGCTGAACGCTGCCTGTAGAATCCAGGGCGGCAAAGAAGACCTGCCCCACACGCATCTTGGAAAGTTCCACGCTATCCTGCATGCCAAGCACCAGCTTGCCGCGTTCCTTTTCGTTAATATGCATGCGGGAAAGCACCTGGAACAAGCCATCGCCAGCACGGACCGTATCATTTTCTACAATCCAGTTTCCGGGAAGCATCTGGGACTGTTCTATAGCCTGATTCAGGGAATCGATTTTGGCCTGAAGGGCGACACCCTCTGCCTGCAACTGCAGGATCTTTTCCTGTTCGTTACAACCCCAAAGGGTGATGACGCAAATGACTACCGCAAATTTTATAAAGAAACGGAACACAAACACCTCGACTATACAAGCTGCATTGTCAAATCTGCGAACCCTCAAAAAGCATCACATAAAATGCAGCTATTTCAGTTAACAAGCGCAAGATAAAAAAAGACCTCTCCCTTTGTTTGGAGAGGTCCTCAAATCATAAAAGATTTCAGCGCAAATTACTGTGCAGCGGCCGGAGCTTCTGCAGCAGCGGCGGGAGCAGCAGCCGGTGCAGCGGCAGCGGGTGCTTCTGCAGCGGGCTTAGCTTCAGCCTTGGGAGCTGCGGGCTTTGCAGCCTTAGCGGCGGGAGCCTTCTTTTCAGCCTTAGCGGGCTTCACTTCAGCCTTTGCTTCTTCCTTTGCGGGTTCAGCCTTGGGTTCGTCAGCAGAGTGGGTGTCGATCAATTCCATTTCGAACACGAGAGTGCTGTTACCCGGAATCTGCGGGCCACGACCACGGGGACCGTAAGCGATATCGCTGGGGATCCATGCGGTAACCTTTTCGCCAACCTTCATGAGCTTCAGCATTTCGGTCCAACCCGGAATCACTGCGCCAATGGGGAATTCCAGAGGTTCGCCACGATCGACGGAGCTATCGAACTTGGTGCCATCCAGGAGAGTACCGGTATAGTGAACCTTGACGATGTGGCCATCGGCAGGAGTTGCACCAGTACCTTCGGTAATTACCTTGTACTGAAGGCCGCTTTCGGTGGTAACGACACCTTCAGCAGTCTTGTTCTGAGCGAGGAAAGCTTCACCAGCAGCCTTGTTGTTAGCGGCAGCGATGCTATCCTTCATTTCCTTTTCCTTCTGACGGGACTGAGAAAGGTCGGTCAGGGTCTGGAAAATAACGGAATCGTTCATCAGGAAGCTTGCGGAATCTTCGTTATAGCGTTCCTTGAAAGCCTGGATAAACACGTCGATGTCCAGATCGATGGAGTCGCGAGTCACCAGCTGGAAGTGAGCCTGGTTACCAAAGTGAGCACCGAGAGCGTAGCTATACTTATCCTTTTCAGTAACGAGAGCAGTCTTTTTTGCGGGAGCGGAACCCTGGCACAGCTGATCACAACCAGTCATAGCAAGAGCAATTGCACCTGCAGCAAGAAGCATTTTTTTGTTCATTTCATTCCTCTTTTTTTGTTAGACGAGTGGAAAAATAACAAAATGCGGCTTCAAAAGACAATCTGTAACGCATTTTTACCAAAAGATTTTCATATATTGCACTTTATTAAAAAAGTAAGGAATTTATATGTGTGGAATTGTCGCGTATATTGGGCAAAGTGAGGCTTTACCGATTCTAGTTGGCGGTCTAAAGAAGCTAGAATACCGTGGTTACGACAGTTCGGGCGTCGCCCTCATCGACAATGATGAAATCAGCACTGTTCGCGCATCGGGCAAAATTTCGGCATTGGAAGCTAAGCTCAAGGCCACCCCTGTAAGCGGAAGCATCGGTATCGCCCACACACGCTGGGCCACCCACGGCGCCCCCACCGAACAGAACGCCCACCCCCACCAGAGCTTTGACGGCAAGATTTCCATTGTCCATAACGGCATTATCGAAAACTATGCCTCCCTGAAGAAGCGTCTCCAGGCAGACGGCATCCTGTTCAAGTCCGAAACAGACACCGAAGTGGTGACTCACCTGATTGCAAAGTTCTACAAGGGCAACCTGAAGGAAGCGGTTCTCAAGGCCCTCTCCCTCATCGAAGGAACTTTCGGCCTGGCCGTCATCTGCAAGGATGAGCCCAATACTCTGATTGGCGCACGTCGCGGTAGCCCCCTGATTCTCGGTATCGGTCAGAACGAATTCTTCCTGGCCAGTGACGTTTCCGCCATCATCAGCCACACCCAGAAGGTGGTCTATCTGGACGACAACGACGTGGTGGAAATCCATCGTGAAAAGTACAACCTGCTGAACACCCAGAGCCAGCCGGTTCAGCACGAAGTCCAGGATGTGGAATTCGATGCGGACTCCATCGCCAAGGGCGGCTTCGCCCACTTCATGCTGAAGGAAATTTTTGAACAGCCCGAAGTGCTCCGCAACACCATGCGCGGACGCCTCCTGTGCGCCGAAGGCAACGCAAAGCTTGCAGGCCTCGACACCAACATCCGCGAGCTCCGCAACATCAACCGCATTATCATTACCGCCTGCGGTACCAGCTATTATGCCGGCATGGTTGGCGAATACATGATCGAAGATCTGGCAGGCGTTCCTGTTGAAGTGGAATACGCTTCCGAGTTCCGCTACCGCAACCCCATCATTAAGCCGGGCACCCTGGTGCTGGCCATTTCACAGTCCGGTGAAACCGCCGATACCTTGGCCGCATTGAAGGAAGCCCAGCAGAAGGGAGCCACCGCTCTTGCCATCTGTAACGGCGTTGGTTCTACCATCGCCCGTACAAGCGACGGTGGCGTTTATCTGCACGCCGGTCCCGAAATCGGTGTGGCAAGTACCAAGGCATTTACTTCCCAGGTGACCGTTCTTGCCATGATTGCATTGCTGTTGGGCCGTCAGCGTCGCCTCAGCTTTGAAAGCGGTGCAGACATCGTCAAGGCCATGCAGGAATTGCCGGAACAGGTGGAACAGACCCTCAAGCTTTCGGACCAGATTGCAGGCATCGCCCAGAAGTATGTAAAAGCAAACAACTTCCTTTATCTGGGACGCCACTACAACTACCCTGTTGCTATGGAAGGCGCTCTGAAGTTGAAGGAAATCAGCTACATCCATGCCGAAGGCTACCCCGCTGCCGAAATGAAGCACGGCCCCATCGCCCTGATCGACGAAAACATGCCCGTGGTGGTCATCGCCCCCAAGGACGCCCTCTTTGACAAGGTTATCAGTAACGTCCGTGAAATCAAGGCCCGAGGCGGTAAGGTTATCGCCATCACGACCGACGATTGTCACCCGCTGGATGAAATCGCCGACCATCTGATCAAGGTTCCCAAGACCATCAGCATGCTGATGCCGATCCTCACCTGCATTCCCCTGCAGCTCATGGCTTACCACATTGCCGTGCTCCGCGGAAACGACGTGGACCAGCCCCGCAACCTGGCCAAGAGCGTGACTGTGGAATAATCCGCAGGGTCTCAAAAGTTTGCAAAGAAGCCTCCAGGATTTTTCCTGGAGGCTTTTTCATTTGACGTCCAAACTAATCCTTGACACACCGTACCGAATAGAGCACATCCGCATCAAAGAATTCTTCCACGATGGAAATTCCGAAATGGGAATTTCTGAGGACGTAGGTGTAGGAACAGTCGATGATGCCTTCGTCACCTTCACCGCACTCGTCTACAAAGGTATCACTCCAGATAAAGGAATTATCGGCATTGTAGACGACATCGTCCTGTCCCCCAAAGCTACCCGTGACTTTCAGGTTGAATCCATTTGCGGACTGGAGGTTCTTGGGACCAAGCTTCAGAAGGGCATCCAGTTCCCCCTTTACCGGAAGGTGCCAGCCGTCGGGGCAAATTTCACGAGCTTCTTTCCAGCGGTAGAAGCGTCCATAGGTGGCGCAGTCGTCGCCATTAAAGCACTTGCTTCCCGGAGTCTTGAAGTTCAGATTCTCCGCCATCCAAACTTGTTTCCCCAGTTTGACGGTCTTGTATGACGTCCCGTCCCTTTTATCTACAAGGGTGCCCGCAAAGCACAGGGCCGACAGCAACGAAACCCCGGCCATGACGCGGGGCAGAGACTTCAAAATTCGAGATGGTTTCCAGGTCATGGAGCAGTTCCTTTTCTTTGAATAAATCTAGATTCCATCCACCCCATAAAGCAAGACGTTCCATTCTGATTTTTCTACATTTTTCGCTCCATGGAACAGGAATTTTTGGAACAGGAAGATTACGAAGTCCGCATTGGAGCCTTCAACGGCCCCATGGACCTTCTGGTGTACCTTGTCCAGAAGAAGGAAGTTCCCCTGGAACAGATTTCCATTGCGGAAATTGCCGACCAGTTCTTGAAATGGGTGAACGTCTATAGCGAATCCACCAGCATGGACCTTTCCAAGGCAGGCGACTTTTTGTCGATGGCCAGCCGACTGATGGCGCTGAAGGTGCAGGAACTTTTGCCTGCCGAAGAACGCGACCCCGAAATGGAAGCGGAATACAACGAAGACCGCGAAGCCCTCATGAAGGAAATGCTGGAATACCAGCGATTCAAGCAGGTGGCCAGCGGCCTCCAGGAAATGGAAGGCAACAACTTCGGTACTTATTCCCGCGGCCGTCTCGAAAAGACCCAGTCCGACGAAGACACCCTGGCCGACGCCAACATCTGGCAGCTTTTCCGCGCCTATCAGAAGAGTCTGAAGACCAAGATTTCCGAGACTATCCACCACATCGAACTGGATTACGTCACCATTCAGGACCGTCAGCAGGCAATCAACAATTACCTGAGCGTCAATGGTCGCGCCCTGTTCGAAGACCTGCTGGACAACGACTCCCACCCCATCGTGGCAGCCGTTACCTTCATGGCTATGCTGGAGATGATCAAGACCGACGAAATCGTCTTTAGACAGAGCGAACTTTTTGGACCGATCTGGATTTACCGCAAGAAGAACAATGCTGATTATGCCGACGAAATGGCTCGCGAGACCGTGTTCTTCAGCAAGGATCCCGACGTCAAGCCCGGCCTTGTGGAAGCCATCCGTAACCAGGCATTGGCCCGCTCCCAGGAACAGTCTGTGGGAGACTTGGCCGCTGTCATGCGCGAAGCGGTGCAGTGGACCAACAACGGTCGCAGCGTTTCTGACGAAGACTTGACCGCCATGCTGGAAGGCAAGGTGGATATGTCCGACGTGCAGGAAAATCCCTTCGCCGAAATGATGAAGGCAGACGAAGCCGCCGAACAGGCCATGAACGGCATGCCGCAGGAAGGTACAGCACCGGCTGCAGAAGCCGCGGAAAATGCACAGGCCGCGGAAATGGTTAGCGAGCCCGCAGAACCGGCACAAGCCGCCAACGAGTCCATCGAAGAACCGGTCGTTGAACGTCTCGCAGAATTCGCAGACGACGAGCCCACCGAAACTGCCGCAAGCGAAGACCTTGGCGACGAGTTTGAAGATGGCGAGTTTGAAGATGATTTTGAAGACGGCGATGAATTCGAAACCGCAGAAGATGAAGAGGATGACGCCCCCGTCGTCGTAGTCACTTCCGCCGACGATGACGAAGAAGAGCCTGCAGAAGAGCCTGTTGTCGCCAGTGCAGCGGAACAACCCGACGCAACCATCGCAAAGACAGAACAGCCTGCCGCAAGCAGCGATCCGTCCCAGATGTCCGACGAGGAATTCGCCGAGTTCATGCGCAAGGCCCAGGAATTCTACAACAACGGCGGTCAGGGCGAAGCCCCGGCAATGCCCATGCCAAAGCCTACCCAGGCCCCTGCCGACCCCGCCGTCAAGCCTATCGAGGAGCGCCCGGTTTCTGAGACGCCCGCAGCACCTGTCGCACCGGCCCCGGCACCCGCAGACGAAAAAGAAGATGAGGACGAGGGCCCCATCTTCGCTGGCAACGAAATGACCGATGCTGAATATATCGCCTACCTTACCCGCAGTGCCAAGAACTTCGGCAAGAAATAATCCTCAAATTCACGAAATTTGAAAAACTACGAACCAAGCGAACAAATTCTCCGGCATCGGTAAGTAGTTATTTAGTTTATACACAATAAAATTCCGTATTTTGGGACAAAATTTCATTTTAAATTTGAGAATTAGAGGATTTCACAATCCTTTTTCATTCCCAAATGCGATTTTTCGACATTCTTCCGCCCAATTTCAATTACTTTATACAAAACAATACGAACCAAACAGCGATATATATGCCATTTGGTTCGTAAGAATCGCATTTTTCAGCATTTTTGACTGAATGCAGCCAACAATCGTCGCGGCAGTATGCCGAGCTAATCGTCGCTACGGCCGCCCAGCAGCCCGGCGCGGTAAGCCCAGTACAGCAACTGCATAATGGAACCGATAGCGGCCGCCACATAGGTAAGGCCTGCGGCAAAGAGCACTCCGCTTACCGTATTGTATTCGCGACCCTGGGCCACGATGTCCATGCGGGCAAGAGCCTTCTTGGCGCGGGCAGAGGCGTCAAATTCAACCGGAACAGTCACCAGCGTAAAGAGGGTGGCGATGGCAAACAGCAGAACGCCAACGATAGCCAGGGAGTACCCTAGGGCGCGACCGGCACCCATCAGGATGATACCGATAATCACAAGCCACGGTCCCAGATTGGAACCGATGTTGGCGGCGGGCACGATGAAGCTGCGGAGCCACAGGGGGAAATACCCCTGTGCATGCTGAATAGCATGGCCCACTTCGTGGGCGGCTACGCCAGCAGCGCTTGCATTCCTGCCGTAAAAAACTTCCTTTGAAAGGTTGAGGGTCTTGTTCAGCGGATTATAGTGATCCGAAAGAAAACCTTGATGCACATGTACAGTCACATCGGTAATGCCAGCATCCATAAGGATCGCCTTGGCCACATCGGCACCGGTCAGGCCGCTGGAAATATTCACTTTCTGCCCTGCGTTAAAGCGGGACTTCACCATCCACGAAACAATGCCGGAAAGGGCAAGGGTTACCACCAGGATGGACATATATAGGGGATCAAACATCATATTTTATACCTCTACCCTAAATGTACAAAACGCGGACTCCATAAACACGGCCCGCGTCATTATTTTTTCGTAAGTGGCTACATGTCGCCAGTCTTCAGCGGAGTCTTGTCGCGAATGCGGGTTAGCACCAGCCCCAGCAGCATATAGAACACTGCCTGCAGCGCCAGGGGGTACAGCAAGGCCGAAGCCTCGTAAATGTCGGCACCACGCTGTTGAATGCTAAGCCAGGCCGGTACCGCAAAAGTGGAAGGCAGCAAAGCCGACAGCCCCACCATCCAACTGGGAACAAGGTAACTGGGCCAGCTGAAATTCGCCAGGAACAGAATGGGAATACTCATGTAGAGGAAAATCTGCATACTGGTTTCACGACGGAGGAATACCTGGGAAAGCACCATGCCGAAATTGATGGTGCTAAACAGAAACACCACGGCAAAGGCAATCATAGGTAGGAGTTGACCGCGACGGGGGAAGTCAAACAGATTATAGACCACGAAATGGTAGAACAGGATAAAGCTACAATAGTGCAAGAAGTACGCCAGGGAACGACCAAAATAGCGGTAGGGCAACTCCTCATTTTCTACGGCGGCTTCGCGATATTTCTTGCGGAACTTGCGGTGGGCGCGGGCACCACCCAGAACACAGATACCGATCACCAGAGTCTGCTGCAAGATCAACACCAATACACTGGGAACCACATAATTGGAATAGCTACCCGTGTTGTTATACAACGTCTGGATGCTCAGGGGCGTAGGGTCGCGCATGGCCATGGCCTTGGCGGCAGGCACCTTCTTTCCCAAGGCAATACGTTTCACCTTGGTGGTAGCGCCAACAGTCAAGGCACAAGTGGTAAAGGCGGTTCCGATATTTCCGTGGAGCATCACGTAGGCGCCATGGGTGAACACATTCACGTTCACACTGCCGCCGTTGCGCAAGGTCTTTTCCATATCCTTGGGAATAACCATGAAGCCATAAATCTTCTCGTTGGCCAAGGCCTCTTCCGCCTCACGCATATCAGAGAAGATATAGCGCACGTCGATCTGCTGGGCCGATGCCGACATCTGTGTCAGCTGGCGAGACATAACCGTATGGTCCATATCCACCACGGCCACAGGCACCTTAGACACCGTCTGGTTCATGTAAGGCGTGGGATAATAAAAAGCATACAGGATACCGGCCACCACCAACAGCAAGACAGCGGCAGCATCCGTGTAGAAAAGTTTCCATTCAGCAAAGGCTACCTTGATGAGTCGGGCAAACAATTCAAACATTTATTTAGCCTCCTCCATCTCGTCGCCCATAATGCTTACGGAGCGCAGGTTAAGTTCCCGTTCACGTTCAGCCCTCTTTTTCCAGCGAGTAGACAGCATGAAAACTGCAAGCAGATGCCAGAAGAGAGCCATCCCCAAAAGAATCTCGATGGAATTCCAGGCATGAGCCTTTCCTGCAGCCCCAAGCAACATACAGGACTGCACCTTCAGAATGTGAGTCAGAGGCAGGCAGAAGGCAAAGCAGCGAACGGCAAAGGGCATAGCCATAATGGGGAACGTCTGACCGGCAAAGGCAAAGGCAGGGCCCGCAATCACGCCAGCCGCACTGGTAGACATGCGCATGTTTCCGGTAAGGCCAACAAACGCCGCACCGACACCATTACAGGCAAACACCATGGCCACCTGGCCACCGGCAGTCATAATGAACTCGTCCAAGGTCATAGGCGCCATAAAGCGGTGGGTATAGGCATAGACACCGATCATGGCCAAAGACTGGACAACACCCAGCGGAAGCATTGTTGCAAGCCACAAGATGGTGCGGGAATTACCGGCAGCAGCCAAATATTCACGTACGCGATGGTCACGGAAAGTCAAGCTGAACAAGTACACGGCTGCAAGAATACCTGCCAAATGGAAAATGGCCGTCACAAGCCCCATTCCCAGAAAGCCCTGATAGTTTCCGCTGGTATTTCCTACGGACTGTAACTGCACCTTAACCGGGTCGTCCATGGACTTGGTAAAGACGCCTGCCCCCACAGAAGAAACCACCGTACGGATTTCCTTGGTGGCAAAGGAATTGGTCAGGTAATTCTGGCCGCTGGAATAAACGGGAACCACCGGTGTTTCCAGGCGCAGCGCACGACGTTCCATGTCATAGGGCAGCACCACGAAAGCCTGAAGGTCACCCTTTACAATGGCGTGTTCACATTCGCTAAAGTCATGGCATTCCAAGGCCACATCCAACACCGGGTTGGCCTTGAATCCGGCCTCGATCTTATCGGCCAGCTGACTACGGTCCTGCTTGATAATTCCAATGGGAATGTGCTGCAGGATTTCCGCCGAGAACACATCCACCATAAAGACAGAGGTTCCTACAGGCAAAATCAGAAGCACCAGCCACAACACCAGATTGTGGCCGAAGTAAACTTTGCGAACCGCTCTAAAGAAATTCCGAAACACTAGAACCGTCCAGCCGAATTACTGAATCTGATCCACGGGGAAAAGGACACTCATGCCCGGGCGGAGATTTTCAATCTTCTTGGTGGGGCGCATGCGGACTTCGAAAGACTTCAAGTCGAAACCGCCACTTTCCTTGGAGCTGCGCCAGGTGGCATAGTCACCCACAGAAGCGATATAGCTGACTTCCATATCGATATGAGCCGCCAGTGCGGGAATATACATTATGAAGACCTTTCCCTTGGAGACATTCTTCAACATGTCTTCGCGAAGGTGGAATACGGCCCAGGAATCTTCCAGGTCGGTTACGGCCACCACCGGCATACCGGAGCCAACCACTTCGCCTTCTTCCACCAGCTTCACAGAAACTTCACCTGCAATGGGAGCGCGGATCTTGGTTTCTTCCAGGTAGGCATCCACTTCGGCATTGGCGCCCTTAGCCTGAAGCACCAGGGCGTTGGCGGCAGCCTTATCTTCGGAGCGGGCACCGGCAAGAGCCTGGTCATACTGAGCCTTGGCGGCATCGGCGGCAGACTGGGAAGCCTTCATCTGAGTTTCGGCCTCGTCACGTTTCTGCAGCGGGAGAACGCCTTCGTTATAAAGTTTCTGAACGCGGTCGTAAGTGCTCTTTGCCAAGTTGGCGGCATCCTGAGCGCGATCGGCCATGGCCTTCAAGGCGGTAATATCTTCGGAGCGGGCACCATTCTTGGCCTTGGAAGCCTGGGCGCGGGCAGCACCGAGAGCACCCTGGGCCTGCATCTTCTTGGCCTCGATTTCAGGGCTGCTGATAATGGCCACAATGGCATTCTTTTCGACCATATCCCCTTCGCGGAAGAACAGACGTTCCACACGGCCAGGAACCTTACCGGCCACCAGAACGCGACGGGCTTCCATCTGGCCCTGCAAATAGGCATCGCGAGGTTCGGTAGCGAACTTCTGCAAAGTCGTTACGCCCAGGACAATCAGAGCGATGAGGGCGGCAACAACAAAAAACTTTCCTAAGAACTTGATAGCCTTCATTTGTCATTCTCCATTTCTAAAATCTTCGTGGTAAAACTTACTGTGCAGAGGATTCTGCAGCAGGTTCAGCAGACGGGGGTACAGGTGCAGCGGTTTCTGCAGCAGGTTCTGCAGCCGGGGCTACAGGTGCAGCGGTTTCTGCAGCAGGTTCTGCAGCCGGAACAGAGGGTTCAGCAACCGGAGCCGCAGTCTGAGCGGCGGGCTGAACTACAGGCAATACAGGCTGAGCCGGGGCTGCCACAGGTTCAGAAACCTTGGCCGGTTCAACAGGAGCCTGAACGTTAGCCATCATCTCTCCGGCGTTACCCACTTCACCACTGGCTTCCAGCAAGCCAAGCCATGCAATCACGGCATCGTAATGAGCCTTCAAATCGGCCACCTGCAAACGGGAAAGTGAAAGTTCTGCATCCACCACATCGAGGCCCGTAGCAAGGCCAGCCTCGTAAGCCAAGGTCTGGCTACGATGAGCTTCTTCTGCAAGTTCGCGGGTCTTCTTCAAGCTTTCCAGGCGGCTCTTGGCATGTTCCATTTCACGCCAGCGCTTTTCTACCAGCAGCTTGATATTATCCATGGTCTGTTCTTCCATGCTGGCCAGGGAGCGATCCAGAGCCTTGGCGTTTGCCACCTTGGAACGGGTTTCGCCACCCTTGAACAAATCCCACTGGAGCTTGGCGCCTACAGCCCATTCCGGCTCCAGAATGGTCAAATCCTTGGTATAAAGTTCCTTGTAGGCGAACAAGGCGATCATAGGGTAATAATCACCCTGGGCAGCGCTAACCGCATCCTGTGAGCGCTTACGTTCGGTACGCAGCTGACGGAGACCGGGATGCTTATCCAAAGCCAAAGCCTTGAACTCTTCCATGGAATGGATATTCTCGGGAGCAAGAACCGGAGTTGTTGCAGTCAGGCTGGTATCGGTATGCAAAAGGCTTGCAAGAGCCATGCGGGCCAGAGTCTGATCGCGGTAGGAATCTTCAACAGCATTCTGGGCTTCGGCCAAAGCCACTTCGGCACGGAGGCGTTCTGCCTTGCTAATCTGGCCGCCCTCTTCCAATTTTTTTGACCGCTCCAGATGTTCTTCCAGATTCTTCTTTGTATCCTCTCGCATGATGGTCAATTCTTCGGCCAGACGCAAGGTGAAATACTTCGTAGCCACGTCCATCAGGACCGTATTCTGAGCCATGTCGAAGGCAGCCTTCTTGGCGGTCACATTTTCCTTGGCGGCGTCGTAGGCGGCGGTGCGCTTGAAACCGGTAAACAAGGGCCAAATGGCAGTCAGACGAGCGTTAAAGAAAACGTCGTCCTGAACCTTCATCTCGAAATCCCTGGATTCCTTGATCTGGTCGGAAGTGGCCTTCTGGTAAGTTTCGGCCTGCTGAACGGCGGCGTTGTGAGCATCCCTGCTAGAAACCACGCCACTCCAAATATCTCCAGCCTTTTCATCAATAATGGTCTTAGCTTGAGCCTTGGCCTGAGTCTCCGTCAAACCGGCAGCCATCATCTGTTTGACAGCCCCATCATACAGTTCCCCATATTTCTTTTCGTAGGCGGCACTGTATGTAGAAATATAAGCCTTGGAATAAGCGGCAGTCCCTGCGATATCGGCCAAGGGTCCCTGCAAGGAACTCAAGTCAATGGTAATGGGATCGTTAATCTTGGTAACGCTGGCGGTCAAAGTCAACTGGGGCAAGAAGCGGGAACGAGCCTCGGTCTGACCACTTTCGGCCATTTCCACCTTGGCCTTTTCGGCCTTGATCTGGGAGTTACAGGATTTTGCCATGGCAATGGCATCAGCAAGAGAAATAGGCGTTGCAAAGGCAACGGCGCAAGACGACAATGCAATAAACAAGCTCTTATTCATACCACGTAAAAAATAATAAACTGGACTATGGTAAACCACATAGGTAAGCAAAACTTACGATATTTACGTTTTTATTACACAAAACTTACAATCTATGTAATGAATAAAAAAGAAACCCAGTGTTTACCGCACTAGGTTTCCGCAAGCTTTTAATGAAAAGTTAGATGGAGAACGTTACTTACCCAGGGTCGGTTCCGCTGCAGTCCAAGCAGAGGGGCCATAACCCATGGTGGTCAAATCCTTACGCTGCAAGCTATAACCCATGCCGTCAGCACTGGTAAGACCAGCCCATGCATCGGAATAGAGGGTTGCGTCATGCCAAGTGTAGAAGAACTTCGCATCGACACCAACACCTTCCTTGGAGAAGGGTTCCTTCACAGCGATAGTTTCACCGCGGTTAGAAAGTTTACCGGTATAGGTGAAAATCTGAACGTCTGCAGGAACTCCATAGCTGGTACGAACAAGTTCCGGACCCCAGTTATCGATAGAGATATCTTCCAGATTTTCAGGAATCAACAGGATCCTGCCATGGGCAGGAATGACACTACTGGAAGTGAATTCGAAACCGATACCTTCAATCTTCCAGCCCTTATTCACCGTAGTGCTGAAAAGAGAAATGTCAGCGTCAGTAGCATTTACCAGTTCCATATATTCAAAGGGCAAAGCTCCCTTATCATCGGGATGGTAATGGATTTCATCAATATAGACGGAACCCAGCTTCAGAGCGGCATTCTTTTCACCCGGAGTGGCGCTAGCCAGGGGACCCTGGGCAATAGAACCGTCAGCAACATCGATCGTACCGCTGACACCTTCACTTGCGGGAATCCAGATGCTGGATTCCTGACCGGTAACAGTACCGTCTAAATAAATTTCACCACCAGTCTTTGCAACCACAAGTTCCTTATCAAAATCGTCAACACCATCCAGAACAAGATAACCACCGGCAGGCACCACGCCAGATTTAATGGTCAAGGTATCGTTGCGACGTTTTACACGAACCCTCCATCCAGTCACATCTACAGCTTCAGAGCCAGAATTGTAAAGTTCCATCCAGGAATGATCAGCATCGCTGTCATAAGGCTTGACTTCGTTAATGCGAACCGTATTCACGGCATCGACACAGGCATCGTTGCCTACACCAGGAACGCCATAGTCAACAGCGCTGGCGCACCAGGAAACAGACTGGGCGGCAATGCCACCGGTATAGACCAGGGAACGGCCCTTACCATCGGCCAGGCTGGGCCAAGGAGGTTCGCTGCTGAAGGCGCAGGTAACGTCACCTTCACCACGGACCTTCACATTCACCACGCCACCTTCGTTAACCATCTTGCCGGTCATGTTACCAAAGACACGACCCGTAAAGGTGGGGTAAGTTTCCTTGAACTTGTCAATATCGTTGGTCACCACCACATACTCACCCTTCTTCAAGGGTTCAGCAGGGAAGTCGAAAGACACGTCGCCGCTCAGGTGCAGCAAGAAGTCCTGCATGTTGTCCATGTCCATACCGCCAGCGATATAGACTTCCACCCATTCCAGGGAAGAGCTATCCGGAGCGTTGTACATGATTTCGGAGCAGGCCATTTGAGGTTCATCCTTGTCGCTCAATGCGGAGCTAGACACCAGGACATCGGAACCAGCTGAAGTAGGAGCACTTGCGGAAGATGCAGGCACCAGGACTTCGTTTCCGTTATCGTCTACGGAAGTGATCATCTGAACGCTGGAACTGGATTCCGGTTCAGCGGAAGCACTATCATCGGAACAGGCGCTGAACATGCCCATGGCAGCCACGCAGGAACCGGTCAAAATAATTTTCTTGATATCCATAGGAGACATCCTCTTTTTATAAAGCCTTAAGGTTTATATTACAAATTTTCTTCTAGGGTCTGGCCCAGCTTGGTCCAATAAGGGGTCTTGAAACGGCGGGGATTTTCATAAAGTCTCTGCCATTCAGCCGCAGCATTTCCAAACTTGGAGAATCCACCCTGTTTAAGGTTCAGGAACCGAATCAAATCGATCATCCAATAAGGAACCTGGGAACAAGGGCACTTCAGTTCCAGAACCGCATCACAGCCCGGCAAGAAGAACCTGGGAATTCCCGTGGTCTGCATATAATGGGGGTCCACCGTATAGTCAAAACCGTTCTCTTCGCGGAAACGCATGCCGGTATCGATGGTCACGCGGGAATATTCCTCGCGAAGGCCGAACCAGGCGCGACGCTTGTACTGGGTCAACAGACGGGGATGAGCGCCATGCAGTTCTGTCTTATACAGAAAGTCCTTCAGATACTTACGATCCTTGTCGGTCTTGCAGGGCCATTCCTCAGGCTTCATATGCCAAACTTCGCCTGGATTGATTCCCTTGATGGTGGCGCGACTCTTATAGCAGATACTCTTGATCTTGCGCTTTACCTCAAAGTGGAACGTCCCATCCTGAGCAGGGTGTTCACCATAAGTGCGAATACGCATGTTGAAGCGGTCCAGCAACTGTTTCTTCTTCCAACCCAGGAAAGTCCACGTGGGAGAATCCAGGTACAGGTTGGTAATCCAGTAAAATCCACCGGGCGTAATCTTGGAGTAATAGTCTTCTTCGCAATAGGGAGCAATGAAGGCGCCGATCTTGTCGGCCCATTCCACAGGAATGTGGTACTTCAGCTCGAAGCGTTCGAGAAGGCTAAAACCGCGGGCTTCTGCCATATTACTTCAGGCCCTTCTGCAGATGGTTCATGGTTCCTTCCTGGGAAAGCACACCGGCATACATCAGCAATTCAAGATAACGGTTCAGCACTTCGGTTTCAAGCTTGATGGCGCGCATATCGCTTTCGATACCGCTTTCACGGGCACGCAGCAACAGCAGCGGGTCGGAACCGGCATTCTTTGCAAACTGTTCAAAGATAGAGCCGGCATTCACCTGTTCCACAAATTCCTTCTGGACCTTCCACTGGGCAATGAGAGCGTTAATTTCTTCTACAATCTTGGTCACCTTCTGGTTCACGGAACGGACCACATCCATGTAGTCCCCTTCGGCATCCAGTTCAGCCACCTGGTAGCGAAGCTCGCTATCCTTGTTGCTGTCGAAGAACGGCAGACGGACACCCACATTCAAGAAGAACTTGTCTGCAGTCTTGCGGTTGTCATAATCGGGAACAAGAACGCTAGCCGTAGAAGTACAGTTCAACTGAGAGGTACAGCCTGTCTGGCTTGTAAATTCGTCCCTGTAATCTGCATAGGAACCTGTCGAGAATACATCATAGGCATCAAGATCCTTATACTTCTCCATCAGGGATTCCACCTTCATGGAGTAGCCGATACCTACATGGGAAATATAGTCGCGGCCCGAAGCCACATCCTGCCTGGCCTTGGAAGTTTCAGAATTCTTCTTGCCCAGAGCCTTGGCAATCTGCGGGAAGCTTTCGTCTACGGTAATGCCTTCCTGAATTTCCTTTTCCACTTCTTCCATGGTGGGGAGCCAGGAGGAATCCAGTTCCACGCCATCAAAGTCGGGCACCCACAGGCGGAGCTTTGCCTCGGCGTTAATCAGGGAAGTACTGTCGCTAATGAGTTCGGCCCTGAGGGAAGCTTCCTTTTCGAGGGCGGTCATCAGGTCCTGGGGATTAAAGCTTGCAGAACCGGACTTCAGGTGCATCACCTCGATACGGTCGGCATTCACCTGGTACTGTTCCTTGGTCAGCTTGTTCAGGCGGAGGCGCATCAGGTAATGGATGGCGCGTTCATAACGGTCATACATCAGCACGCCACGGTCTTCGGCCAGACGGGCATTCTGATACTGGACCTGGGCGTCCCAGTGGGCACGGTCAGCGGCACCTTCGCCAAAAGCCTTGGGGGTAATGCGAAGTTCAAAGTCGTGCTGGGCAAAGCTGAAACCATCAAGCTTGTAGCGCAGTTCCAGCTTGTCCCAAAGCTTGGTATTCCTTTCACCACCGGTCATCTGGGCGCGCTTCTGGGCAGCCTGGTAACGAGGGTCATTGTCAGCGGACTTGATCAGCTGTTCCCAAGTAAGAGGACCTGCAAAAACGGATGCGGCAAGAGCCAGAGAAATTAACCCAAACTTTTTCATATCAAAAACCTGTTATCCAAAACGTTCTATTTCAAAAACGTACTATTCAGAAATCGTTACCATTTCACCAAGGAGGAAGTGATTGTCTGCCGGAATGGAGATGGTCACTTCGCGACCGTAAATCGGCATTTCGGGCAGTTTCCACATACGGGTGGGGAACGGAACGATACGGCTGGAAAGACCCACAACCTTACCTTCGATAGCCTTGCCGGAACCGCCCAAGGTACGGATCTTTACCTTTTCGCCCAGGTCCATACGCTGGTACATCTTTTCGTGGATGTAGCCGCGGACCAGGGTGGGAGACTTATGAGTCAAGGTCACGATGGGAGTAAAGCTGGAAACCTTTTCGCCGTCGCGAACATTCACGGAACCTACAACCCAGCTTTCCTTGGCGACCTGGATCAGTTCTTCCTGTTCCTTCTGGAGTTCAGCCAGTTCCTTGCGGAGGTTTTCGGCTTCATTCTTACCGGTAGTCTTCTGGAGGCGGCCGCTGCTCTTGAGCAACTTGATCTGTTCGTTGGCGTTGGCCTGGGCCACTGCCAGTTCGTTCTTCAGGCTCTTGATCTGCATGGCCATGGCGTCGTTGCCATCGCTGTCGCCGTTAGAATTCTTGAGGCTCTTCAGCTTAGAGGCGATTTCCTTGTTCTTCTTGTATTCAGTTTCAAGGTTACGGATTTCGGCCTTCAGGGTCAAGCTGCGGGTAGCGAGAGTTGCCTTGACTTCGGCCACCTTCTGGTCGATTTCTGCAGTAGAAAGATTGCTGCGGCCTTCCAGGGCGTCAAGTTCGCGGGTCACTTCGTTAATGCGCAAAGTCAAGTCGGGGCGGTTCAGCTGGACGATGGTGTCGCCGGCATTGATGGCCTGGCCAGGAACCACATGGACCTTCACAATTTCGGTAGCGCTAGGAACACTGATGGTAGTTTCGTCAGCTTCGGCAATACCCTGGAACATGGTAGCCTTGCCCTGGTAAACCATACCCAGGACAATCACCACCAGAATGCTCAGGCACCAGGCATAGAGCAGCTTGTACTTGTAGACGTGGGCCACACCGGGATTGGTCTTGTGGGTGTTCCAGAAGTTATCGAGAATTTCTTCAATCTTAGACATCTTTTACCCCTTACATTTCCGTGGTGGCGTCTTGCATCATGAAACTAATGTCAGAAATGCCTTCTACAGCAGAAAGTTCCTTCAGGATCTCTGCAGCAGGACGGTTGGCACGGAGACGGACCTGGTAGGCGCAATCCACACGGGCACCGCCATCAACCTCGCGCATGGTAATGAGCACGTAGGTCTTGATGTTCTTGCGCATGATATCTTCGATAGCCTGACGGGGAGCGGATTCATTGGGCATGGCAAAGCGGAGCATGCCGTCAAAGAAGTGCTTGGTACCCAGACCGGTACGGGAAAGGAGGAAAGCTACAGCGCAGAAGGCCAAGGTACCGCCGGCTGCAGCACCCCAGGCGTACACACCGCAACCGATACCGGCGCCCAGGGAAGCGAAAATGAACATGATGTCGCGGGGGTCCTTAAAGCTGGTACGGAAGCGAACCACGGAAAGGGCACCCATCATACCAAGACCACGTCCTACGTTATCACCGATGGCAGACATCACCATGGCGGCCACCACAGAACTCAGGACTATACCCTGAACAAAATTACGGGAATAGGACAGGCCAAGGAAGGTCTTTTCGTAAGTCCAGGCAATAACGGAAGAAAGAATAAAGGCCAGAATAAGAGTGTAGGCCAGAGTAATCAGAGAAGCGTTGGCTGTGCCGGACTGGACAGCTAAAAGGTCTAACATAAAGACTCCGTTGGTTTACTGTATTTTTGCCCCCATAATTTACCTTTTTAAGCCCTAAATTTAAGGGTTTTTGTGTAAATTCGGCTGAACAAAGCAAACCAAACAGCACCTTTGAGGCCATTTTCGGGAATAAATCACCTCAATTTTTCAAACACCAACCGTAATATAATCTAAAAAATCAGTTAAAACGCCCTATTTGCATTTTTTTACGTCCGCCTCGTTCGGATACGAGAGCCTCTATCAAGAAGAGGAGGGCGGCAAGACCCAGGAAAATCTGGTAACGGTCCTGGTAGTTTTCCATACGGTCGCTGGCCTGTTCCTTCTTTTCGAGGGATGCGATTTCGGTCAGCACCTTCTGGAGCTGGAACTCACCGGGACTGGCATAGAAATACAGGCCGCCGGTGACGCTGGCGATTTCCTGGAGGGTTCCGTCTTCAAGGCGGGTAGTCACAATGTTACCCTGGACGTCCTTCTTGTAGGCCACTTCCCCATTGCGGCTGGGCACGGGAATAGGCACGCCTTCGCGGGAACCGATACCGATGGTATAGATGCGGATCCCCATTTCTGCGGCTTCCTTGGCGGCATTCACGGCGGCAGCTTCCAGTTCTTCACCATCGCTCATAAGGATCATGACGGAATACTGGCCACCAGTGCCGGCATTCCTGTACAGCGACATACCCTTGCGGATAGCGTTTTCCAGATTGGTGCCGGGCATGAGCCAGCCGGGATTCAGTTCACGGAGCATCATCTGCACGGTACCGTAATCCAGAGTCAGGGGAACCATGACCTGGGCTTCGCCGGAGAAGGCCACCAGACCGACGCGGTCGCCGGAAAGGCTTTCCAGGAAGGCGGAAATCTCGTGACGGCTGCGGGTCAGACGGTTCGGCTTGATGTCTTCTGCCAACATGGAAAGGGAAATATCCTGAAGCAGCACCAGATCCAGACCGCGACGTTCAATATGTTCCATCTTACGGCCCCACTGGGGTCGAGCCAGAGCCACAAACAAGAAGGCGATGGCCAACAGCAGCAACAGCACCTTGGCAAGTCTACGCCAGGGGGACACCGAGGTGGAAAGCTTCGGCAGCATGGAAAGAGAGACAAAGCGGGCAGCCAGCTTCTTGCGACGGTGATAGGCGTACACAAAGAGCAAGGCAAACAGCGGGAGGGTCAGCAAGCCCCACAAAAACATCGGTTCAGCAAAACGCATGGCAAATAGTTAAGAGTGAATAGTGAACAGTGAATAGTGAAGAGGTCTTTTGACGTGTCATTCTGAACTTGTTTCAGAATCCCATGAATGCACGAGACCCTGAGCGCCCTCAGGGTGACGCCAGGCGCCTCCGGCGCGATTATAGGATCTTGTATCTGAATCCTGCCTCACGGGATCCTCACGAATCTTGTGTTGGCGAGGAGCAGTTCCAGCAAGATCAACAGGGCGCCAACTAACAACCAGGGGTAAAACTTTTCTGCATAGCGGGCATAGGCCACCGTCTCGATTTCTGTCTTTTCCAGTTCATCGATTTCGGAATAGATCTTTTCAAGTTCGTCCTTGTTCTCGGCGCGGTAGAAACGGCCGCCGGTCTTCTGGGCAACAGCCTTCAGAACATCCTCATCGATACCTTCTTCGGGGGTAATATCACGTTCGCCCCAGCTAATATCCCCTGTCCAGGGGTTCTGCTGGAAGGCCAGAATCTTGCCATTGCGCTTACCCACGCCAATGGTATAAACCTTTACACCCAGGGACTTGGCCACTTCGGCGGCACGAACCGGCGGAATCACGCTGGCGTTATCCTTACCGTCGGTCAAGAGGACCACCACCTTGGACTTGGCCTCGGACTTTTCGAGTCGTGCCAGGGCGTTCATCAATCCATCACCGATAGCGGTACGGCCGGCAATAACGGAATCCTTGGCCAGTTCATCGCTGGCGCCCAGGATTTCAAGAAGGCTCCCGTAATCCAGAGTCAGGGGGCACTGGGTCATGGCGCGGGAACCAAAGGCCGACAGGCCGATACGGTCGCTATGGCGCTTCTTTATAAAGTCTGCGATGACCTCCTGAGCGTACCCCATACGGCTATACTTCCAGTAGGCTCCGGTCTTCAAAATTCGTTCGGCATTCATGACCCCAAGTTTTGCCTGTTCGGCGCGGGTCAACATATCCAAGGTACCCATGGAGCCCGAAACGTCCAAGGTCAGCATGATATCGACGCCATCGGTAGAGGTGTATTCCACTTCCATGGCATTCTGGGGGCGGGCCAGGGCAAAAACAAAACAGCAGAGGGCAGCCAGTCGCAGGGCCGGCACAATGTGGCGGAACTTGACACGACGGCTGGGGACCGCCTTCTTGGCGATGGACAGGGCAGGGAACTTGATGGTACTCTTGCGGCGTCTATTGCGGTAGATATAAGAGGCAATAAGAATAGGAACCAGAAGCAGAAGCCAGAAGGCCTCGGGATTCTGAAAATGCAAGGTACCGATATCCATAAAAAACTCCAAATGACATCAAATATTCGTTTAGCGGTTCATAATATACAAAAAAAGGCCCCCCTACTTACGTAGAGAGACCTTATCTTAAAAATCAGCTCTTAAAAAAGCTTAGAATTTAACCACAGTCCAGCTTACGGGCTTTGCTTCTTCGGGGTTTGCCATGCCAGTCTTGTTCTTGGGCAGCACGTAGAAGGAAACCTTTTCAGCAGAAGTGATAGAAGAAGGCAGGTTAGTCAGAGTTTCAGAGTAGCTGGTGGAAGACGTGTAGGTGAACTGGACGAAATCGTTGGATTCGTCGGTCTTGTAGTAGATTTCGTAGGTATCTACATCACCAGTGGGAGCCTTCCAGGTCAGGTTCAGGTTCATCATGGCCAGGAGTTCAGAATCGCTATAGCCATAGTCTTCTTCGTATTCAGGATCATAGCCGGTGGTATCCACAAAGACCTTCAAGTTGGAGACCTGACCAGGCAGGGCAACGGAACCGATGGTGAATACGTCAGAGTAGACAACCTTGCCACCTTCCTTGCTGTAGGCAACACCGTTAACGGTGTAGGAAGCGTCATCGCTCCAGCTACCGGAAACCGGTTCGATAACCACAGTCTTCTTGTCCTTAGACAGAGACTGGGTGGTAAGAACAGCATAACCGTTACGCTTGACAGTCCAGTTGTTCAGCAGGGAGTCTGCATCCAGAGCGGTAGAGAAGGTCAGTTCGATGTTCTTGTCGGTATCCATCTTGCTGAGATTGCTGCTCAGGAAGTGAGGAGCCTTGGAGTCACGCTTCAGGACCAGCATGTCCATATCCTTGGAAGAACCGGTACGGACACCCACAGCGGAAACGGAATTTTCGGGAATGTAAATCTTTTCGTCGATGGTAGACTGAACAGTTTCGATGCTAAACTCAACCTTTTCGGCCACGTCTTCGAACTTGTAGGAGCCATCCTTGCCAGTCTTCATTTCGATTTCAGACGGGAAGATGGAAGCTTCGGGGTAAGAAAGGATCACGGTCACGTTCTTGGCCGGGTTCAGGTTGCCAGTTTCGGCATCGCGGTAGTAGACGTTACCGGAAACGGTGACGCCAGCCTTGTACATGGGAATGGTCTGCACCACGTCAGGAACGCGGGACACGTCGTTTGCACCGGTTTCTTCGACGCTGACATAGGAACGGACAGTTGCGTAACCGCTCTTGGAAACTTCGAAGATGTAGCCACCGATATCGTTATTGTCAAAAACGACATAACCGCTGGAATCAGTCTTTTCGGTTGCGGCACTGTACTGAGAGCGGACAGAAGCACCAGCGACCGGAGTGTTGGCATCGCCATCCATCACGGACAGGGTAATCTTGCCCTTGCACTTGGCTTCTTCAAAAGAATTGACGACAGTGTTGTCGGAGCAGGCTGCGAGCATAGCAATAGCAGCTGCGGGAACGAGAATCTTTTTCATATTTTCCTCTTTAGGTTAAATCCCCTATTGGACTCGCATACAATATAGCATATTGCGTAAGATTTTTATTGCCTTTTCGTCAATTCCACAAACCTGATTTAAGCCTTATTGAAAAAATCCAGAATTTTTTGCTTATACTCGTGAATTTCGTCATAGGCGGCATGGCCCAGCCCCTCATACATGAAGAATTCGCTGGGGACGTTTTCGGCCTGGAGCTTGGCAAAAATCTTTTCGGAAGCAACAGTCGTGACTACGGAGTCATTACCGGCAGCGATCACATAGACCGGACACCTGATCTTGCCCAAGTCATCGTAAGTATCCACTCCGGCACAGGCGGCAGACATAATGGAAAAACGATGCATTTCTTCGGGAGTCACACCGGAATTCATTTTCAGCAGCACCTTGCGCCAGCGATCCACGAATTCCTTGCTGAAGCAGTTGTCGATGAAGGAATTCACCAGTTCCTCGGCACGGCCTTCAATAGCCATGTCGGTCCAGCCGCCGATACATTCCAGCTGGCGGGGTTCCGCACGGGAAGAGGAAGAACCAAGTACCAGCTTACGGATCAGTTCCGGATGGTTGATGGCCATGTACTGGGCCACCATGCCGCCCTGTGACGAACCAAAAACGTCAGCGTCCTTGATTCCGAGGACCTTGAGGGTTTCGGCCAGGTCTTCGGCCATTTGCGAAATGGGGTACACTTCCGGAGGGTTCTTGATTCGATCAAAAAGGTAGCAGGTATAGTCCTGCTTAAAAATCTTATAGCCAACTTCAACCGACGAAGCCGAGTTCAACACATTCTTGAGGCTAAGACCAGGAATAATGATGAACGTCTTGGGACCATCACCAAACTTAGCATATTCCATTTCAAACTTTTCGGTTTTTACCGATAGGATTTCTGCCATAACGACCTCCGTAAGGAGCTCAAATATAGTAAATTCAGAACGTCAAATTTTTATTTTCGGTCCATCATGAAATTTCAGCATTTTACATTCAATCCGTTCGGCGTGAACTGCTTCGTATTGAGCAACGAACAGGGCGATGCCATCCTTATCGATCCCAGCGTTTCAAACACAATGGAACAGCAGACATTGGACAAGTACATCAAGGAGAATAACCTGACGGTGCGAAGGATGCTGAATACCCACCTGCACCTGGACCATGTGCTAGGCAACGCCTTCGTGGAACGCACCTACGGCGTAAAGGCAGAAGCCCACCAGGAAGATGAATTTCTTTTGGATCTGCAGGAAGAACAAAGCGAACTTTATGGGTTACCGTTTGAGGATCCCGCCCCCGCCCTGGGGGACTATATCGCCGAGGGCGATACAGTGGAAGTCCCCGGAGTAAAACTCCATGTCCTTCACGTGGCAGGCCACTCCCCCGGCGGCGTCGCATTCTACTGCGAAAAGGCTTCACTGCAGTTAGCTCCATCAAAAAGCATCGAGGTTCCGCTACTGTTCTCGGGAGACATCCTCTTCGCCGGAAGCCGCGGACGCTCCGACCTTTTCGGAGGCGACGATCACGCCCTGGCAACGGGAATCAAGAACAAGCTGTTGACACTGCCCCCAGAAACCATCGTACTCCCCGGCCATGGTCCAAGCACAACCATCGAAGAAGAAAGAAAATCGCAATTCTGAGCGAAGAGCGGGGAACGATGAGCCGTGAGCGACGAGCTAGATAATCGCGCCAACGGTGCCTAAGTTGTTAACTCATATCTCGTAAATGATAATTTTCTCTAGGCGATAGGCTTCAGGCGTTCAGGGTCTCGTGCATTCATGGGATTCTGAAACAAGTTCAGAATGACACGTCAAAAGATCTCTTCACTCTTCACTATTCACTGCCTACTTCTTCTCAACCACTTTCCCCAGGGGGGTCTGCATTTGTCGGCGGAAGTTGGCGTAGATGCTGGGAGAGGTGATGTGGTACAGCGATTCCTTCACCATGGTCTCTACGTTAAAGGCCAGGGAATCGAAAACATACTTGTAGCTTTCGATGGTATCGTCGAAGCCGATGACGTAAGGACGGGGGTAGCCCTTGTCGCTATAGATGTCCAACAAGGTCAAGGCCACCCAATCGTTAGAACACACAAACGAATTGAGGGTCGCCCCATCCAATAGCCGTTCCACCATGGCACGCAAATACGCCTGGGGAGTGACGCCCTCTTCGGCGGCCACATCGGGAATATCAAAGGGACTGGCAAAGCGGTCATCCACCAAAGGCAAAACTTCCAATCCAGAAATTTCCAAACCTTCCATTCGGGCCTTAGACCAGAAGCTGTTATGGAAGGGCGAAATAAAATGCACCCTCTGCAAGCCCTTGGACTTCAGGTGTTGCGCCACGATAACGCCCGCTTCCTTACCAAAGGCCACATTGTAGAACGCCCACTTCTTTCGGTTCTGTGTCGTCTTGGGAACATCATTGGGGGAATACTCCCACCACACCGAAATGGGGCCCGTGAACTTTGCAAAATGATTGAACAGGTTCGAGGGATTGAACACCAGCCAGGTCGACAGGAATGCACCCAGACAGTGAACGTCATCCCTGGGAACAAAGGGGCGTCCATCCGAAGCAAACAGGGTATCGCTGGATTCGTGATAGCCTACGAAATGCACCGCGATTTTCTGTTCCGCTGCAAACTGGGACATCATGCGGAATACTTCGGATTCACGTTCCGCATCGATCCTAAAATGGCCATGTTCATCGGAACGGTGGACGAAAATAATGTAGTTGGAAAATCCGACCGGACGTTCTTCGTTAAAATAATACTTGGCCCCCACCTGGCGCAGCACGCCGCGGGCCACCTGGGCGCTTAAAAAATTCTTGACGCTGTAGGGCGAAACCTTGTAGCGGATCGACAGTTCCTTAATAGAAGGCAAACGTTCGAAGGCATTCAGGAATCCCGCTTCCAGGTCTCTGGCGAACTGGGCTTCCACTACGGAATTGGTATCGCTCTTGGGAACCGACATGGCCACGGGCAGATCGCCCCAGAAACAGCCCTTGCCCTGATAAGACTTGATAAAGCCCTCGTCCGAAAGTTCCCTATAGGCCTTGTGGACGGTAGCGGTAGAAAGCCCCAACTGGGCAGCCATCTTACGAACCGACGGCATCTTGTCGCCATCGTTAAAACCGGCTGCGGCAATGGACTTCTTTACGTCTTCAATTAGCATGTCTATTCCCTCTTTCACCCTAAACTATAATAAATTTATACGAGCATGCAGCAGAGCAAGGGAAGAATTTTGTGGATTGACGAGTTCAAGGGATTCGTCCTGTTACTGGTGTGCCTATTCCATGTGGAACAGTCCTTCAAGAATATCGACTTCGGGATGTTGCACCTGAGCGCCATGCGCATGTCCGCCTTCTTCTTTATTTCCGGGGTGCTGTTCAGTACCCGCCGATTCAAGGATTTCAAGAGCTACGCCCTCCACAAGACCGAAGTGCTGCTCCTCCCCTACATCTGGCTTTCGCTGCTGTTCCTGGTCCTAGATCCTGTGGTATGGAACTTTGACTGGTTCCCCCGAGCCCCCAAGATGCAAGTATTGACAATCCGGCCCGAAATCCACACCCTCAAGGATTATGTAGGATGGAACCTGGCCAAGATATTCGTGGCGGGGAAATCCTGCATCGGGTCGGGACCTATCTGGTTTGTATTTACGTTGTATTCCATCAGCCTGATGTTCTTTGGAGTACAAAAAACCAGCGTCATTCTGAGCAACGCGAAGAATCCAGTCCTTCAGAAAATAATTGTAGCCGCCGTTGCCGCAAGCAGTTTAATCGCTGGTTGGTTGCTTTTCAAAAACCACATCCGCCTGCCCCTGGGAATCGAACGTGACCTGACCTGCCTTGCCTTCTTCGCCCTGGGCAACCTCTGTAAGGAAGCCATCCAGAAGTTAAGCAAGCATTCCCTATTGACTTTCTTTTTAACGATTGCGGCACTAGCCCTCTACATCTATTTTGAAAAGCCAGATCCCTGGTTCAGCATCATGAACAACGACCTGGGAAAAGATTTGCCCCAGTTCATATTGAGTTCCATTTTTGGTATTTTGACGCTGATCGGGGCCTTCCAACTTTTTTCAAAACTGCCGGATGTAAACGTCCTGCGCATCGTCAAGGGAATCCTGCGGAACATCTCCCGGAACGCCCTGATCATCCTGGCGGTTCACTGGTGGGCGCTGCTGGTGTTGCGAACCGTATTCAAGCCTCAGCTGGACAAACCTATTATCGCCTACCTCTCGATCCTGATCGTAACCGCATTCTCAATCGGAGCCATTCCCCTGTTCCGCTGCAAACTCTACAAAGTCATCGGCAAGGAAAAGACAACCGTCAAGGAAAGCCTGAGCATTAAGTGAGAATTCATATCTCGTAACTCATATCTAATCTACAGTGCTCTTAGCCAGGCCATGAATTTTTTGCTGTCGGGGTCACCGATTTTACTTAGGTTTTCTACTTGTTCAAATAAGCATCTGTAAGCGACAAGGCAGTTCTTGCGAGACACGGCGTACTCGGTGCTATTCTTTTTTGAGGTGTTGTTATCCAGGGCCTTACGGCACTGAACATATTGATTATATTCCCGCAGCAAGGTAGCCACCCGTTCATCCATGGCCACTTCCTTCAGCTTTTCCATGGGAATGGCAGACGCGATCCGCACCGCATTTACAATGGTCGCTTTCACTTCTACGACACGATACCCCCACACGGCATCATCAAAGGCTTCTACAAGAGTAGACACCAGTTCCTTGTGTTTGGAGCTATTATAGCGGGCAAGCGATTTTACGCCCAGTCGACATATTTTATATGCATTTACAATATTCCAACGGCATTGAGCAAGATTCAAATTCTTGGGAACCAGGATAACTTTGGACAACGCAGAAACTTGCGCTACATAGTTTTGAACAGCATGGGTAAGCAAGGGATTGGTAATCATCTTTGCGCCCTCACTAATTTCAAGATGTTGCTTCAAAAAAGAAATCATCCCCATGTCACTAAAGTAATTAATCTTTTTATGATTCATGCTCCATAACCTTCATTTACTCAAAATATAGAAAAAGCTTATACTCAACATTTGCATAAATTAATCATACTTTATATTTACTAAAAGCCACCATTTGTATACAAGCGCACAAAAAGTTCCGCTAATTTACTATTACACCGACACATTTCCATGTAAAAGTTCTACGGATTCACATTTCGTATTATGCATTCCCATGTGTTCATGGCTCAAGGCCACTATTGCACACATACATTCCCATGTAAAAGTTCTACGGACTCACATTTCGTATTATGCATTCCCATGTGTTCATGGCTCAAGGCCACTATTGCACACATACATTCCCATGTAAAAGTTCTACGGGCTCACATTTCGTATTACGCATTCCCATGTGTTCATGGCTCAAGGCTACTACTGCACACATGCATTCCCATGTAAAAGTTCTGCGGACTCACATTTCGTATTATGCATCCCCATGTGTTCATGGCTCAAGGCCACTATTGCACACATACATTCCCATGTGTTCATGGGTCAGGGCAACTACTGCACACATGCATTCCCATGTGTTCATGGGCCAGGGCAACTACTGCACACATGCATTCCCATGTGTTCATGGCTCGGAGCCCTATACTATTCAGAGTGTATAATAAACAAATATTTTTTAGTTAGACTTTTAATAAAAACGCTTATTTTTCTTTCTATAATCGGATACAGACTTTGCCTTATTCGAAGAACAATACGTTATCGATTTCTCCTTGATATTCCTTACTTTGGATATACTCGCGTGCAGCAAGACCCGCAACACCTTCGGCAATGATTACAAATTTATTGGGAACTTTCTTAGAAGCTGAATTTTTCCTATTCTGGGACCACTGATTCAGGGCCTTACTAAAAACAGAATTTGCTCTCTTAAAAAGCACATCTACCGCTTCGGAAGGGTCCAAGGAACCATCATAAGAATGGCAATAAAAAGCCGTAAAGAACAACAGGAGGGATATTGCTTTGTTCGTTTTTTCTCCGAGAAAAACAACCGCTAAAATTTAGAACTTGCAAATCTTGCGTTTTTGTGTTTTTTCTTACATTTTCACAAATGATTCCGAAAGCACCCGTTTTTTCACTTTATCTGCAAAAATTCTATTCTGCATTACCTATATTTGTTCACATGAAATCAAAGTTCATTCTTTTTACGGTGTTTGTTTCCTTGCTTTGGGCTTGTTCCGAAGATAGCCCTTCGGAGCCTAAGGACACTTTTGACGCAAACGTCGTCTGCCCAGCCGAAGGGACGAACGCATACGGCGAACCGAGCCGAGGTTCATTCACTGATGAACGCGACGGACAGGTGTACAAGTACACCACAATAGGCAACCAAGTGTGGATGGCTGAGAACTTGAAATTTGACGCACCGTACAGCCTATGCTATGCCAGAGAAGAAAATTTTTGCGAAACGTTCGGCAGGTTCTACACTCTGTACGTAAATGGCGATTATTTTGCCCTCATTGATCAAGTTTTGGCGGACACCATTTGCCCTGCTGGGTGGCATGTGCCTTCGGTGGATGAATGGAATGAATTGGCGAATAATGTTGGGGAAGGTAAAAAGGGAAGTGCCAGATTAAAGTCATCCAATGATTTTGGAGAATATTATAACTCTGGTTCTGATGATTGTAGTTTTAACGCCCTGCCTGCAGGATCCTGGATGTTAAACGGAGAACTTTTGGGAAATAGAATTTATGCTATTTATTGGACTTCTACAAGAAGAAGTTATGATACAATGTATGCCTATAATCTTGGAAGTCAGTCAATAGAAATAAATCGCCCCAGAATGACTATTAGGTGTCTAAAGAATTAACATTCACATGAAATCAAAGTTTATTCTTTTTACCGCTTTTGTTTCCTTGCTTTGCGCGTGTTCCGAAGATAGCCCTTCGGAGCCTAAGGACACTTTTGACGCAAACGTCGTCTGCCCAGCCGAAGGGACGAACGCATACGGCGAACCGAACCGAGGTTCATTCACTGATGAACGTGATGGACAGGTGTACAAGTACACCACCATCGGTAACCAAGTGTGGATGGCCGAGAACCTTAATTTTGACAATGGTTCTCCCTGCGCCAAGGAATCCTGTTCAGAAAAAGGTCGAGAATACACCCCGATGGACGCGCAAAACGCATGCCCGAATGGCTGGCATTTGCCTACAGAAATAGAGTGGAACATACTTTTTGATAATGTTGGTGGAATAGATATCGCAGCAGCCCGCCTAAAGGCAACCGAGGGGTGGACACCCTTGAACCCGGGACAAGCCTCAAATGGGACGGACGATTGCGGCTTCAGCCTTTACCCAATCCCTGTAATAGACAATTTTGTAAACCATTTCAAATATACACCAGACAAAGCAATTGATGGCTACATTGCCTTAGTGTGGACCGGGAATCCCTTAGATTCAACACTCGGATCACCATCTACATACGGTGTATTATTTGAAACACAAAAAAATTCTGCGTTAATATACAGATATTACCACGAAGATTATCAATCCATCCGCTGCGTAAAAGACTAGAATCCAACATACCAATTCAAATCATTCCATCACCCCCTCTGCTTACTAACCACTAACTACTAATCACTTCCTCATGGCTAGAGCGCGCAAGACAATTACCCCGGATCCGTATGCAAAACCGATAGCAAAGGTTCTCTCCCCCGAGCAGAGCCTTCCGGGCAGATTGCGTCAGTTCCAGGCGCCCACCCGCGCCAACTTCGAACTGGTTTCCCAGTACGCCGCCGCCGGCGACCAGCCCAAGGCCATCGAGCAGATTACCGAAGGTTTCAAGCAAGGCGATCAATTCCAGACACTGCTTGGCGTAACCGGTTCCGGTAAGACGTTTACCATGGCCAACGTCATCAAGAATGTAGGCAAGCCTACCCTGATCCTGACCCACAACAAGACCTTGGCCGCCCAACTCTACCAGGAATTCAAGGCTTTCTTCCCCAAGAATGCGGTGGAATATTTTGTCAGCTATTACGACTATTTCCAGCCCGAAGCCTACATTCCCCACACCGATACCTTTATCGAAAAAGACGCCAGCATCAACGACGAAATCGACAAGCTGCGTCTGCGTGCAACGGCTAACCTGCTGACCCGTCGCGATGTCATCATCATCGCTTCCGTCAGCTGCATTTACGGTTTGGGAAGCCCCGCGGAATACTTCGACCTGATGGTCCGAATCAAGAAGGGCGACATCAAGGACCGCGACGACTTGCTTCATGAACTGGTCCGCATCCAGTACACCCGTAACGACTTCAGCCTGGAACGCGGAACCTTCCGCTGCCACGGCGACGTCATCGAAATCCACCCCAGCTACGACGAAGACGGCATGCGCATCGAGCTGTTCGGCGACGAGGTGGATCGTCTGGTGCGCTTCAACATCATTACCGGCGAGGTCATCCAGGAGCTGGACGAAATGACCATCGCCCCGGCAAAGCACTTCGTCACGAAGGAAGAAGGCCGAGCCGGGATCCTGCAGCGCATGCAGTTGCAATTGACGGACCGCCTTGCGGAACTGGACAAGGAAGGCAAGGTCCTGGAATCCGCCCGACTGAGTAGCAGAACCCGCTACGACATGGAAATGATCCGCGAGACCGGCATGTGCTCCGGCATTGAGAACTATTCCGCCCTTATTGAAAACCGCGGCCCCGGCACCCGCCCCTTTACCCTCATCGACTACTTCGGCGATGACTGGCTTTTGATGGTAGACGAATCCCACGTGAGCATCCCCCAGGTAGGCGGCATGGCCGAAGGCGACAAGAGCCGAAAGACCACTCTGGTAAATTACGGTTTCCGCCTCCCCTGCGCTCTTGATAACCGCCCCATGAACTTCAAGGAGTTCGAATATATGTACCCCAAGCAGGTGCTGTTCGTCAGCGCCACCCCGGGGGAATACGAACTTGAAAAGACTGGTGGCGTAGTGGCCGAGCAGATTAACCGCCCCACCGGCCTATTGGATCCGAAGATCGAGATGTTCCCCATCCAGGGACAGATGGACGTTCTGCTTTACCGTATTGACGAAGTGGTGAAGAAGGGAGACCGCGTACTGGTTACAACGCTGACCAAGAAGATGGCCCAGGACCTTACGGACTATTTTGTGGAAGCGGGCATCAGGGCCAAATATTTACACAGCGACATCAAGACCCTGGAACGTCACGACTTGATCAAGGGGCTGCGAACCGGTGAGTTCGACGTGCTGGTGGGAATCAACCTTCTGCGTGAAGGTCTGGACCTTCCGGAAGTCAGTATGGTGGCTATATTGGACGCCGACAAGGAAGGCTTCCTGAGAAATTACCGCAGCCTGATCCAGACCATGGGCCGCGCCAGCCGTAACGTAAACGGAACCGTATTGCTGTTCGCCGACAACATGACCGACAGTTTGCAGAAGGCCGTCGACGAAACCATCCGCCGCCGCACCCTGCAGGAGGAATTCAACAAGGAACACGGCATTACGCCAAAGTCCGTTTCCCGCAAGCTGGAAGGGGACCTGGTCATCAACGATCCGCTGATGGACCTGTGGCGCGGCGACAAGACTCCCAAGGCAGCCGAGGACCCGGATTTCGACGCAGATTACGGTTTCGCCGACAACGACGAAGATGGGGATGTCCCCCTGTTCAAGGGCGCCCCCATGGGCAAACCCAAAAAATCCTCGAACCTGAAAGCAATGCCACCTCACACCTCAAAGCGAAGCGACCTGTCAATCGAGGAGCTGGAAAAGCAGATGAAGGCCGCCGCGGCCAAGCTGGATTTCGAGGAGGCAGCCCGTCTCCGCGACCTGATCCGCGACCTGGGAAAGTGATTTTACCCCCTGCGGAACCCTTTTTAGTATGCTTTTTTAGCCTGAATTCACAACATTTTCACGTTTTTTTACACCTATTTAATAGGTCCCCTAGTCCGTTTTGGAATATTTTTGTGTATTTTCAATGGGCAAAAAACATTTAGAGAGAGGAATCTATATGACTTTTAATTTCGCAAAGACCCTTATGATGGGTTCCGTGATTACCATGGGCGCTTTCGGCCTCATCGCTTGCGGTGATGATTCCGGTAGCAGCGCACCTGCAGATGAACAGCCGGGCAGCTCCGCCAGCGCCGACGCCACCCAGGATATTTCTATCAGCGCAACCAACCTGGGTTCCAGAACTAGAGGCATCGGTATCAACGCCGAAGTAATTTTTAGCGGCAACTTCGACATCGACCTGAGCGCACAGCAGACCGGCGAAGCCACCGATATCAGCTTCACCGCCATTTCCTATGACGTGGCCTACGGTACCGTGGTTCCGGGCGAAAGCTACAGATCTCTGGGCGACCTGACCGCCCACCAGGAAGTCAGATTCCCCACCAAGATGATCGACTTGGGCTCCGCCAACTCCGCCGGCGTTTCCATTTCTCTTGCAAATCCCGCTCTTGACCCGGTCGGCTGCGGCACTTACACCTTGGTCGTCAAGGTTTCCGCTGTCGATACCGAAGGCAACGACAAGGTTTCCAACCAGTTCATCACCTTCGACCGTCCTGAATCTTTCTGCAAAACCAGCGAACCGGAATCTTCTTCTTCTGAAGACGTAGTCGAAGAAGTTCCCATGACCAACTGCCAGGTTGAACTTTCTACCAACATGGCTCCGGGTCTCGACCTGGCAACCTGCACTGCAGTGGACGCTGCTTCTGCAGCAACCGCCGACGTCATCTTCACCGCAGCAAATGGCGACATCACCATGTCTAGCGGCAACGGCGCTATGTTCGGCAAGCTGGATGCAGACTACTCCGTAGGCTACTGGCCCGAAACTGCAAACAACCGCACCTTGGCTTACAAGAGCGACTTCCCGTATCGTGCAATTGCAAACGCAAGCTTTGCAAACATGATCGAAAGTGCAGAACAGATCTATGTCATCCAGACCGCTGCCGGCGGCTTCTACGCACTGGGCTTCGCAACCGAAACCTCCTACAAGAAGCTGACCAACAACGACTACTCCTTCTCTATCAAGCTCTACAAGCCTGCACAGTAATTCCTAGCGAATTTCTCCTTTTAAGGGCTTCCCGTTTAGGCGGGGAGCCTTTTATTGTACCCCACATTTTTCTATTTTTTAACCGTAATTTAACGCGCCCGGAAGGTCCGGGCATAACTGGAGTAAACTATGCTTAAGAAGCTTTCCAACTTCCCTGGTATCAAGGGTCCCGTTGTCACTATCGTGATGGACGGTTATGGTTTCAACCCCAACGAACAGGGCAACGCTATTGCCGCTGCTCGTAAGCCCACTCTGGACGCCTTGTTCGCCAAGTACCCCAACGTTCTTCTGAACGCTCACGGACGCGCCGTGGGTATGCCCACCAACGAAGACATGGGTAACTCCGAAGTCGGTCATAACGCTATCGGTGCTGGCCAGGTTTACAACCAGGGTGCCGCTCTCGTTCAGGACGCAATCGTTTCTGGCGATATCTTCGGCCGCGACGCCTGGAAGGAAATTTCCGCCAACGTTCGCGAAAAGAACTCCGTGCTCCACTTCATCGGCCTCTTCTCCGACGGTAACGTTCACTCCAACATTTCTCACCTGAAGGCCATGGTGGCCCAGGCTAAGAAGGAAGCCGTGAAGAAGGTTCGTATCCACATCCTCCTGGATGGTCGTGACGTTCCTGAAACTTCCGCTCTGGACTACGTCGAACCCTTCGAACAGTTCCTCTCTGAACTCCGTTCTTCTGAATTCGACGTTTGCATCGCTTCCGGTGGTGGCCGTATGCAGATCACCATGGACCGTTACAATGCTAACTGGAAGATGGTTGAACTCGGCTGGAAGACCCACGTTCTGGGCGAAGGCCGCATGTTCGAATCTGCAAAGCAGGCTATCGAAACTCTCCGTGGCGAAACCAAGGCTATCGACCAGGATCTTCCTCCGTTCGTAATCGCTGCCAACGGCCAGCCCGTGGGCACCATCAACGATGGCGACTCCGTGGTGTTCTTCAACTTCCGTGGCGACCGCGCTATCGAAATCACCCGTGCCTTCGAAGAAGAATCCTTCAATGAATTTGACCGCGTCCGCTTCCCCAAGGTTTGCTACGCCGGCATGCTCCAGTACGATGGCGACCTGAAGCTCCCCAACCGCTTCCTGGTTCCTCCTCCGGCAATCAAGGAAACCTCTGGCGAATGGTTCGCAGAAACTGGCGTTAAGCAGTTCGCTTGCTCCGAAACCCAGAAGTACGGCCACGTGACTTACTTCTGGAACGGTAACCGTTCCAGCAAGTTCGACGGTGAAACCTACCTGGAAATCGAATCCGACGTTGTTCCGTTCGAACAGCGCCCCTGGATGAAGGCTGCAGAAGTGACCGACGCTATGATCGAAGCTATCAAGAGCGGCAAGTACCAGACGCTCCGCTGCAACTACCCCAACGGCGACATGGTGGGCCACACTGGTTCCTTCCGTGCTGCTACCATGGCTATCGAAGCTGTGGATATCGGCCTCGCCCGTCTCCTCCCGGTGATCGACGCAGCCGGTGGTGTTGCTCTCATTACCGCTGACCACGGTAACGCCGACGAAATGTACGAAATCGACAAGAAGACCGGCATGCCCAAGGTGAACAAGGATGGTTCCTTCAAGGCTAAGACCAGCCACACCTTGAACAAGGTTCCCTGCATCCTGTACGATAACGTTACCGGCGGCAAGCTCTCTCTCAAGGAAGGCAACTGGGGTCTGTCCAACCTGGCAGCTACCACTGCTAACCTCATGGGCTTCGAAAAGCACGAAGCCTGGGATGATTCGATGCTTATTGTTAAGTAGGAATTATGAGTCATCTACACCGACCAAGGTCGGTGTTAAAAAAGGTCGGGCATTCAGCTCGACCTTTTCTTTTTTATGTTCTTTTTATAGTATGCAGTTCTATTTTGCGAACAAAATAAAAACTAGCGGAATACTTCGCTGGCGATTTCCTTGCCGGGGGCGTTGCTGCCCTTGCCGTGCTTGATTTCGTACTTGATGTCGCCTTCCTGGTTCAGTTTCACCCGGACTTCTACGTCCAGTTTGTAGGCGCCATGGGTGCCCTTGATCTTGAAGCCGCCGGCCACTTCATCGATTTTTACGTAGGCGGTTTGGGGAGCCTCGAATTCCAGGGTCTGCCAGCTGCCGCCGATTTTTTCGGGATTCTCGTCGGACACCATATTGACGCATTGGACATAGCTGTCGCGGACCAGGGCCAGGTCTTCCTTGAACTCGTGGTATTCGTCCATGTCGCCATCATAGGCGAAGGCGGAAAGGCATCCAAACAGGCTCAGGGCCAGAAAAACAAGGGTATTACGGATTAACTTCTTCATAAAACCCAATGTAGCTAAAAAAACAGCCTGCATTGCCCCGCTTTTTTATATATTTGCGCTACGCTCACACCAGCCCAGGTGGTGGAATGGTAGACACTGGGGACTTAAAATCCCTTGGGGGCAACCTCGTGCGGGTTCAAGTCCCGCCCCGGGCATTAATGAGCTAACTTTTAAAAGGTAGCGAGGTCAACATGATCGACTTTTATCCGAACAGCATTTACTACCCGCGCGAAGCGGTGGAAGAGAAGCTTGCCAAGGGCGAACTTCAGCGCACCGAGAAGCACCTGATTGGCTGGACGGAACGCCACCGTGGCGAAATCTGGGACTGCGCCCGTGACGACGCCGACGAACCTACCGACGAAATCCTTCTGGACAACCTGCGCGCCCTGCTGCTGTGCAAGGGCTCCCTGCAGCCCGCCGCCGAACTGGGCGACATGATCCGCGAAATCAAGAAGGAAGAATGGTATCAGAACGAAAAGGAAAAGGACGGCGGTCACGAAGACACCGAAATGGTGGCTGACGATTGGCGTGCCAAGTACCTGATCAAGTGGCGCGAAGCCCGCATGTTCGAAGCCTTCATCCTGATCGAAAAGAAGGCCGACCAGTTGCTTTCTATTCTGAAGGCAAAGTAATTCCAACGTTTATTTAAAGTTTGACGTATTTGAAAAGGCTGGGCGGAAAGCTCAGCCTTTTTGATTCACTTAGCCACGAAGGGGCTCCAGTCCTGTTTCCAGACAAAGGGGGCCCACATTTCAAAGCGACCGCCGGCGCTCTTCCTGTAGCGCCAGAACTGGCTGATATGCTGCTGCACCAGGGCGTTCAAAGCTTCGTCGTTGACGTTGCTGAAGAGGATCTGGGATTCGAATTGACCCAGAGAATCTAGGGAAAGTTTGATGCCCATGAGGATGTCGCCCTCGGAGGACAGGGGCTGCAGACGGCTGGGTTTCTTGCGGGATTTCTTCTTGGCCTTGAAGTGTTCGGCAGCCAGCCAGTGGAGGCCTGCGGCACGGCCCTGGATATACTGGGCGATCTGGTTCAGGTCGCGGTTGGCCGTATTCTCGAGAACGTAGATGTCGTTGATGGAAGGCATGACCATGCGGCCCGTGTAACCGGCCATGGGGCTAACGGGAGCGGGCTCGGCGGGAATGATGGTCACGATGGGAGCAGGAGCCTGCTGGATGCGCAGGAGGGCAACCACCATTACGGCAATGACAAATGCCAGAAAAATCAGGGGAAGGTTACGCATGATCCAGTGCTACTCGATGGCCTTGATGCAAAGTTGCAGGGTCTTCTTGCCGTTGAAGTAGTTCCAGGTGGGTTCGAAAACCACGGAGACCAGTTCACCGCGAGTCAGCAAGTTCTTGTTCTTGCGGAGGCCGAAGGCGATGGCCGGGAACACGCGGCTACCCGCCTGGGAGATATCCATCTGCAGGTGTCCGCCCTTCAGTTCACGCATCCTGTGTACGCGGACGCCGGCGGCACGGAAGGTCGGAGACGGGAAGTTACCGCCGAAGGGTTCCATCATATCGAAGAAGTCCAGCACCGTGATCATAGGACGCAGCATCTGGTTCTGGGCGAAGGGGATTCCCTTGGTGGGCATGTACTGTCCAGCTTCCACTTCAAGTTCGTGGAGAGAAACTTCAATATCGTAGGGGTAGGCTTCTTCCTGCAATTCCTCTTCGCCGGTGTAGCCCTGAACTTCGGCAGAGCGCTCCAGACGGGCGCGGAGTTCATCCACCTTGTCGGCAGGGAGAGAGAAGCCGGCGGCGTTGGCGTGGCCCCCCCAACGGTCAAACAAATCCTTGGATTCGAAAAGGGCCTTGTGCCAGTTAAAGCCGGGAACAGCGCGGGCACTGGCGTGGGCCATACCATCACAAACCGACATGACGGCGGAGGGTCTGTGGAATTCCTGGGCCAGCTTGGCAGCCACGATACCGATCACACCCACATGCCACTTTTCACCGGCCACCACAATCACGGTGGGAATACGTTCGCCATAGACTGCGCGAACCTGTTCCATGGCCATCTCGGTGATTTCCGCTTCCTTCTGCTTGCGGCGGGCGTTCCAGTCGCGAAGTTCCGCCAGCAGGGCATTGGCGCTGGCTCTGTTGGGGCTCAGCAAAAGCTTAAGTGCCGGATCCGGACGTTCCATTCGACCGGGGGCATTGAGGATGGGGGCAAACTTGTACATCACGTCGATGCCGCCCACGGCGCTGTGGGGCTTCATCAAGTTGCCATACATTTCCTGAAGGCCGGGCCAGCTACTGCTCTCAAGATTCTTGAGGCCAGCCTTGGTAAAGCATCTATTCTCGGGAGTCATCTGAACCAGGTCGGCCAGAGTTCCAAGAGCCACCAGGTCCAGGAATTTTTCGGGAACGGGACGTCCGAGCCTGGAGTACAGAGCACAGACAAACTTATAGGAAACACCCACGCCGCAAAGTTCAGGGTTCTGGTAGGTATCGCCTTCCTGATGGGGATCCAGAAGAACATCGCAAACCGGGAGGCCATCGCCAGAAGGCTGATGATGGTCGATCACCATGACCGCCATTCCCAGTTCCTTGGCGTGAGCAATTTCGGCGTTGGCGGTAATACCCGTATCGACAGTCACCACATAGCGGGCGCCAGCTTCGTACATCTCGTCTACCGCCGACATAGAAAGACCATAGCCATCACCGAAGCGGTTAGGCAGGCGCCAGTCAGACTCCATGCCGATTTCAGCCAGGGCACGAGTCATCAAGGTCACGGCAGTCATACCGTCCAGGTCGTAGTCACCAAAGACGAAAACCTTGCCACCTTTTTCGCGCACATCCAGAAGCCAGTTGACTGCGTCTTCCATCCCCATGATTCCAAAGGGGTCCAGCACATCATCCTTGCTACCGCAGAGCATGCGGTGGGCATCGGCCGCAGAAGTAATTCCGCGGGCCACCAGGAATCGGGCCACCACATGGGGGATCCTGAGGCTGTGCGAGATAGACGTCGCCAGGCGTTCTTCTGTTACGCCAAAAGTCATTTATAGCCCTCGAAAAGTTTAAGGGCCAGATTCTGCAGACACATGGAGGCGGTCACGCGGCGGGACTCGATGCGGGACATGGTCTCCTGGACTGCAACCAGTGAAAGTTCAAGGGCGGTGGCATCTACCCGCGGGAAGTTCTCGATACCCACGTTAGCCGTGGTCTCGGGCAAGCGCAAAGGCGCACCAGCCACCAGGCGGATCAGGTCCGCAATCAGGAAGGAAAGAACTTCGAGGAATCGGTTGGCCTCGTAGGCCTCATCCAGTTCGGCATCCTTCAAAGTCATAAAAAGGTCGGTGTAGTCCTGCAACAGGGACTTGCGGACGAATTCGGCGGCAAGCTTGCACCAAGTCTTGCTCCGCTTGGCATAGTAGAGAGCCTTGCCCGGAGAGCCTACAGCCAGGCCCACCACATCGTCGGGAATTTCAACACCTTCGCTAAAGCTATCCTCATCCTGTTCCTCTTCGGAAACCTCGCCGGCAGAAACCCGGGCACATTCGCTGCGGACCTCGGCATCGGTCAGGGGCAGCAGGTGCAGGGCCAGGCAACGGGAACGGATGGTCTGCAGCATCTTCTCGCGGGAAGACGTGGTCAAGATGAAATAGGTATCGGGGGGAACGTCTTCCAAAGTCTTCAGGAAGGCGTTGCTGGCCGCCTCGTTCATGCGGTCCGCCTCGGCAATGATCACCACACGGACTCGGTCACCCTTCATGGCGAATCCACCGGTCATGGAACGGATCAGGTCCACCGAAATAAAGGAGGCAGGGCCAAAAAGGTCTACGCGGTAAGGGTTCTTCTGGATTTCCTCGATGTAGCCCTTCTTAATATCTTCTACAGTCTTGGCGGTACTGCCGGCAGAAACGTCGGCACCGCTCTTGGAGTGGGCTTCCTTGGTATCCAGGGGAATAACCCAGCTATTGGTATCGCCGCTGTCCATCGCCATACGGCAGCCAAAGCAGTGGCCGCAAGGGCGTTCGTCAGGGTTAGAGCACTGCAGAGCCTGAGAAAGCTTCATGGCCAGAGCCTTCTTGCCGATACCGGCAGGACCGTCAATCAGGATTGACTGCGGGAAACGATTCTCACGGAGAGCCGACATCAGCCGGATCCTTGCACGTTCCTGGGAGGCGGGGCCATTTAGAATATATTCAATCATCTACTGCTTTATTTACTGCTTTAACCACTGAAGGGGATCCACGGTCTGAGTCCCCTCGCTAACTTGAAAGTACAATTTAATTCCATTTAAGGAAGCAACGTCGCCCACCTCGCCAATTTCTTCGCAATTTCGGACTTCCTTGCCTTCTTGTACGCGAATAGACTTCATATGACCATACACGGAATAGGTTCCGCCCTGGTGTTCGATAATCACGGAGGGGCCGCGACCGTCAATTTCGGAGACCATGACCACGGTACCGGCAGAAGCAGCCTTCACCATTTCGCCACGCTTGCCACGGATTTCTACACCCAAATTGCGAGTCATGATATGAAGCACCGGATGTTCCTGGAGACCATAATTACTGATGACGTCACCCTTCAAAGGTCTGCACTTAGGTCCCTTTACCGATTCGGCCACCACGACCTTGGGCTTGGACACCGTCTTCGTATCCTTCTTCTCGGGCTTCTTGCCCTTAGACTTGCCCGCCTTTTCCTTTGCCTTGCGTTCGGCTTCGGCCTTCTTGGCCGCCTCGATTTCCTTCTTGCGGCGCTCTTCCAGCTTCTTGATCAAGGCCAGCATGGTCTTCTGGTTCTGCTCAAATTCCTTGAGGGCGCGGCGCTGCATATTCTGGTCCTGCTTCAGGGACTTCAACATCCGTTCCTGACCAGACATCTGGCTCACGAGACCCTTTTCTTCGGCAGCTTTCTTGTCGCGCATTTTCTTCAAGTCAGCCAGATGGTCGGTAGACTGCTGTTTCTTTTCATCACGTTCATAAACCAGCTGCTGCAAGGTTTCCACTTCCTGCTGGTCCTGATTCAAAATTCGATGTACCCAGTACACCTGTCGATCAGGGTTGCCTTCCTGAGTCAGAAGATTATAAAGGACCTTCGCCTCGTTAGCGCGTCCATTTACATACAAAGTTCTAATTCTCTTTTTCATGGCCTCCTTTCGTTCCTCGATCTTCTGGTCAAGGGAATCGATATCGGCCTCCAGCTGAACAATGGCGCTTTCCAGCATGTTCTCGCTCTTGGAAAGTTCGCTGATGTAAGTTCGAGTCTGGTTCAAGTTCTGGTCCAGAAGAGAAATCGTGTTCAGCACGCCCTTCTCTTCGGTTTCAAGGAGAGCCAGTTCCTGACGTTTCTTGGCCAGGTCGGACTCCAGTTTCTTAAGTGCGTTTTTCTGTTCGCTGATCTGGGCGTCTGTTTTTTTGGTGACCGCCTTAGGAGCCGCAGACTTTGAGGCGGCCGGCTTACCGGCCGAAGGTTTTGAAGCCGCAGGTTTTGCAGGCGCAGATTTCGCAGCAGGTTTTGCAGGCGCAGCCTTTCCATTGGGAGCGGCAAAGCCTACACCCACCAGAAAGCACAACAGCAAGACCAAAAAACGCATGAAGCCCTATTCCTGTTCGTTACGCTTGACCATCAGGAACCGGCGAACAGTCCTAAAGCTGAAATAACCCGACAGGGCCGTCACCAGCAAGACCACCAGCGCCAAGACAAGACCCAGCCCATCCAGGTAAGTCCAGACAATCGGGAAAGCCTGCGTCACGGAATTGACCAGTGTCATCAAGAGGATCACCGCAAGACCGCTACCCACAAGGCCCTGAATCACGCCCTGCAGCACAAAGGGGAACTCGATAAAGAAATAGCTTCCGCCGGCGTACTTCATGTTCTCTACCAGCAGCTGGCGAGAGAACAGCGAAAGGCGAACGGAATTACAGATGATCAGCGACAGCGTCACCAGCAGCAACACGCTAATACAGACGGGCCAGAAAACCAGTTTGAATTTCCAGGCCGCAAATTTTTCAACCCATTCCACAGGCGCCTGGACTTCCTCGAAAAATTCTTCCTGGGCCAGGGCATTCCGCAAAGTCACCAGGTCGGCAGGATTCTGGCTAGCCTCATCCAGGGTCACCCTGAAAAACGGAGGAATGGGGTTCCCTTCCACAAGGTCCAGCATCTCACCCGAGAAATGGTTGCGGAAATCCGCCAGGGCGGAATCGGCACTGATAAAGGAAACGGAATCGATATGCTTGGTATGCTGCAGGCGGGTCTGTATAACTTTTATGGAATCCATCGAAAGGGATTCGGGCAGGAAAGCCTCGATTGCATACAGGTTCCGCTCCGTAGACATCAGACGCACAACACCACCCAAAACGGTGATGGAAGCCGAAAGCAATAGGGAACAGAGAAAGATTGTGACCAACGAAGGCAAGATCACCGTACGGTGTTGCCTCATTCCTCTAAAAGATTCTGATATTAAGTAGCCGAGTTGTCCAAGCACGGGTTGAATAATAACTAAATTTTCAAGAGTTCTTTACGGGGCGACAATGGGAAATATCGTAATAAAGATAACAGCACTAGTCTTTGGCATAGCCCTCTGGTTTCTTGTCATTTCACAGAAGGACTTCCAGCTTTCCATGGAAGTTCCCCTGCACTTCGTGAAGCTTCACGAGAACATGGCCATCGCCTCTAAACCGCCCCACACCTTGCACATTACCGTAGAAGGCAAGTCCTGGGATTTGATCCGTCTGCGCCACCAGATGAACAAGGACAAACAGAATTCCGTAGCCATGGTGGTAGACCTGCAGAACGCCGAACTAGGCGGAACCCGAATCCACCTGGACGCCCACAACTTCGTGGCCCCCGGATTCCCCGACATCCGCTTTGTGGAACCCGACAACCAGCTTATCTTTATCGACCTGGAAATCGACACCCGCATCGTCCGTAACGTTCCCATCAAGTCTAACGTAAATTTCAACGCCGCCCAGGGTTACCTGCTGGCCGACGATCCCGCCATCCTCCCCGAAGAGCTTAAGGTTTCCGGCGCCCGTAATGCCCTCACCCGCATTATCGACATTCCCACAGACTCTGTCAACTACGATACCCTCCGTAAGAGCGGCAAGTTCAAAGTCCCCCTGAATTTCGCATCTCTTCCATCCTTCGTAAAGCCAAGCGATTCCACAGTGACCATCGCCGTGAACATCCAGAAGATGGACAGCAAGACTTTCCAGAATATTCCCGTCAGCCTGATTGGTTTCTTCGACAAGAAGATCTACTCCCTGAACCCCGACACCGTATCCGTAGAAATTACCGGCGGCGAACAGGTACTGGATTCCATCTCGTCAAAGGACATCGAACTGATACTGGAATTCAACCGATTTGCAATTGAAGACGCCGACAGCCTGGCCCCCACCGTCAAGCTTACGCTGCCCCCCAGCGTAAACCGCGAAATGTCCATCAAGGCTATCCAGATCAAGCCCGAAAAGGTTCGCCTGAACAAGGTAGAAGTCAAGCCGGCCGTCACCGAGAATCCCGAAGAAACAGTCCAGGAGGCCACACCATGATTTGGCTTGGAATTGAATCCAGCTGCGACGAAACAGCCTGCGCCATCTTGCAGGATGACCCGCTGAAAGTGCTTTCCAACCCGCTGTACAGCCAGATCGACGAACACGCCCTCTATGGCGGCGTGGTTCCCGAAATCGCAGCCCGCGCCCACCTGCAGAAAATTGTTCCCGTCGCCGAAGCCGCCGTCAAGGAAGCAGGCATCAAGATGGAAGACATTGACGCCATCGCCTACACCACAGGCCCGGGCCTTATGGGACCTCTCCTTGTGGGCGCAAGCTTCGCCAAGGGTCTTGCCCGCGACTTGCAGATTCCCGCCTACGGCATCAACCACCTGGAAGGCCACCTGGCTGCCGCCTGGTTGAGCCACCCCGAAATCGAGCCGCCCTTCCTGACACTTACGGTATCCGGCGGCCACACGGAACTGGTGTTGGAAGAACCGGGATTCAAGTACACAAGCATCGGACGCACCCGCGACGACGCTGCCGGCGAAGCCTTCGACAAGTGCGGAAAGCTTCTGGGTCTCAAGTACCCTGCAGGCGCCACCATCAGCAAGCTGGGTGCCAATGGCAACCGCAAGTTCGTCGAATTTCCCCGAGCCCTCCGCTCCCACGACAACTGCGAATTTTCCTTTAGCGGCCTGAAGACCGCCGTGCTGCGCTATACCGAAACTCACGATCCGGAATACATCCAGCAGAACCTGGGCGACATCTGCGCCTCCCTGGAAGACGCCATCGTGGATAGCCTGGTGACCAAGACCATCAACGCCCTCAAGAAGACCAAGATGAAGACTTTGGTCATGGGCGGTGGTGTCAGTGCCAACGCCTGGCTCCGCACCCGACTGCAAGACTATTGCGGCAAACACGGCATCAAGTTCCTAGTTCCCGACCGCAGCCTCAGTACCGACAACGGCGCCATGATCGCCGCTGCAGCCATCCGCCGAGTCCGCCAGAATATGCTGACCTCCATTGACGTAGTCAAGCCCTGGATGCCTCTAGCCCAGTAGCCCTAGATACCTGCGGTTTTACCCAAAAAATCGGATCCTCCTGTTCCAATCAGGAGGATTTTTCGTATCCTGGCAACGTCTTCGTGTATTTTTTCGCACAAACTTTTGCACACCCCTCTTTTCGATTGCGTTTGTAAGTATATTATGAACATGAATTGCCCTGCTTTCAAAATTTCTCTGTTTACAGTGACCCTGGCAAGCCTCCTCTGGGCCCAGGATCTTTCTAAACCTGTAAACGACGTAGATGTGTTCCGCCCCGAAAAGCGCGAAACCCAGGTGCAATTGGTCGACTCCACCAAGAACAACGCCGTGACGCTGAACGTGGACATCTTTGCCGATGGCATGGTAGGCTCCTACTACATCCTGTGGGATGAGGTGGACCTTTCCGAAGACATCAAGAAGATGATGACCACCCGCGATTTCGCCCGCGACGAATTCTTTATGCAGAACATCGACCGCGAACAATTCGAACAGGAACGACTGCTGCAGCTCTTCGAAGACAAGAAGCGTGAATACTTCGCCATCTTCCCCGAAGAGGCCCTGAAGATGCTGGAAGACCAGAAAAAGGATGACCTGGTCGAGGCAGAACTCGATTCCAAGAAAGACGAGCCCAAGGCTCAGTAAGAATGTTTTCTACGGAACCAAATTTTGACCGCTGGAAACTGACCGGCTTCGCCGGCCAGAACGCATACCTTTTGGAGACAGTCGAGAGTACACACTCTCTTATGAAACAGCAGGCAGCCACGGGCAAAATACAGCCTGGCGCCCTCGTTGTCGCCAACCAGCAAACCGCAGGCCGAGGCCGCCACGAACGCACATGGGCCTCCCCCGCCAACGAGAACCTCTATTTCAACATCCTGATTCCGCTAGAGGGAATCGCCCTCTCCAAGGCACCGCAAATCACTCAGGTCGCCGCCCTCACCTTCGCAGAAACATTCCGCGACCTCCAGGACGAATCCGGCACCGCACCGCAGCTGGGACGCGTCACCGTCAAGTGGCCCAACGACATCCTCTGCGGCAAGAGCAAGTTCTGCGGCATCCTGGCAGAAATCGTCTTTGTACCCGGCGAAACCGTAGACGGCAAGCGCCAACCGCCCAGACCCGCAGTCAACATGGGCGTAGGCATCAACGTCAACAGCGATCCCGCAAACTACGCCTTTCTAAACCGCCCCGTCACCACCCTAAAAGAAATCGCAGGCGGCCGCCAGATCAACCGCGAAAAATTACTGCAGGCCCTCGTAGGTAACCTGGAGCGTGCCATAGGCCAGTTCCGCGCCTTCGGACTTTCTCCCTGGATTGAAGCCTGGCGCAAGATGGACCAGTTCATCGGCGCCCGGGGCACCATCGTGGTCAACAACAACTGCACCGACGAAAACCGCGACAGCGGCGCAGGCTCCATCAAAAAATCGGGCCGCATTCTCGACATGCAACCCGACGGAAGTCTACTATTCGAAACCGACGACGGCACCGTAGAAACGGTCTACTCCGCCGACCTTGAAATTTGACTTATTTTCTCTTTGTCTTAAAGAATACGCTACCGACCAGCGCCACTGCCAGCACCACGATCATGGCAGTGAGCCCCATGTCCAGCAAATTCTGGTAAGCCTCGAACTTTCCACTCTCGATCATCAGGATGATAATCAGTGCAAGGACGGCTCCCAGGGAACCCAGACGTTCAAACATCTTGATCTTGTCTTCGTTATCAAACTTCTTCGGACCGTTACCACTAATAAAGGACATTGACATCGCCTCCCATTAAAATCCAGACGAAGAGACCCACCATGACCAACACACTGATGGTGACATTGGCCAAGAAGAAATCACGGTTCATCGCATCCAGATCGTCAGACTTTCTAAACAAGTGAATATAAAATACCGCGGCAGCCATCAGGGCCGTTACAGCCCACCAGGCTACACCCATCTGCCAAATAAAGCCGAAAGCCACACAAAGGGCAAGCATGGCCATATGACTCCAGAAGGCAATCTGCAAGGAACGCTTACGGCCAAATCTTGCCGGCACGGAATGCAATCCCATCTGGCGGTCAATCTCTTCATCCTGTGTGGCGTAGATAATGTCGAAGCCACCCATCCAGAGCATCAGAATCATCAGCAAGAAAATGGGGAACAGCGCGAATTCGCCTCGGATAGCAATCCAGGCACCCAGGGGGCTCATGCCGATGGCAAATCCCAGGAACCAATGGCAAAGCCAGCTAAAGCGTTTCCAGTAGGAATAGGACAACAGCAATAGCCACACAGGCAAGGCCAACAAACCGGCCAGAGGCTGCAACAGCGCCGCAAACAGAACGAACAGAACGCCGTTTACCGCCAAAAAGGCAATCACCGATTTCTTGCTCAAGCGTCCATCGGGCAGGTGGCGCTTGGCCGTGCGAGGATTCTTGGCATCGATATCTGCATCGGCAATGCGGTTAAAACTCATGGCGCTGTTACGGGCCGTCACCATGCAAAGCACAATAAGCACCACGATGCGGGCAGTCTCCTGCCAACTCATATCACGGAAACCATTTGCAGCCACCCACATGGATCCCAGCGCAAAAGGCATGGCGAACAGCGAATGACTCAAACGAACCAGGTGACCGAATTCAAGAATCTTATTTAACATCAACTTTCTTCCATGGTTCTACAATTTTCGTTTCTTCTCCCAGGTGTTTCAAAATTTTCGCCACCACCGTATCCACCAGTTCCTCCATCGTCGTAGGCTTGCTGTAGAACTGGGGGCTCGCGGCAATCACAACCGCTCCCGCGCGAGTCAGACGTTCCATATTTTCCAGGTGGATTAAATTATAGGGCATCTCCCGCGGAACCACAATCAAAGGGCGGCGTTCCTTCAGGCATACATCCGCCGAACGGACCAACAAATTGTCAGATGTACCTGCCGCCATTCTCCCCAAAGTTCCCATGGAACAGGGCACCACTACCATGCCTGCATAATCGGCGCTACCGCTGGCACATTCCGCAAAAAAATCATTCACGTCAGGAAGTTCATCGCAGTAATCGTACAGAGATTCCTGCCCCTCGTAGGCCACCACTTCGCGACCCGGGGAAGTCACCAGGGCCGTCACATGATGCCCCAGTTTCTTGAGATGCATTGCAGTGCGGGTCGCATAGATAGCGCCGCTGGCACCCGTCACGCCCAGAATATAACGGTTCACTTGACCGCCCCCGCCGCAGATCCATCCGCAGAAACTTTCTTCAGAAGAACGCGATAGGCAACGCCCCAAAAGCAGGGCTTCACATGGACCAGTTCAAACCCGTTCTTTTCGGCCAGCTTCACAAATTCGTCTACCGGCAAAAAGTGCAGCACGGAATTCACCAGATATTCATAGGCATCATGCTTGCTGAACAGCGCCCCCATTACAGGAATGAACATAGGCGCCAAAACTTTATAGAAGAACTTGTTGAACGCATTCCGCGGAGCGAAAAACTCAAGCACCTGCAGGTAGCCTCCGTGGCTCAGCACGCGGGCCGATTCCTTCAAGCCGGCATCGGCATTAGGCAAGTTTCGCATACCAAAGCCATTCAGCACCACATCGAAGGAAGCATCGCCAAAGGGCATCTTCATGGCATCCAGCTGGACAGGAACCGCGGTCGTATTCTTGCCTTCTGCACCACGGAGCATTCCGTAAGAAAAGTCCCCGAGAATCGCCACGTCCTGCACGCCATTAAACTTTTCGTAGGTGACAGCAAAATCGCCGGTACCACCGCACAGGTCCAGCAACCGCCTGCCCGGACGCAACTTTTTTAGTTCCTTACAGCAGGCCCTGCGCCAACGGATATCCTGAAAACAGCTGAGGGTATGATTCAAAAAATCATAACGCCCCGAAATTTCGTCAAACATCTTGCGAACGTAGCTCTTGTCTTCAGGATTTCTCATACTTCAAATTTAGAAATTAAAAAAGAGTGCGACTCACAAACGTGAGCCGCACTCCTTTCAAATGTAAGCCACGGGATCGCCCGCCGGCAATTACTTGAAGTTAGCCGTAATGGTCATGCCATCGGTAGGTGTAATGATATGGGGATTGTCGGTAGAACCGTCGCTCCAGCCGCTGAACACAGCGCCTCCCGTCGCGACGGCTGTCAATTCCATATTCATACCACCAAAGAACTTGCCCTTATAGGAACCGTTGCCCGGAAGTTTCATACCTTCCATCAACACAGTACCGCTACCATTTGCAGAAATAGTCAGGGAAATGTCTCCAGAAAGACCAAATTCACTTGTATATTCGCTCCTTACAGTAGCGTCACGTTCTGAAGCCCAGGGGCCAAGCTTTTCGCCATAGGGGTCGAAGGAGTGAGCATAGCTGTTTCTTCTTTCCTTATAGGCTTCAACAGACATATCCCTTTCAACGTCAGATGCATCAAGCATGTTGGCCAGGAACTTAGCCTTTTCCGTCACATTGCTTCCATTCAGGTAGGTACCGAACATCACAGAGGCATGGTTAACGAACAGACGCTTAAAGTCAGCATTCTTGATCAGGCTGTTGTACAGAGAGGCGAAGCAATTATTTGCAGCCGAAGCGCAACCATTCTTGCCACCCTTCTTTACCCAGGAGAACATATTTGTAGACTGGCTGAAACCAGAAACAGACCAATCCCATTCAAAACCATGGTCAAGGTCATAGACCATAAACTTCCAGGGCTGTTCCGGAGACTTCCAGGCGCGAACGTTATTGTCGGGCCAGTCACCATTATGAATGTACATTTCTGCAATCATATAATCGGCAAAGTTTCCAATATCGATGAGAGTCTTGGCCGCTTCATAATTTTCAGGAACGGTCATGTCGTTTCCACCGATAAAGGCCAGCATGGCCAGGTAATCAGTTTCGGTGCCGTTGCTTGCAGTTACAGTCTTATTCAGGTGCTTAATAAAGTTCACGGAGCCGGCATCGATGCCATAGTTTGTTTCTACATAGTTCTTGTTGTAGCGTTCACGCATATCGTGAATGCCATAGTATGTACCATTGTAGAACACCACCACCTGGCGGCTGCGCTGGTAATCAACGCCACTGCCTTCAAGGATGGCACCGCCAGCAGCATCGGCAAAATAGTCAGCCACAAAGCGGTTACCGTTGTTACGGAGGTTAAAGCCCTTGAACTTGCTATTCTTATCCTTACGGGTTTCAAACAAAGGATATTCAAGCCAGCCAGCTTCATATTCTTCACGCATGACAATGGCCACAGACTTCTTTCGTTCCATGCGGCTCCAGCCACCCATCAGAGAAATACCACCATCAATTTCCCAGGCCTTCTTGCTAGACTTGCTTCCTTCGGCGTAGAATTCCACATGAACAGGAAGTTCACCAGAATCATGGGGATAAGATTCATTAGGTGCATACATCTGATCATGCTTCATGTCAGGTTCGCCACCGTTAGTCTTCTTATAGTACTTCGTAAAGAATTCCGGGGCTACGGACACAGACACCACAGGCATCTTCACCTGTTCACCAATAAAGTAAGTATTGGTAACAACCTGTCTGGTCAACAAACCATCCTTAAAGGCGGCACAACGCAAGACTGTATTCTTGTCAATTACGATGGGGCTATTAAATTCCTGGGAACTCTTCGTGGGAATAGAACCATCCTGGGTGCAGCGCACAGAAAGTCCACCGCTAACAGAGGGCGGATTCAATGTCACAGGATCGTTATAGAAACCACCCTGAGCGCCATCAAAAGAGAATGTAGGTGCATAGCCATCGTAGGCAGTAGACTGGTTGTTGGGCTGTTCCGGAGTGGGAACATCAAACATCTTCCAGGCGCCACCATCCACGATACCCCAGCTTACGTTACCCGTCAATGCCGGATAAGTTACCGAGTCACGAATTCCATAGTAAGGGTCAATCAGGTATACGGTACCGCCATCCTTTTCCAACTTCCAGTTGGTATGGACACGATAATGCCTGTTGAGGGTATCAGTTCCAGCCACTTCATTCAGGTTTTTCTTGTCGCAGAATACGGTGGTAAACTGCTTGGGCTTCAACACTACGTTACCAAAGAACCACTTACGGGCATTCTTCCTGTTTTCTACAAGGGTATAACCCTTCAGGTTTGCTTCGGTTCCGCCAGCGTTATAGATTTCAACCCAACCCGGGTCGCCACCTTCTTCGTCAAGCCAGTCCAAGTTCACCGGAGCAATTTCCGTAATCACCAGGGCAGAATTGCCAACCCAGCGAAGAGTCGTGTCAGCCGGATAGTAAGCCGTGTCTAGCTTAATGATCGTATCGCCTTCGGGAGTAACTACACGGATAGAATCAATCCCCACCACGCTGGTATCGCCGCTGGGGCCAATAACAACAGTCGTAGTATCACCATCAGGGGTTACGATTACGGTAGTATTACCTTTCTTATCATCTTCTGCAGAAGCACTATCGTCGGAGCAAGCGATAACTCCATTCAATACCAGACCAAAACAGCAAAATGCTGCAAAACCTTTTAACGATTTTCCCAGAAACACATCGCTACCTTTTAATTCTTTAACAAAAGCCGAAATAATCCCAAAAATTCGGCCCCTACATTCAACACCTGGCATTAAATTTAGAAGTTTCTTAAAAAAAAAGGAAAAAATGTCGGTAATATCTTATTTACCCTTGACAAGACTCACAGATTGAGTTATATTTGGGCACATCAAAACGGCGCTGTAGCTCAGTTGGTAGAGCAGCGGACTGAAAATCCGCGTGTCGTCAGTTCAACTCTGACCGGTGCCACGAAAAAAGACCTTAGCGAAAGCTGAGGTCTTTTTCATTTTCCCCATATACTAAAAAAATTAGACGGACCTGCCAGAGGTCCACCCATTCATAAATAATTTATTCAAAGAATCCGTTAACGCCCAGCCCGATTATCTGCGATAGTCAATGGCGTCGACGTCAATAGTTGCATTCTGGGAACGGTAACAAGAATAGATATCGTCCCAATGTTCAAGCAGAGCATCAACAATTTCCGGCTGGAACTGGGAACCCTTCATCTTCGCAAATTCGGTCTTCACCTTTTCTTCAGGCCACGGGGCCTTATAGCAGCGGTAGCATGACAAGGCATCCAGCACATCCGCCACGGCACAAATACGAGCAGCCAGAGGAATACTCTCCCCCTTCAAACCAAGAGGATAGCCCTGTCCGTCCCAACGTTCATGATGGGAGCGAGCCACATCGGCCGCATAGCGCAGCAGCTTTCTCTTAGAATTACAGAGCATCCTGTAGCCGAGATCCACATGAGTCTTCATGACGGCGTATTCTTCATCCGTAAGGCGGCCAGGCTTATTCAGCACAGCGTCAGGCACGGCAATCTTACCCAAGTCATGGAGGGGAGCCGTCAGACGGATTCGTTCAACCTCATCCGGCGGCAGTCCGAGATACTCGGCCAACTTACGGGAAATCTCAGCCACACGCAAAATGTGGTCACCCGTTTCCTGGCTACGGTATTCAGAAGCCTCACCCAAGGTATGAATAATTTCACGCTGGGTCGCTTCCAGTTCCGCTGTCAGCATGGCAGACTCCACAGTCTTCGCGGAATATACAGCAGTCAGCCTCAGACGTTCCAGGTCCTGTTCAGAAAATTCATCCACAGTCCCGCCCTGCTTGTTAATCGCCTGGAACACTCCCATCACCTGCCCCGTAGAATCCTTCAGGGGTACAGTCATCACTGACTTGGTATGGTAGTGAGTTTTCTGGTCAGTACGACTATCAAACCTGGAGTCCAGGTAGGCGTCCTTAATGAGCAGAGCTTCGCCGGTAGTTACGGAACAGCCTACAAAGCCTGCAGTCTTGGGAATCCGGAGTTCGCTGACACCATGGGCCACCTTCGTCCAAAGTTCGTCTCTTTCATCATCCACAAGCCAAAGGGAGCAACGGTCAGCCGAAACAATGGAACGGCCAAGATCGGCCATCAATACAAGCAAATTGTCCATCTTACGTTCAGCCGCGATCTTCGGCATGTAAGAGAACAGCAAGTCCAGAATTCTCTGAGATTCTATCGCCTGTTTTGAATCAAACTCCGTCATACGATGTAAAAATAGCTAAAGATTTTCAAATAATCACAGGAATTGTTGACGGAAACACCCAAATTTTTCTATCCTTTGCCCACCCCTGGAGGAATAGGCTAATTGGTAAGTCAGCGGTCTTGAAAACCGCCGCCGTAAGGCTTGGGGGTTCGAGTCCCTCTTCCTCCGCTCCAAAGAAGACCGTTCGAGAAGACCTCGACGGTCTTTTTTTGACCCCGAAGCCGGCTGACCGCCCCTATCGGTAATTCCAGTCCATTCGATTATCCGCCACGAAATCAGCCACGGCCGTGATCGGTTCATCGTACAGCAGCGTACACACCTTAAGGGGCAGCGGGAAATCCACTCCCAGCGCATCCACACAGGCCGAAGTCGTCGACCCGGTCGTGTAGACATCATCCACAATAATAACGGTTCCACCCTCAGGCAGCCGTTCTGGCAAACGGGCCACAAATGCCCCCATCACGTTACGTTCGCGAGCCTCCCTAGAAAGTTTCGTCTGCGACATCACGAAGGTCCGCCTCTTCAGCCAGCGGCACACCTGGCCTCCGGTCACCAAGGCAAGAGCCGCGGCAATCTGCTCCGCCTGGTTATACCCGCGTTCCCGCATACGAGCCCTGTGAAGAGGCACCGGCACAAAATACAGCGGATGGGGCAAGAGCGCAAACTCCTGTCCCACAGCGCCGTCCCGCACCGCCGCCGAGCGCCGCACAAGATAGGCCGCCATCCCATGAATGCTCTTGTACTTCAGGGCATGCACCAAATTACGGGTCAACGACCGCATCGGGAAAAGACAGTACACCCCCTCCTTCGGGCTGGAATAGGATTTCATCTCCCTAGCCAGTTCATCCACACACTCCGGACAAAGCCAGGGGTCTAGACCCCCCGACGCCTTGCCGCACCCCAGACATTCCGAACCGAAAATAAAACCGCTCACCTGACTTGCAATACTCATATCAACCTCTAAAAAAAGAGAGACCCACACGAGGCCTCTCTTATTAACACGTTTGAAACAAGTCGAGATGACGAAAAACTTTATTTACAAAAAATTTCAGTCAAACTATCGGCGGCTCCCCTGGTAACGCAGGCAAAGCAAAAATCCCACCAGCACCATGCAAGTCAAGGCAAAAGACCCACCATAAGAAAGGAACGGCAGGGGAAGCCCGGTCACAGGCATAAGGCCTATGGTCATGGCGATGTTCACAAGAATATGGAACAGGAAAATCGTAGAAGCTCCCATCACCATCAAAGTCACGAACGGATCCGCCGAACGCTTACAAATAGACGTGGCACGCCACAGGAACAAACCATAAAGAACCAGGACAAAGGCGCAACCCACGAAACCAAATTGTTCCCCAAGAACACTAAAAATAAAATCGGTATGTTCTTCGGGCAGGAACGCCAAATTGGTTTGAGTTCCGTTACCAAAACCCTTACCGGATACGCCTCCGGAACCGATGGCGGTCAAGGACTGCAGCACCTGATAACCATCCCCCAGAGGATCACTCATTGGATCCAGGAAGGTATTCACACGCTTCTGCTGATGAGGCTCCAGCATATTCCACGCCATGGTACTTGCATACCCAGCCAGAATATTTGCAAAAAGGAACAACCCCGTCAAAATCTTGGGCAATTTCCGACGAACCAAGGTAAACACGACCGCACAAATCAGAAGCCCCCACAGAACCTCAAACTGTATAGACTGGGAATGGGAAAACAACACCGACAGCAGCGGGCTCACAATCAAGAAAACATCTGCAAAGGAAAGCCCGGCAAAAAAGAAACCGACCATAGTCACCGCAATAAAAACGAGGGCGGTACTCAAGTCCGGCTGCTTCAACACAAGGCCAAAAGGCACAATGAACAAGGCAAAGGGGACCGCAAAAGTCTTCACCTTGTGCAAGCTGACGGGATGTCTAGAAAGCCAATAGGAAATTGTCAGAAGGTAGGCAATCTTCGCAAACTCGGAAGGCTGAAGCTTAAAGACACCAAGGTCAATCCAGCGACCCGCACCCTTCACCACATCGCCAGCAAAAAAGAGAACCACCGCCAGGAGGATCAGCGAAACAACATACAACGGAACCGCCGCACGCTTCAGCCAGTCAATACGGACAAAGACCAACGCTCCCGCCATAATAATTCCGCAGAAGAAATAAACAATCTGCTTAAACCAGAAAGCATCCTTCAGGGGGACTTCTTCAAACACTGTCGCAGAATACACCAAAGTAATGCCGCAACCCATCAGGGCCAGCACCAGCACGATGAAAAGCCAGTCAAACTTAAGGGAATGATCTACAAAACGCTTTGAAATCATGGTTCCTCCTCCACAATTCCTTCATCGAGCTTCTTGTTTTCAAAGTAAGCTTCCAAGACCTTCTTGGCTATAGGTCCAGAAACGGAACCACCGCCGCCTGCAGCTTCCATAATGACAGCCACAGCAATTTCCGGGGCATCCAGAGGGGCAACCGCCGCATACCAGGCATGAGTCTTCTCGCCCTTCTTCCATTCGCCAGAGCCAGTCTTCGCACCCACGCGAACATTAGGAAGAGCGCCTCGCTTACCCGTTCCACCGGGATGGTTCACCACAGAATCCATGGCGTTCATCAAAATGCGATGAGTGTAAGGCTTCATGTTGCCCGGGCGAACAACCTCAGGCTCATAACGGCGCACCACGTTACCCTTGTCGTCCCGCAGTTCCTTCATAAAGTGAGGCCTATAGACGCCCTTTCCCGTAGCCAGGGAGCCCACAAAAACAGCCTGCTGAAGCGGAGTCACAATCTGGCCCTGACCGATAGACAAGTTCAAAATCAAGCCGCGAGCCCAACGCCAGCCAGCCCTCTTGTTACGAACGTTGAAGGAAGCCGAATCCGGAAGCCAGCCAGCACGTTCTCCGGGAATATCAATACCCAGCAGCTTTTCACCATAACCAAAACGTCGGCCAAATTCGTTAATACGCTCCATGTCGATTTCCAAACCAGCCTGGTAGAAGAATACGTCACAGGAAAGACGGATGGCATGAACCACATTCAGGCCACCATGAGTTCCCCAGCACTTCTGATAGCGGACGCCATACTGATACCCACCCGTACAGGATTTCGGGTAATACTTGTTCTCTGTCAAAACACCATGTTCAAGCCCCGCCCCAGCCGTCACCAGCTTAAAGACAGAAGCCGGCGGATACGTACCAGAAATGGCACGATTAGTCAAGGGTCGCATAGAGTCCAGAGCCACATGAGCCCAGCCCTTGTTACGTTCGCGACGCTTCAACGAGAAAATGTTCGGGTCCAGTCGCGGAGAACTGACCATGGCAAGAATTTCGCCAGTTCTGGGATCAAGGGCAACCAGGGCCCCCTTGGCGCTATCGGGAATGGCGGCTTCGGCCACCTTCTGCAAACGCAAGTCAATGGTAGAAACCAGGTGCAGTCCAGGTACGGGAGCCAGCTCACCACCACTAGACACAACGCCCACCTCTCGACCAGAAGCGTTCACCTCAACAAGCTTTACACCGTTCTTTCCACGGAATTCCTTATCATACCCCTGTTCAAGCCCTTTCTGACCAATACGGTCACCCTGGGAATAATCGGCGTATTCAGGCAACTTCAGCTGATCTTCAGAAATTTCGTTGGTATACCCCAGCACATGGGAAGCCAGCGTTCCATAGGGGTATTCACGGCGGGATTCAATCAAGGTCACCACGCCAGGCAATTCCGACGCATGCTCCTCAATCACAGAAACCTGTTCCGGCGAGGCGTCTTCCAGCAAACGGATGGGGCGGGTCTTAATCCAGCGGGACCTCATAAACGCCGTATCCAGCGAAAGGGAGTCGAAAAGACGTTCGCCTGACTTGTCTCGAATTCTCAGCAGACGATTCAAGACAGAATCGCGCTGATCCTTCTTGCGGGGCATCTGCACCGCCTGCAACGAAATCTGATACGACGGACGATTTCTAACAAGAACTTCACCGTTGCGGTCGTAAATGTAACCGCGTTCCGCAACCAGTTCCACCTTACGGATACGGTTGTTATCGGAACGCTGCAAATTTTCATCGTAGTGGGTATACTGCAACGAAAACAGTCGGAAAAGCAAAACCGAGAACAGCAATACCACACCAGCCATGTAAATCAATACATGGAGGTTCCTGTTCTGCACAACCTCATTTTCCGAAGCACCATTAAGCATGCTTTTTCTTCTTGCCTACATCCAGGTAGAACAAAATGCTACCAATCAGCATGGTATAAGCGCAACCCGGCAAGGAGAACGTCAAGAACAAATTTGTAACGATTTCCTTTGAGAGTCCGGTAATGGCAAAATAAATGCCGTCACAAATCAAGCACGAAAGTCCAAGCACGCCAATCTTTGCAGGCATGTTCAAAGACAGGAATCGTTCTTCCAGCTGTCCAACCACAAAGCCGATAACCGTCATTGAAATGGTATGAGCACCAAGCCATTCAATGGGAGCGTACACATCCTGAGTGAAACCGGCAAGGAATCCCCAGAAACAACCTGCAGCGGGACCGCACTTAATAGCCACAGCCACAATAAAGATGATGACAAAATCCGGACCCACGTCAAAAATGGAAAGCCAGTCCGCCACCGTAATCTGGAAAGCGAACGTAACCACGAAAAGGATCAGGAGACTAAACCACCTAAGGTTCTTCATCGAGCAACTCCTTTATTTCCCAGTCCGGATCTTTTTCCATCACAAAAACTTCTTCCAGAGTAGAGAACTCCTGGAACGGTTCCACATCCATCTGACGCATTACATCCAGGTCAGACTTTCTAACCTGCTTAACCGTCCCCACGGGAATCCCCTTAGGAAAGATACCGCCAAGGCCCGATGTGACCAAAGTATCGCCAACACTGACGCCAGCATGGGCAGGCACCATGGCCGTAAGCACATGGCCATCCATGGATTCCAGGAAGCCCACGACGCGGGTGCGGCGCTCCATTACAGACAACTTAAGGTTTGGATCTACAAGCAACTGAACTCTTGAATGCGTAATCGAAGCCTTGGTTATCTTACCCACAAGTCCATTCATAGAGAACACAGGCATGTTCTCCTTTACGCCATGCTTGCTTCCACGGTTCACCACCAGAGTCGTAAGGAAACGCCCCGGATTATGCCCCACCACGCGGGATGTCACGATCGGGAAATCCCACTTGTCGTCAAACCGAACCAGCGTATGCAGTCGGGCCAACTCCTGCAGGCCTTCGCGGGCATGGTAGGTCTCCTGACGGAGCCTTGCATTTTCCGATTTCAGCTGGGCATTTTCGTCTGCCAGGGAACGATAGGCGTTCACAGAAGACACAGCCAGCTGAGCCGGATAGAATACAGAACCTAAAGCAGACGAAACGACACTCTGACGCACCGAATTGGGAGACTGCCTCATCAGCAGCCCCAAAGCGAGAAAAAAGGCAAAGGCGACAACGCCATGCCTTTGAGTGAACAAGTCGATAATAAAGCGAAAAGCCCTAAGCATCGATCAAGATTCTGTTATTAGGTAGAAGAGGCAATCAGGACCGGACGATACTTGTCCAGGTCTTCCAGAATGCGGGCGGCACCCTTGCAAACGCAAATGAGAGCTTCGTCGATCACATTCACAGAAAGGCCTGTTTCCTGACGGATGCGTTCGTCAAAGCCGCGAAGCTGAGAACCGCCACCAGTCATGATAATGCCCTTGTCGTAGATATCAGCAGAAAGTTCCGGCGGAGTAATGCTCAGAGCCTGCTTGACAGCTTCAACGATAGCAGTCACAGGTTCGTTCAGGGCTTCGCGGATTTCAGCACTGTTGATGGTCATGGTGCGAGGCATACCGGCGATAAAGTCGTGACCCTTCACTTCCATGGTCAGTTCTTCTTCCAGGGGGCTTGCAGAGCCGATCTGCATCTTGATCTGTTCGGCAGTGCTTTCGCCAACGCAAAGGTTGTACATGGTGCGCAGGTAACGGACAATGGCTTCGTCCATTTCATCGCCGCCAACGCGAACAGAAGCGTTACAGACAGTACCATTCAAGGCGATAACAGCGATATCGGAAGTACCACCGCCAATATCCACGATCATGTTACCCACGGGATCTTCAACAGGAATACCCATACCCACGGCGGCAGCCATAGGTTCGTGAACCAGATGCACTTCCTTGGCACCAGCCTGCTTGGCAGCGTCGATCACGGCACGCTTTTCCACTTCGGTAATGCCGGAAGGAACACCAACCACAACGCGGGGCTTAACCATCCACAGCGGATACTTCTGAACACGCTTGATGAAAGTCTGGAGAAGGCTTTCCACCAGTTCAAAGTCTGCAATCACGCCATCGCGCATGGGGCGTACGGCGCGGCTTTCGCCCGGAGTTCTACCGAGCATCTTCTTTGCTTCGGAACCGATGGCGGAAACACGGTTATTCTTGCTGTCCACCGCAATAACCGTAGGTTCATTAATGACGATGCCCTGGCCAGCTACATGGACCAATGTATTTGCTGTACCCAGGTCAATACCGATATCGCAAGAAAAAAGACCGAACAAAGTTGTGCCCTTCTTATAAAAAAATGAAACTTAACGCAGCAAATATAATTAAGAGAAAAACAGTGCGTGTCAATCGGGAATCGTATCCCTACCGAATTTCAGCACTTTCAGATAGCGATCCCACTTGCGGGTATGTACATCATACCTGTATTTGCGCTTTTCATGCATGGCAATATCCTTGTAGATGAAAAAATCCACTTCGGCATAAGCCGCATAAATGCGGGACTCGGCCCCTTCGAACAAACGAAAATCCTTGACGCGATAGTACGGCTCTTCCATCAAGGCCGACTTATCACCCGACGACCGGATCGTTTCGGCCACCATGAACTTCAGGTCCTCCTGCAAGTACGGAGTTAATTTATTTTCAATACGGTCTGTAGGCTCAGAGCAACCCAGCACCAGGAATAGGAGGGACGTCAAAAAGGAAATCGCTAACTTTTTCATAAAATTAAAAAACGTAAGAAGTTACACCCCTAAAATAGAAAAGCCCCTCAAAAAAAGAAACATCAAACAAACAAAAAAAGAGCCGCCAAATGGCAAGCTCTTCACACCCGAATGACGGGTGGGAGTCCAGAGGGAGGGCAGGCCCTCCCTTTGCATCTCATCAGAAGGAGTAGGTAGCGTCCAGACGAGAGAAGATGCGACCTTCACCCTGGAACGGGTTGCGGAACAGCAGGTCTTCTGCGACAGTAACGTCGATCTTCAGCTTTTCTTCGATGTTGATACCGAAGCCGAAGCCAACATGGTCGTCATTGGAGCCATCAGCAAGAGGATTGGTGGTGAAGAAGGAACCATCGTCCTTGCAAACGCCGTTACCCTTGTGCTTGCCCTTTTCAGCAACTTCGCATTCGGTGTACAGGATAGACTTCTGACCGCCAACGCGGATCACGAACCAATCCCACCAGATGTTACGTTCAATACCGAAGCTGATCTTGCCGCCGATATCAGAACGCTTGTCCCATTCAGGATCGTCTTCGTAGCGAGAGTCATAGACCCAAGCCTTCTTGTCGTTGCTGTAATAGTAGTCATGAGCCTTCAGCTGATTCCAGATGAAGTCAACACCCATCCAGAAGAAACCGCGGTCCATAGCGACGTTAATACCGAGACCGCCCTGAGCACGCTTGTCATCGATACCCGGAGCCTGAGCAAGTTTCATAGAGACTGCAGGAACCAGTTCGCCGTCAATTGCTTCGAGAGTGAAGAATGCACGAGCCTTAGCCAAGAAGGTAAAGTCACCATTTTCGAAGAAGTCATAGTGACCCGGGCCATACTGAACACGAGCCAAACCGAAAGAAGCTTCGTAAGAAGTACCACCGGAAGTCTGGATATTCAAGCCACCGTCAGCCTGAACGACAGAAGCATGAGCTTCAGTATCCGGCTGATAAGTACCGCTTTCATCCAGATCGCCACCATCCTGGTGAGCGATGTAAATGTGCAAGCCCCATGCATCACCGCTAGAGAAGGTGCCGCCAAGGAAACCGTCAAAGTTGGTCACGGTTTCAGGAACCTTGTAGAAAGCATTGTCGCCTTCCTGCACATAAGCAGGCAGGTACATAGCCAAGTCAGTGTTGATACGGCCAAAAAGGCCACCGATCGTGAACTTCGGATCCGGATTGTTGTCATCGCCGAAAGAAACCGCGAAGATGCCACCGAAGGTCGGGTGCTGAGGATCATGATTGCCACCTGCGGTAACGTTCATGTCGGTATAGGCACCGAAGCCACCGATCAAATAGTTGGAATAAAGATTTGCATTAGCAGCATTATCAAAAATGCTCACATCATCCATAATGTAAGTGGTATTCTTACCCATGGATTCTACACGAGCATAAGTTGCAAAGGCGGAACCAACGCCAAAGACACCAACAGCGGCGCCAACAACAGCAGCAGTTCTTAAGTTCATTATAAAACTCCTCTTGAAATTTCTGCAATAAAGTTAGTTTTATTAAACGTAAAACGCAATAAAAATTTAAACAATTGCGTTTTTTTTGCCCCCTTTAAGTCTTTTTCGCCCAATAGCATAAAGGAAAAAAGGCCCAGACCTTGCAGTCTGGACCTTTTTCAATCTCTACTGAAATATCTTCAGAAAAAGAATTATTCAGAGAAGGTGAACGGAATCGTCACAGTGGTGTTACCGGACTTAACCTTGCTGAACTTCCAACGGCTAACAGCGGTCTTGATTTCACCATCAAATTCGCCGAAACCAGTGGTAGAAGAAGCAATGGAGATGCTGATAACTTCGCCGCCCGGAGCGATCGTGAACTTCAAGGTAACCTTACCCTGGAATCCCGGTTTCTTCTTCAGGAACTTGTTATAGATGTGACGGAGACCCGGAGTACGCTGACGGACAACCTTCATGATGTCTGCAGCAGAACGGGAACCACCACCAGCGCCCATATCGATATCACGTTCAGACGGAGTCTTGATAGAGCCCTTAGACTTAGTAGCGATACCACCGCCACCACCGCCAAGGAGGCCTGCAAGACCGTCACCGATACCACCGGAACCGCCTTCAGCGTAACCTTCGTTAAAGCCACCATCAGCCTTACCGCGACGGCCACCGAGAACAGTCTTACCAGTAGTCTGGAGACCTGCAACGTCCTTCAGCACCTTATCGATGTCCTTAGAGAACTTCTGGTTCTTCATAAGGTCGTAGGCACCAGCACTTGCATTCTTGGTCTGAGCAGTGAGGAGCTTGAGCACGCCACGAGTCTGGGGAGCGTTGGGCTGACCCTTACCACGGGGCTTACCACCGCCACCAGCCTTCTTACGAGGCTTCTTGGGTTCTTCCTTCTTCTTCTCTTCCTTCTTCTCTTCCTTCTTTTCTTCGATGGTCATAGAAGCAGTAAGATCAGCAGCTGCGGAGTCATCGAACACGACTTCATCCACAACCTGTTCGTACATGGAAGCCCAAAGGCATATTGCCAAAGCGACAACCAGAGAGATACCTGCGATGGCACCCATCTTCTTATCGGATTCCGGCATCAGGGACGCTACTAACGGATCAATAGCAGGAGCTGCCTTTTTAGTCTTTGCCATATGTTATTCCTCCCCGCCGTTCTTTTCCATCACGGCGAATGCAATATTGGTGTAACCGGCAAAGCCACAAGTAGCCATAACCTTATACATTGCATCGTAAGGGATGTTCTTGTCAATCTGCACAACAATGTGACCGGCTTCGTCGGCAGGCAGGCCCTGCTTGAGGGCATGTTCCTGTTCAACAGCGCGGCGTTCCTTCAGCACAGAGTCCACCTGAGCAACCAGGAGGTCTTCCTGCTTCAAGACGTCGTCGGTCGGGATAATCTTAGCGTTATCAACGATCACATAGTTTGCGTCAACCACGACAGTCAGAGAAACTTCCTTCGGCTGCACACGAGAGGTGGAAACCGGAAGAATCAAGTTTTCTGCCTGAGTCAAGAGCTGACCTTCTGCGTCCATGTTCTTAATCATGAACACCAGAATAATGGTCATCATGTCCATCATGGACGTAATTGAGAACGGGACTTCTTCACCGTATTTACGACTTTTTCTAGCCATGATTAACCTCCCAACTTAGCAAGATTGATCTTGCTGAAACCGGCTTCTTTAGCACGGTCCATAAGTTGAATGATCTTGTCAAACTGAGTATCATCGTTAGCAACGATAATAATATTGTCCACGTCATCAAGGTCGATGAACTGAGTATGAATCTGGATAAGGTCCTTAGCAATCAGATCATATGCAGACAGCGGGTAGATCATGTTCTTTGCAGCCACATCCGGTTTCAGCTTACGAGCAGAGTTCGGAGTGAGGGTAGCAAGATCAGCACCTGCGCCCGGCTTCCTCAGAGTAGACGGCGGATTCAGACCAAGAGCGCCTTCACCCGGAGCCATGAGGAAATTGTTGTTACCATCTACGTATGCACTGTCAGCAACGGCTTCTTCAGCAGTACCGCCGTTGGTGTAAACAGCCCACATAACCTTACCGGGATCTTCTTCAGATTCCTTATTGATAGCCCAAAGTTCGATGCTCTCGATTTCATAGAGATACTTCTCTACGTTCATCTCGGATCCATCCTTACACTTAGGACCATGACCGCTTTCGACAGCTGCCTTAACATCATCCGGAGAATGGGTAATCAGCTTAGCATCGGACTTGCAACGGAACGTCCACATTTCCTTGAAGTAGACATTCGGCTGGAAACCACCGCGAGCACCAATAACGAGGTACTTGTCGGTAATAGCCAGAGACAAGTTCAAAGCCTGCTGGTCCGGTTCCGGAGGTGTATCGTTGTCCATCTGCATCATGGAACGTTCCGGCAGATTGACTTCAACGATAGCCAGCTTGGAGAAGGCAGCCATAGACAACAGCATAGGAATCAGAATCGTGAACAAGCCCATGGCCGGCAACAGATCCGGTTCTTCAGGCTTTGCTGGTTTCTTAAGTTGTCTTGACATATTTTAAACTCCAGTTAATTATTAATCCTAGGCGATTAAGCGAGGGAGTTGATAATCTTGAGGCCCTTTTCTTCCATTTCCTGGATAAGGCGTTCGGAGTTCATGTTCAGGAGGCCAACGATGACCAGAAGAGGCACTGCAGAGAGAAGGCCCAGGAGAGTGGTACCCATAGCGATAGCAATACCGTCAGAAAGAGCCTTAGCACGTTCAGAAGCCGGCTTGTTAGCAACAGCGTCGAAGGTGAAGATCAGACCGTAAATGGTACCCATAAGTCCGAGCAAGGTAGAGATGGAAGCCATAACGGAGATGATGGAAACGTAGCGAGTCAGACGGGGAGCTTCGGTCAGGAACACTGCATCGCAAGCAGCAGTCATGGTTTCGCGGCCACCGTTACGGGTAGAAACGATTGCAGCCATAACGCGAGCGATGGGGAGCTTGGTAGCATTGGCGAGGCTCAGAGCCTGATCATACTGCTGAGAAGAGATCAGCTTACCGAAATCAGCGAGGAACTTTGCACGACCCTTAGAGCTCTTGAGCAAGACGTAGACAAAACGTTCGATGGAGAAACCAAGGCCGATCAGGAAGACGACCAAGATGATCCACATGAACTGCCAACCATCGGATTCAGGGCTGAAGGATTGAAGCATTTTAGACATTAGAGTACTCCTTTATTGAGTGTTTTGGTTTATTTTGAAAAATCTTTGTTCATATTTAATTTTTTTTGAGAAATATGGGACAATAATTGGGTAAAACTTAGTTTACCGAGTAAAAAACGCCATTTTTCTCAAATAAAATAGGGGGAACCCTATGAACAAGGTTCCCCGTAAATTTGTTTTTACCGCTAGTAGCCGGCTTCGTCAGCGTCAGCAGCACCTGCAGCAGCACCAGCACCGGTAGTCGTCGGAACCGGAGAAAGCTTCTTCTTCAATTCAGCAAGTTCAGCCATCAGCTTTTCTCTTTCAGCCTTAGCTTCCTTGATGATATCGCGGTAAGTAGCAATCTGTTCTTCCGGAGTCATGACTTCGGACTTGGAAATCTGTTCGATACGAGCCTTGGTCTTGAAGTAGGCAGGATCAGAGAACAGAGTAGACGGGTCAAACTTTTCGATCTTGGTGTTGAGAGCTTCGTCGTTTTCGTCGAGGCTCTTGAGCAATTCGAACAGCTTGGCAGTCCACTGGTTGTCGATACCATAGTGGGCAGAGGCCTTAATACCGGTAGCGCACTGGGGCTTAGCAAGATCCTTAGCACCTTCAGAACGGGTATTCAGTTCTTCACGGTATGCTTCGAGGTCTTCATGCACAGCTTCAACAGCGTCTTCCTTAGCCATACCTTCGTATTCCACGTATTCCTTCACGATGGAGGCGGAGTCCGGGAGCGGAGAGTTAGCAAAGGCATCGGCAACTTCAACGAAGACTGCGCAACCCTGGTAGTACATTTCGATATAGCCTTCTTCAGCTTCGATCACGTCCTGGTTGTAGAAGCCCTGGTCGCGAGCGAGGTCGATGTTCTTCTGGAAGATGGGACGTGCCTGTTCGTAGTAGCTGGGCAGCTGCTGAACAATACCGATACGTTCTGCAAAGCGTTCGTCTTCCTTCTTGCCGTTCAGTTCCTGTTCACGGATCTTAGCAGCCATGGTGACGAAGAGCATACCCATACGGTTGGTAGCACGGAAGGTCCAGCGTTCAGATGCGTAGGTTGCAGACTTGGAGTAGTGACCCATAGCCTTCTGGAGGATGTCCACCAGCTGCTTGATGATCTTAGCCTTTTCCTTATCCTTACCCTTCAGGACGATGGGTTCCATCTTCTTGTATTCATGTTCACCGAGGTAGTAGGCAGCTTCAGCAGGAACACCCGGATCAGCGTTCTTGATCTGAAGACCGAACTTATCGTAGTTCTTCAAAGTTGCATCGTAGTCAGCAATGGCCTTGTCTTCTTCCTTCAGTTCCATGTAAGCACGAGCGGCACCGATGTAAGCAGCAATCAGCTTTTCCTTGTCTTCGGTGTACAGCTTGATGAAGGTGTGGTATTCCTTAGCAGCCAGATCCCACTTCTTTGCGTTAGCATAAGCCATGGGGATAGAGAATGCTGCATCCAGAGCGTAGGAGCTCTTCGGGTAATCACGGACCAGGTCCTTGTTACAACGGATAGCTTCATCAACCATCTTGGCTTCGTCATAGCTCAAGCATGCGCTATAGAGGTAACCCGGAGTACGTTCATCCTTCGGATAACGCTTGTAGGCGATTTCGTAGGTGACAGCAGCGGACTTCTTATCAGCGATGGAGTCATAGACCTGAGCAGCAGAACCGATAGCCATGAATGCCATGGAATCCTGCGGGAAGTTGTTGGTGATGAACAAATAGGTCTGAGCGGCATTACGGTACATCTGATCGTAGTACTTCTTGTCGTTCTTCTTAGTTGCAGCTTCCTTCTTGTAAGCGTCACCAGCACGGACAATGCCCTTAATGGTGAGCGGAGAAGAAGCATACTGCTTGGGCAGCATCATGAAGGTTTCAGAAGCCTTGGTGAACTGCTTTGCGGATTCATATGCAACTGCAGCTTCGAACACAGCCTTATCAGCAATGTCGATGAGCGGGTAGCGCTTCACGAGAGCCAGGTAAGCCTGAGCACCCTTTTCGAACTGACCCTGCTTTACACTCTGTTCAGCCATCTGGAAGAGAACGTAAGCGATAGCCTTTTCGATTTCCTTGGCCATGGAGTCATTTCTGGTTTCCTTGACCTTGGTGTACTGAACAAAGAGCCATTCGAATTCCTTCAGAGCGTCATCCAGCTGGCTGGATTCCAGGAGGGACTGAGCCAACATACGGCTGATGAGCAAGATGTACTGATGGTTGGGGAACTTCTGCTTCAGATCGCGGAGCACCACAACTGCAGTCTTGAACTGCTTTGCATCATAATGAACGATAGATGCGTTGTAAGCGAGTTCTGCGGCTTCCTTGTACTGACCGAACTTAGCCATGTACTTATCCACCTGAGCGAAGTAAGCCTTGGTTTCTTCGGACTTGTAAGCCTTGACAGCGTCATCGCCATACTTGTTCTTCTTGGCAGTTTCGCGAGACTGATCCATCATGAGCACGGCGTTATAGGCTGCTTCTTCCTTCTTCAGGAGAGCTTCAGAACCCATGGGACGACGGCCATAACGGGTAGTATCAGTGTCAACGATCCAGTTGAACATCTTAGCAGCGTTAGCATACTGAGCCATTTCCTGGTAAACGAGGGCCAAGTTGATGTGGACCTTGTATTCATCCCAGGTCGGTTCCTTCTTGTAGCGAGCCAAGAATGCTTCGTAAGCCTTGATAGCTTCTGCATACTGCTTCTTACCGGCTTCCAAGTCACCTTCCTTAGTGAGCTTAGCAGCGCGAGCGTGGTGGTACTGCGGAATGTCGAGCATAGCGCCACGGATTGCAGTTTCAGCGTTCTTCACAGATTCCGGATACTTCTGGTTCTTCTTGTACCAGGAAGAGTTACGGTCATAACGCTTCACGACAGTGTAACGATGCTTCTGAGCTTCTTCAAACTTCTGCTGGATGATCAAGATTTCGATCATAGCGATGTCAGCCAGAGGAGCGTCGATATAGTCGGGGTTGATGCTCATCAAGCGCTTGAAGGACTGGACAGCTTCTTCGTTACGGTCATGGTCCTTATTCTTCATACCGATACGGTAGTAGACGGAATCCTTGAACGGAACCTTCTTGTCCTTCAAGAAAGCTTCAGCTTCCTGGACACCACCACCTTCCAAGTCAGAGAAGGAGGCTGCCATGAAGTCCATAGCTTCTGCGCGCAAGTCAGCAGGGTATTTACCCTTGTCAGCGCCAATGATGTATTCAAAGTACTTGATAGCTGCAGTTTCGTATTCTGCAGTGTTATAGTAAGATTCTGCCAAGTGGTACATGGCAAGTGCGGCTTCCTTACCGGTCAGGTTGTCGAAGCCAGTCACCTTCTTATAAGCATTGATAGCGTCACGGAACTTACGGTTCATGAAGTGGTATTCCGCAATACGGAGCCAAGCCTTCGGAACGAGACCGTTATCCGGGAACTTTTCAACAAGACGCATACGAAGCTTGTAAGCCTTGTCGTCTTCGCCAGAAGCTTCCTGCACTGCAGCAGCCTGGTAAATCACGGTCGGGGTCTTGCTTTCGTTGGGATACTTGTCGATGTATTCCAGGAAGTAACCCAAGGACTTCTGGTGGTCGGCCTTGGGGAGCTGATCGATGTTAGCGCACTTAGCCGGCTTGTTATCGCGGTCTGCGCACCATGCAACATCTTCTTCATACTGGGCATTTTTGTCCAGGAAGAGCTTTTCTTCCAACTGGAACTGGTAATGACCCAACTGCTGGAGAGCAGAAGCGCAACGGGCATTCTGCTTACCCTTACAGTTATTAACCTGTTTTTCCCACTGAGCGATAGCCTGACGCATACCGTCTTCATCAAGGCCACCAGAACGGCAAGCCTGAGCTGCCTGGTTCTTAATAACCTTGTAGGAACTTGCACACTGTTCGTAGCCAGAGTTGCCCTTACCAATGGACTTACACTTGGCCATCATCTTTTTTGCTTCGGCGGTCTTTTCCTTACAAGGATCAGATGCTGCAATGGAATTTCCAGCAAGGGAGCAAATAATTGCTGAAACAAGCAAAAGTTTTTTCATCGTTCTCTTATCCACCTATGATATCATCATAGAAAAGGGAAGAACCCGGATTACTCCAGGTCCTCCAGTTCATCAAGTTCCTGCTGAGCTTCCTGAGATACACCAGCACCCTGACCCATCTTGGTCTTAACGGTTGCCAAAGTAAAGCCAGCATCATCAAGAATACGCTTACGGTTGGATTCGAAGCGGTCACTCTGGATTGCTCTCTGGTTGAATGCAGCGTAGTCTTCGATAGCTGCATTAGCCTTATCAAAGCTGGGCTTGAGAGCTTCACGCTTGCTTTCCACACGGGGAGTGGGCAGCTGGCGAGCGAGGTCAAGAGCCTTAACCTGCACAGAGTCGAAATCATCCTGCATAGCTTCGTATGCCTGGCGAGCGCTATCACGGGCAGCCACAGAAACAACCGGCTGTTCAGTGCGCTTTTCAGCCTGTTCGAGAGCCTTGACAGCACCGTTGTAGTCCTTCTTCATGAAGTGGCAGTAACCAATCACGAGGTAGGCTTCAGAAACCAGGAAGGATTCCGGGAGGTTGCTGACGATCCACTGAGCGGGCTTCATAGCTTCATTCGGCTTGTTAACCTTGAGGAAGGACCATGCAATGCCGAGCATAGCTTCGTCGTACACCGGAGAACCGGGCTGGACCTGACCATACATCTGAGCAGCAGCACCGATGTCAGCCTTTTCGCCAGAGAAGAACAAGTGGCCGAGCTTCACACGAGCAGCATCCTGCAGGTCGCGTTCAGACTGGTTGGAAACCGGCTGTTCGGTAATGTCGCGGAAGCAGTTTTCAGCTTCGTCGAACTTGCCGAGACGGCTGTATGCGATACCCATGGTATAGCGAGCATAGAAGTAGTTGGCGTTACCCGGAAGAATTGCAGCGAGCAGGTCGACAGATTCCTGATAGAGACCCTGTTCGAACTTGATCTGGCCTGCAACGTAGTCAGCGTCAGCCTTAACGTCGCTTTCACCGAACTTCTGAGCAATTGCCTGATACTTAGCCATAGCGTCAGTGTACTTGCCTTCCTTATAGTCGATGTTCATCAACTGGAAGTGGTACTTGGCGCGTTGGTCACTCTGCGGATAGCGCTTGATAGCGTCTTCGTACACAGACTTTGCAGCCTTGTGCATACGGAGGTTTTCAAAGGACTTTGCCTTGTAGAAAGCAGCCTGGTCAACAAGGTGGAATGCGGGGTACTTGGTCTGAACCTTACCGAAAGCATAAGCAGCTTCGAGGAACTGACGGTTCAAGTAGAGACGCATTGCTGCACGGTAGTCGTTTTCAGGTTCGATCTTCAAGCGGCGATAACGTTCTTCACCAATCTTTTCTTCGCGGGTGTCACCGAAGCGAGAAGTAATCTTCACGGCCCAGATGAAACCACGATTCTTCTTGGCATAGAGGTCATCGTGAGACATTTCCAGATCCAAAGCCAGGTAACGGAAGATGCTAACATCCTTAACGTTAACGGTGGCACCTGCAACCGGGTAGCCTTCCTTAGTAAAGCGGAGGCGGACACCGAGATGAGAGGACAGGTAATAAGTCAAGGTGAAGCTCATTTCCGGGTTCACACCGTCACCACCTTCGGTATCGGAGTGGAACACGTCGATGAGGGAAATTTCAGCCTTCGCTTCGAGAGAGCGGTTGAGACCGCGGTAGAAGAAGGAAAGGTTCAGGTTGCTGGGGATGTTGTAGGCATCATCGCGATCGCCACCGAAGAAACCCGGAGCGACGAAGCTGCCACCATCTTCTTCCATGCTGATGCCCGGCTGAGCCAGGTTCTGCAGGGCCACACCTACCAAGAGGTAGCCATACTTAGAAGAAGCAAGGGGATTCCAGCTAACACCCACGTCAGCACCGACGGTCAAGTGCTTGACATCGTCGAACTGGTTGATGTAAAGAACGGAAACGTCGATACCCAGAGCAACACACTGCATCAGGTTGTAAGCATAGCCGAGCAACCAGGAGTATTCACCATAGGACTTACCGCCATCAATGGAAGCACCGTTTTCGAAGAAAGACAGGCCCAAAGTGTGCTTGTAATCCATGGGGAAGGTCAAGCTGACGTATTCCTGAGAAGCTTCACCACTGATGGAGCTGAAGAAAGCTGCGCTGAATTCCAGCTGTTCAGTTTCTGCAATTCCTGCCGGGTTGACGTACATGGCGGTATTGCCACCGAATTCTGCAAACCAGTCATTCTGCTGATACTTATGCGGAGAATAAGTGGCTTCTGCAAACAGAGAAGTGCTGGCTACTGTGAGTCCGAGGACTGCGGTTTTAATAAAACTAGAACGCATCACTTACTCCTTTACTTAATATCCGTGCGGATGAACTCGATACGACGGTTCTGAGCACGACCTTCCGGTGTCTTGTTGGATGCGACAGGCTTGGTGTCACCCATACCGTCGGTGACCATACGGCTTTCGTTAATACCCTTTTCTACAAGGAAGTTCTTAACGGCGGCAGCGCGATCTGCGGAAAGCTGCTTGTTCTTGTCTTTGTTACCAACGTTATCTGTATGACCGACGATTTCAAACGTTGCTTCGGTGAAGGTTTCCATAATGTCGACAACCTTCATCAGAGAGATGTAGGAATCCGGAGTAATCGTAGCCTTACCAGATTCGAAGTTAACACCTTCAAGGACGAACACCTTCTTAGGCGGCTGGGGAACTTCATCCGGGCAACCATCTTCGTCCTTGTAGCTGTTGAGAGTTTCAGCCTGTTCGGGGCAGAGGTCAACGCCCTTACAGACGTGAGCGAAGTTGGCCAGCATACCCTTAGCTTCTACCCACGGGTCGCAGAGACCGTCGCGGTCGTTATCTGCATCCGGGCAGCCATCGTCGTCCTGGAAGCCGTCGAAGTCTTCAGCTTCTTCGGGGCAGTTGTCGAGGCCGGTGCAGACAGAAGCATACTTGTCGGAGAAGCCTTCTTCGGAAACCCACGGATCGCAGAGGCCATCGCCATCGGTATCCGGATTACGAGTTTCTTCAACAGCTTCTTCTTCCTTCACCAGTTCGGCAGCAGTCAGACCGATGTCCAGCTTGCCCTTACCGCGCTTCAGCATCGGAGAGGTGGACTGGCAGTAGAAGTTCGGCTTGGAGAGCGAAGGATTCATGAACTTCGGATCCAAGGAAACGTTAGTGCGGTTCACCTTGATGAACTGGTTGAACGGATAGTAGTTCTTGTAGATGTTGTTGTATTCCACCTTGGTCTGGCCGGCAGCGGGGTCGGCGAACACACCGTAGTAGTGGTTTTCCATGAAGATGTTGTTGCGGGCAATCACGTTGGTCGGGCCCTTGAGAGCGAGACCGGAGTAGCCGTTACGGAGCACAACGTTCTGTTCGATATAAGCGTCGAGGGACTTAGCACCCCAGGCCAGAATGCCGGACCAGCGGTTGCCGTACACCACGTTATTACGAAGATGCGGGAGGGAAATGAAAGCACCGATACCGGTTGCCTTGTTATCCATCACGTAGCAGTGATGAATGTAGGGGGCTGCGTTTTCGCACAGAATACCTTCGAGGCCGTTCTTCACAGTGAAGTGAGACATTTCGGCGCCAGAAGTACCCATGACGGTCGGACCGCGACGGCCACCATCGATGATGGTAGTGAGCGGGTCCTCGCCCTTAAGCACAACGCCCATCACCAAGGTGATGTTTTCGTTGTAAGTACCGCGTTTGACGAGGATGGTATCCCCGGCATCTGCATTACCGAGTGCGTCTGCAATCTTCTGGTAGTCGCCAGGCACGTTGATATTCTTTGCCATGGCGGTTCCAGTCAAGAGCATAGCCCCGGCCGTGATCAAGACCAGTTTCTTTAGGGTCATACTGCTACGTTTCTCCAATCATAGAACACATAAAATTCATGCATCTATACTACCCCCAATGGGGCAAGTATAAAATTCAAATGGGAATATACCTTCAAAAACGCCATTAGTCAAACGATTTTCGCAAAAATGGGCAAAATTATCGTAAAAATATTGTGATAGTGGTCGCATTTGAAGTTTTCCCAGGTCAATCGTCGGCTTCCGGTTCGTCCTTTTCGCCGTCCTTCTTCGCCCCCTGGATGGAGACGCGAATCTCTTGGCAGGTTTTCTTTATGTCCTGCAACACTTTACGAGCTCTTGTACCAGCGGACTTATTGCCGCGCTGGAACTTCTCGTACTCGCGCTTAAAGTTCTCGACTTCCTGTTCAAGATCGTTCACTAAACTCATAAGCAAACTCCAAAAAAAAGATGCTGTAGGGAAAATAATTAAAGTTTTTTCTAAAAATTCGCCATTTTGTAAAATTAAGTTCACATTAACATAATATTACAATAAAACGAAACCCTTCAACAACTTATAAACCACGTACCAACGTCCACAAATGATCCAGGGCGGCCTGGCCGCGTTCCCCGACATTTTCGGAGAAGTCATTGACAAACATCCTGATGTGGGCTTCCATGACAGAATCGTCCTCGATCTGAGCCTTTTCGCTGATAAAATCGGTGATGAGCGTATCACGGGAGCGGGCCATTTGCAGACTCTTCCGGATTTCACTTTCAACCAGTTTAACGGTCTCGGGTCCGAGTTCCCTTCGCGCCAGCGCAATTCCCAGGGGGATCGGGGTTCCAGTTTCCTGTTCCCAGAAGGCACCAAGATCCTGCAACAGGAACAGACCGTCCCTTTTCCAGGTAAAACGATGTTCGTGGATGACAACGCCCTGAGGAGCCTCCTTGGAGCGCAAGGAACGATAGACTTGGTCGAATAGGGCGTATCGCAGGTCTGCGGGGACGTTCCGGGTTCGGGAATGCCAGAAACGGAACAGCAAGGCGGCCGTGGTGTCGCAACCGGGCAAGGTTACCGGCAGGGAATCGTCAAAGGACTCCCCCACTGCGGAAAGGAGCAGAGGTCCGCATCCATAGCCGATAGCGCCGCCACAGCCCAGGCAGACATAATCCTTTTCCACCTTGGGGTAAACCTGGGCGCTCACCTTGGCCACGTCCAGTTCGCCACGGCGGACCATTTCGTTCAGGGTCTGGACATCGGCAAAATGGACGTCCCAGTCAAAAGGGGAACCTTCAAGGCCCTTTACCAGGGCTTCGTAAATGTAGGTGTCATTGGGGCAGGAAGAAATTCCGAGAGAAAGTCGCATAAGAGATGAGGGGTGAGAGACGAGATACAAGATATGAATTACTAATTAAACAGCTAGCGTTTCCATCCTGCGAACCCCCTTTAGCCGTTTCGCTTCAACCTTTTCGCTTTACGCTAAAATGGTTGCGCGCAGTTTTTCTAGGGCTTCCCTGGATTTCCACTGGCTCTTGTCACGGGATGTGGCAAAGTTGCTAACGGCGCGGATCTGGAAAGCGGGAATCTGGAATTTTTCGCAGACCGCGAAACAGGCGATGCCTTCCATGGACTCTACGTCGCAATCCAGTTTCTGGGAACGCAAAATGGAGGTACATTCCGTACCGGTGCAGCAATTTACGGTTGCGCCTCTGACAGATTTCAGGCTGGAAACAATGTTGCGGATGGATTCCGGAGCCTGTTTGGGAGAAGCGGCGTGACGAGCTTTCGCCCAGGAACTAAAGGAACCGTCCTGTTCCTCGCAGCCGTAATCGCCCAGCAAGTCTTCGTCGACACGGACCACGTCAAGAAGGTTCAGACAACGGTTCGGATATGCGCCACAAATACCGACGTTGACTACTGCAGAAATGGCAATGTTAGTTTGTCTACACTCAAGGAGGATGCTTGTCAGACCAACAGAAAAATCCAGGGCACCGACGTCAAGTACGCAGGCGTAGGCACCGCCGGGAAATTCATCGATAGGGATCAGCTTATTGACAGCGTCGGGATATTCTGCGGACGCCTTGGGGAAGACCGCCGAAAATTCCATAGCTGTAGCAAAGGCAAACAAGGGTACATTTTCAAAGGCGGGCTTTTCCATAATCACTCCAGTTTTTCTACGGCTTCGGCCAGGGACGCCTGCAGTTCCGACACACGTTCCAGCTTAAGATTCCAGGGACGATCCGTTTCGCAACGGGCTGCGGCGACTGCGGTGGCAAGAACCAGACTGTCTTCGAAAGACATGCCCTGGGTATCTGCGTACAGCCAACCGGCAAAGAAGGAATCACCTGCACCAACGCTGTTCTTGACCTGAATTGTAGGCGGCTGGATCTGGACTCCCTGGAACTTTCCTTCTAAAAGTCTGAAGGCTCGTACCGGAGATTCCTCATCCGTAACCACAAGGTTCTTGATCGGCAGACGTTCCAAAACCGCCGTGGCGGACATCTTCCAGAACTGGGGGCTGGACATGACCAGGGGAATTCCCATTCGTTCGCACAACTTGCAGTATTCCTGCATGTTGATCTTCAGCAGTTCCACGCCCTTGGCAAGCCAGGCATCGATGTCTTCTACGGCATCCACAAAAATTTTTTTGCCGGTAAAATCCAGGGAATTGATCTTATTGACATCAAAGCCCTTGGGGAACGTTCCACAAAGGGCCACACGCTGGGTGGAGTCCCAGTAGTCGTTCAGGTTCTGCAGGAAATCATCGTTCTCGGATTCGGTCAGAACGGGAGAGGGCTCAATCAGCTCCGTAGATTCACCAGCACTGACGATGGTGGTACAGATTCGGGTCGGTTCCTTGATCCACACCGGGGCCTGCTGAACACCGCAAGCGGAAAGTTCATCAAAGATGTGCGAACCGTTCTGGTCGCCAAGGAAATGCATCAGAAGAGCCGAACCGCCCAGCAGCTGCAGGACGCGGCCACAGTTGATGCCCTTGCCCGAGGCGTATTCCTCTACCTTGGAAATACGATGTACCTCGCCAGGAGTAAACTTGTCCAGGAAGAACAAGCGCTGCCAGGCGGGATTCAAACCGAGGATGAGAATTTCTTGAGCCATACCCAAACCCTTAAAACACCCTTAGAAGTTCACCTTGTAGAACTTACGCTTACCCACCTGGATAACCATCTGGTCACCGCCCTTGATTTCAATCTGGGCCTGGGGGTCAGCAAGTTTTTCACCGCCAATCTTGACGCCACCGTTCTGGACCATGCGGCGGGCTTCACCCTTGGAGGCAAAGGCCTTGACTTCAACGAGGAGGTCGAGAGCGCCGTAGGAACCGGCTGCTACAGAGCATTCTGCAGCGTCGCTAGGAATGGCGTTACCGCTGTGGACTTCCTTTTCCTTGGCGGCGGCAGCGACCGCGGCTTCGGCGCCGTAGTACTGGGTGACGATGTCAATAGCCAGGCGATGCTTTGCTTCGTTAGGATTCATCTTGCCGGAAGCAACGTCTGCCATCATCTGCTTGATTTCTTCCATGGGGATTTCGGTCAAGAGTTCGAACCAGTTTTCAACGATGCTGTCGGCCAGGCTGTAGATCTTGTGGTACATAACGTCCGGGGCTTCGTTGAGGCCCACGTAGTTACCGATGGACTTGGACATCTTGACCTTGCCGTCGGTACCAAGGAGGATGGGCATGAAGAGACCGATCTGGGGTTCCATGCCTTCGAAAATCTGAAGGTCGCGACCGCGAAGTACGTTGAACTTCTGGTCGGTACCGCCCAGTTCCACGTCGGACTTGATGGCGACGGAATCGTAGCCCTGCATCATGGGGTACATGAATTCGTGAAGGCTGATGGGGGTGTTTGCGGTGTAGCGGTTGTGGAAGTCTTCGCGTTCAAGCATCTGGGCTACAGTGAACTGGCCCATGAGTTCGGTCACCTTGCTGAAGTCCAGCTTAGAGAACCATTCGCCGTTGTAGTGGATTTCCACCTGGTCGCGGCGCACTACCTTGAAGAACTGTTCCTGGTATTCCTTGGCGTTTTCAAGAACCTGCTCGTGAGTGAGACGGGGACGGGCCTTGTTACGGCCGCTGGGGTCACCAATCTGAGCGGTGTAGTCACCAACGATAAGAACAACGGTATGGCCCAAGTCCTGGAACTGACGGAGCTTGCGCATCACGACAGTATGGCCGAAATGGACGTCCGGTGCAGTGGGGTCAACACCCATCTTAATGCGGAGAGGAACGCCAGTTTCATAGGACTTCTGGAGTTTCTTTTCGAGTTCATCCTGCGGGACGATGTCGATCACGCCGCGCATCAAAATATCAAGCTGTTCTTTAACAGGACGGAATTGCATAATTTTCTCAGTGGTTAGTGGTTAGTGATTGGTGGTTAGGAAATGCTAGCCATCAATCAACTAAAGCCCATGGAAAAAGAGTGAATTTTCATTTTCTACGAGGAAAGATAGAAATTAGTAGGAAGTAGGTAGTAGGTAGTAGACAGGAGAAAGGTCCACGGAAGGCGCCTTACCAAAGATTAACAAAAGTTTACAAAAAAATAACAATCTACTATTACTCTTTTTTATCTTTTACGTTGTTCAATTTTAGGAGGATTACCTTGAAAAAGAGTTTGTCTATACTCGCTCTTGCTGCGGCGTCCACTTTTGCGGCTTCTGCACCCCACACCCATGACGGATTTTTTCTGAGTTTTGCAATGGGACTGGGTTTCCAGAGCATTGATTTTGTCCTTGGTGATTATGATGACGAAACAACCAGTCAATCGGGGCTAGCAACAGACATTGATATAAAAATCGGTTTTTCCTTAACAAACAACCTCGCCCTTCACTTGACCCTTGCTGGCAACACCCCCACATCCACGATTTACGATCTTGAAGATTTTAACGAGGATGACGAATTCAAGGATTTTAAGACAAACCTTTCCATCCTCGGCATCGGTGCTACATACTATTTCCCGGGCAACTACTTAGCATCTGCGTCTATCGGCGTCGGACAGTTCCGCGTATGTGATGACATTCCCACATTCCAGGCCAATGTCCAGGGGAATCCAGACGATTACTCCCGCAGTGGCTTCGCTCTCCAGCTGGCCGGCGGCAAGGAATGGTGGATCAGCGAAAACTGGGGTATCGGCGCAACGGCCGCTATTCTGTACGGCAGAGAAACTAATCTTGGCGACGCAACTGAATCTTCCATCGGTATATCCGCAAGGCTTACCGCAACTTGGAACTAATGTTTCTACGATAAAAAATTACAAGGACCTCCCCAAAGGAGGTCTTTTTATCGGGTAAATGCAGCTAGGTCGATGCCCAGCTGTTTTATTTTGTATGTAAGAATGCGGGGCGTTGTGGAGAGGCTGCGGGCGGCTGCGGCCATCTTGCCCTTGGAACTCTTGAGGGCGTCGCAAATAATATCGCGTTCGTAGGCTTCCACCATCAGCTTCAGGTTGCCGGACACCTGGGTGCCGGAAGTTTCCGCAGTCTGCAGCGTAGTGGGAAAATGGTGCGGGTAGATAACGTCTTCATCAGTCACGAGGACGGCGCGTTCAATGGCGTTTTCCAGTTCACGGACGTTTCCGGGCCAGGGGTAGCTCATGAGCATATTGATGGTAGTGCGGGCCAGACGGCGCACGTTCTTACCTACAATACGGCAGTAATGTTCCACAAAGTGGTCTGCCAGAAGGACGATATCCGTCTTGCGGTTATGCAGAGCAGGAACGTAGATAGGCGAAATGTGGAGCTGGTAGTAAAGGTCTGAACGGAAAGTGCCGTCGGCCACCATCTGCTGGAGATTCTTGGTGGTAGCAGCAATAATGCGGACATCCACCTTCTTGGAAAAACGGGCTCCCACACGTTCCATTTCGCCGTCCTGCAGAAGGCGCAAAAGTTTCACCTGAAGGTTGGGAGAAAGCTCCGCCACTTCATCCAGAAAGAGAGTTCCACCATCAGCCTGCTCCACGCGGCCCGGAGTTTCCGTAAGCACGCCAACCAAGGCGCCACGCTCGCTTCCGAAAAGTTCACGGTCCAGCACAGACTCCGGCATGGAGGCGCAGTGGACGCGGATGTAGGGATGAGTGTTGCGGTCAGAGCGGTAATGGATAGCTTCAGCCACGAGGCCCTTGCCGGTACCCACCTCCCCCACGATCAATACGGGAAGGGGGTTCTTGGAAACCTGGTCGATCTGGGCATAGACGCGCTGCATTTCGCTGGAGCGCCCGATGATATTGTCGGGCTGGAAGCGGTCCTTAAGCTCCATAGTCAAACGTTCGTTTTCCGCCTTCAGGATTTCGTTTTCTTCGCGAGCCTGACGACGCAATTTAACAGCCGCGGCCAACATCTGGGCGATAATTTCCAGAAGGCGAAGTTTTTCGGGAAGCTGTTCTTCCACAGGATCCTGGACGTCGGCACTCAAGGCACCAATGACCTCATGTTCCATGATCACGGGAACGCAAAGGAAAGCACGGTTTTCATCCTTACCACGACCAGTACGGTCAAGGAAGTTGGGATCCTTACCCACAGAGGGAATGATGACCGGCTTACCAGTTTCCACCACGCGGCCAGTGACGCCTTCACCCACCTTATAGCGACCCTTACGGGCCTGGCGGCTGGAAAGGCCTTCTGCAATTTCAATGGAGATTTCGCCGGTATGGCGATTATACAAAGTAAGGGTGGCATGCTGCACACCCATGGTAGACTCCAACACTTCAAGAATGGGATGAGCCACATTCTCGAAGTCCAGACTCTGGTTCAAAATGGAGCTGATCTTGTAGAGCAGCTCCAGTTCTTGAATCTTACTTTGTTGTAGTTTTTCCATCTAGTAGTTTTCGCTGGATCCTTCGCTTCGCTCAGGATGACATCACTGTCTACTTCCTACTAACCACTGTCTACTTACTTCAGGGCTTCCTGGACCAGGGCGCTAACGCGCTTGCCATCGAAACGGCCCTTCACCTTGGGCTGAAGTTCCTTCATGATCTTGCCCATATCCTTGGGAGAGGAAGCGCCAGTTGCAGCCTTGATTTCGGCGATGAGAGCCTTCACTTCTTCTTCGGAAAGTTCGGCAGGCATATACTTCTTGTAGATGGCGATGACAGCTTCTTCAGCGGGAATCTTATCCATGAAGCCACCCTTCTTGAGGATTTCAATGGCTTCCTGCTTCTGCTTCACGCTCTTTGCCAGGGCATCGACGCACATTTCGTCGGTAATGCTTTCGGTAATCTGGGCGGGAGTAGCGCCGGCCTTCATGGCTTCATTCTTGATATCAGAATGAAGAGTGCGAAGAACGCTGAGAGTTTCGGAATCATGAGCCTTCATAGAGGCCTTGATATCATCAAGAATGCGAGTCAACAATTCACTTGCCATATTTTTCCCTTTGACTATAAACACCTAATGAGCCACCAACCACAGGTTAGCGACTCACAAAGTAGAAAGTTTCGCTTTTTAGGAATGCCCGGCTACGCGTAAGCTAGACATTCTCCGGCGTGACACTATCTGGACTGTACCCTAGACAGGGCGACCAGACTAGTAGAGACGCTTGCGGTTCTGGTCAGCGATTTCCTTCAGGCGCTTGCGACGAGCAGCAGTTTCGATGCGCTTCTTTTCTTCAGAAGGCTTTTCGAAGCGCTGACGCTTCTTGACATCGGAAATGATGCCGTTCTTTTCGCAAGACTTGGTGAAACGCTTGAGAGCGCGTTCGAAAGGTTCGTTGGACTTAACAATAACGCCGATCACGATAATCCTTTGGTTAAGTTTAAAATTCAAAATTGGATAGCCAAATATATTTATTCCCAATAGTTCCGTCAAGGGTAATAAAAAAAGACCCTTTTTATTTTTTTATAACTTGCGGAATATCAAAGACTTATGTATATTTTAACCGAAAATCATATAGCTTATTTTTTTGATATATTCAATAAAATTCGGAGATTTTGATGAAATCCCTTTCCGTTTTTTCTGCGAAAATCGCAACGATAATTTCTCTTGCCGCGGCATGTTCGATGTTCGTTGCCTGCAACGAAGAGGAAGACCTCGTTCCCCAGATGGAACCCGCCAAGCCCGCCGCCCAGGCAGCACCCGCTCCCAAAGCAGCAGCTCCTGCCCCGGCTCCCAAGCCCGCCCCCGTCGAAGAAGCTAAGAGCGCAGACGAACCGGTCCTGGTTCCCATCCAGTCCCTTTCCAACGACAACAAGGATGATGCTCCCGCAGCAGTTGCCGCCCCCGAAGGCAGCAACCAGCCCGGCAGCAAGGGCGACTTCGTAATTCAGGTCAGCATCCAGTCTTCCAAGAAGGCCGCTGACGGTATCGTAAAGAAACTGGCAGAACAGAATATTAAGGCCTACATCGCCGAAGTCGAAAATCCGGGCGAGCTGGAAGGCACATACTACCGCATCCGCGTCGGTTTCTTTGAAACCAGCAACGACGCCCAGGAATACGGTAAGCAAGTCCTGAAGGCATTGAATTTTGCATGGTGGGTCGACAAACGTAAGAACGACGAAGTCGGCAATCCCGCAGGCGATTACTCCAGTGATATGGAAGAAGACGACGAAGAAGAAGAGGAAGAAACTCCGGCTCCGGCACCCAAGCCCGCACCGGCTCCTGCTCCTACTCCGGCTCCCGCACCTGCCCCTGCACCGGCTCCGGCACCCGAGCCCGCACCGGCACCCGAGCCTGCTCCCGCTCCCGAAGCACCGGCCGCAGACGGTTTCGACGACTGGGACTAATCCAAAAAAGAGATTACAAAAAAAAGCTCCGTTCCAGAGGAACGGGGCTTTTTTTAATTGCTTCAAAAAACGAACTACATTTCGCCGCGGCTAACGAAATCGTTGAAACTTTGGCATATGTCGTTAAAATTTTCTTCGACTTCGTCCAAGCCCTCTGCAGCGCCGTATAAATACTCGCTGTATTCATCAACAGTTATCTGCAAGCCGGAGCATTCGACCTGGTAGCTGCCATCTCTCCATGAAGCAGCTTCTTCCTTCTGATCAGCACAAGCCACATCGGCATCTGCCTGAGTCGAGTAACCATAAACAGAATGGAAGGTCACCTTGGAGTCGCTAACCACAGTTGCAGTGGACGTATAGGAAATACCCATTACGTATTCGCTCAAAGTCACAGAGTTTCCAGACCTGGAAACACTACATTGAGCACCCTGGGCATTAGAGCTGCTATCACCACAGGCAGTTAAAGAGAACATGGCACCAGCGGCCACGACAAATGCGAATTTACTCAAGTTCATAATTCCTCCTTTTAAGAAAGGAAGCTCAAATATACTCTTTTTCTGCCAATCATTGAAAGCTATTCCACCGAAATCTATATTTGGTCCATGCCTACAAGAAAGCCTAAGATTTTCGTCGTTCATCTCGGTTGTTCCAAAAATCAGGTGGACGCAGAACGCCTCGTTGGAGAAATGCTGAACGTCGGTTTTGAAACCACGGAAACAGCCTCCAAGGCCGATTACATCCTGGTAAACACCTGCGGATTTATCGAAGCCGCCAAGGAAGAATCCATCAACGCCATCCTCGCCCAGGTAAAGGGCAAGAAAGCGAAGCAAAAGCTGATCGTGACGGGATGTCTCAGCAAGCGCTACGGCGAAGAGCTGGAAAAGGAAATCCCCGAAGTCGATTTCTGGGCAGGCACCTATCAGCCCGGCGAACTTCTGGCAAAGATGGGCATCGACCAGCCGGCAGGCTGCAATCCTGCCAAGCTTCCCCGCCTGAATCTGGGCGGACTCCCCCACCACGCCTACCTGAAGATTGCGGAAGGCTGCAACCGCCGCTGCGCCTACTGCGCCATTCCCAATATCCGCGGCCTGCAAAAATCCACCTCCATCGCCGACCTGGTGAAGGAAGCCAAGGAACTGGAAGCCCAGGGCATCAAGGAAATCACCCTCATCGCCCAGGACACTACCTTCTTCGGTCGCGAAAAGAAGAAGGAAGGTGAAACCCTCACGGACCTGCTGAAGGCGCTGCTCGCCGAGACGAACATTCCCTGGATCCGTATGCTGTACTGGTACCCCGCCTTCATCGACGATGAACTGCTGGACCTGATGGCCAAGGAACCCCGCCTGGTCAAGTACATCGACATGCCTATCCAGCATAGCAGCGACCCCGTTCTGAAGAACATGCTGCGCAAGTACACCCGTCAGGAACTCCGTGACATCCTCCGCAAGATCCGCACCAAGCTCCCCGACGTCACCCTCCGTACCACCGTGCTGGTAGGCTTCCCCGGCGAAACCCACGAAGACTTCGAAGACCTGATGGACCTGCTCCAGGAAATCAAGTTCGAGCACTTGGGCGGATTCGTGTTCAGCCCCGAAGAAGGCACTCCGGTCATGACCATGAAGAAGCTCGCCCCCGTAGACGAAAGCGACGCCCGCGCCCGCCTGGACGCCATCACCGACTTCCAGGAAGAACTGGCAGCACAGCGCGCCGAAGAAATGATCGGCAAGACCGTGACCGTCATCCTGGACGAAGAAGCCGAAGAAAGCGAATACCACTTCTACGGCCGCACCGAAGGCAACTCCCTGGACACCGACGACATCGTGAAGGTGCTGGAAGGCGACGGTGAAGTTGGAACGTTCCGCCAGGCATTGGTTGTCGATGCGGAACCCCACGAACTGATCGTAAAGTTGCTAGACTAGATTATTTTGGGGTGGTCCGCCGACCCCAAGCGCAAACAATAAAAAGAACATAAAAAAAGGCCCCCGCTGGGGGTCTTTTGCGTTTTATGCTCTCGACGCGATTCATCAAAACTTCGTTTTGATAGCTCCTGCGCGGCTCGGCAATGAACGAACAAGTTCGTTCGCTGCACTCGCCTTATGCAGGAGTCGAACTAGTTCTCGTCGCCTAGTAAAATAAAACACCAAAGACCCAATGGGTCTTTGGCGTTTTTATGCTCTCGACGCGACTCGAACGCGTGACCTTCTCCTTCGGAGGGAGACACTCTAATCCAACTGAGCTACGAAAGCGAAAGCCTCTAGAACCGTTGAACGTTCTTCAAGGCGATTCGCAATATAGTAAAAAAGAAAACCGCCCATCTTGATTGGGGCGGCATTCTTTAAAACTTGTTCCAAAAGTTAGCTGTTATCGACCAGCAGCGCTAGAACGGGCACGAGCCTTTTCACGTTCACGACGACGCTTTTCGGTGTCATCCGGGAAGAGTTCCGGCAGGGCATAACCGATGGCGATACCGAAGACAATACCAGTCTTGTTCATACCGTCCTGGTTAACCACCTTGGAATCCCACTGACCATTCTGCCACATGCCAAGCACTTCACGCTTGCCCCAGCTGGGGTTGTCGGTGGATTCATCCCACTGGGCAGGCTTCTTTGCCAGCTTGGGAGCATAGTACATACCGATAGAGAACTGCAGGTAGTACCATTCATTGGTCATATAGGCAATAAGAACGTCAAACTGGTAACCTTCCACAGAAATCAAGGCTCGAACGTTATTATCCGGTTTGATGTCATGGTCGAAGTAAACAGTACCATAAGAAGCAGAAATACCCAGATGGAGAGGATTCTTCGGGAAGAGGTAGTAGTTAATACCGGCCTTCCAACCAGAGCCACCTTCCAATTCAAATTCTTCGAAGTCGGTGTCGGTACCCTTAGGCAGGAAACCGAAAGAACCGAATACGGCCAGATGGAACGGCAGGACGTATTCCGCACCGATACCGAAGCTCATACCCATACCGGTTTCACCCATGAAGGCATAGCGAGAACCCATACCCATCTGCAGAATGAGACGGTTACGGAGCCAGTCACGACGACGTTCGGAGTTTGCGTATTCATCCTGACGCTGTTCTTCTTCGAACTTTTTGCGTTCCAGCTGTTCCTTGCGCTGAGCGACAGTCAGATCGCCGCTGGCAAATTCTTCATCTTCCCCTTCTTCGTCATCGTCGTCCATGGCAGCAGCACGGGCAGCCTTGCCCTTAGATGCCTTCGGCGGAGCAGAGACAAAGCCATCATCGTCTTCGTCATCGTCAGAAGCAACAGACGGAGCGGAGACGTAATCGTCGTCATCATCATCCTGAGCCCAAGATACAGACGCAAAAGCGGACAAACCGAGAGTCAAACAGGTAGTCAACAAAAGTTTTTTAAACATCAAAAGCCTCTGATTATATAATCGCCTTTGGAATATAACTTATTAAATCCGCCAAATGCAAAAGCCTTTATGTAAAAGTTGATTAAAAATGACGATTTTTATAAAAACAGCGGGTTTGTGCGACCCAAGGTCCCGCTATTCCACTTTTAACAACTTAGCTTTTATGGAACCGAGGGCAATTTCGCACTCCATAAGGACCGGAATACGACGTTCATCATCGGTCAGCCATATAAAAATGCGGCCCTTCGACACAAAAATGCCGTCTCCATCCAGCACGGGTTCCACTTTTATAGTGTTTACCGTGCCAATTTTGGTCTTTAGGGTTTCGCGTCCATGGACAAGGACCTTCAGTTCGTAGCGTTTCTTGCCGCTCACTGCCGAAAAGCGAGAAGTATCCCCTACCGTCAACGGCAGAGTTCGGACCAGGTAAAAGGCAGACATGATGCTGTGCTCGATACCCTGGATGGCCACGACGGTATCGGCGGAGCGCTTGACCTTGCGAACCTTTCCGTCGGTAAAGACCGTGTCGGAAAGCCATGCTTTTTCGCCCTTGCGGTCGAACCGAATTACGGACTTGTTATGGTAGCTACCCTCGTTCAAGGTCTTGCGGAAAACTTCCGTCATGAGACCCTTGTTACGAACGCGGGTGTAGATGGTGTCAGACACCGGATAGATTTTCTTGAGGGACCCCTCGTCATGAGCCAAGGTGTAGAATTCAGTCTTGCCGTCCTTGGAAGGTTTGACCTCCAGCACGGCCTTGCCTGCAGTAATGATACCCCAGCCCAGACTAAAAGTCAGACGTTCACCCTTCATCCAGGGAGCCTTGACCTCGGGAAGGTTCGGCTCACCGGCAAAGGATGAAGTAGAAAGCAGGCCTAGAAACGCAAATGCAAAAAACAACTTAGACACAAAGCCAAATTTGCACTTGATTTTTTCCACGATCCTAACCACTTCCTACCGTCTACTTCCTACTACCTACTAGCCTTCGATGTCGCCCAGACCCTTGCGGTATTCCACAAGCTTTGCCTTGACTGCAGGGTCAGTGAGAGCGACGATGTGGGCAGCCAGGTAGCCGGCGTTCTTGCCGTTACCGATACCAACAGTTGCAACAGGAATGCCACCGGGCATCTGGACGATGGAATGGAGAGCGTCCACACCGTTCAGGGGACCGCCAGCGCAGGGCAGACCGATCACCGGAAGGATGGTGTGAGCGGCCAACACGCCCGGAAGAGCTGCGGCGAGACCGGCAACACCGATGATGACCTGGAGGCCACGGCCTTCAGCTTCCTTGGCGTACTTTGCAGTAGCGTTGGGAGTGCGGTGTGCAGAGTAAATGTTGAATTCCCACTTGATGCCGAAGCTGTCCAGCACAGCGGTGATCTTGTCTACAACTTCCTGGTCGCTCTTGCTACCAGCGACGATACCAACCTTAGCGTTTTCTACTAGCATCTTGCCAAACCCTTCTTACCAATGTCCTTACGATAGAACTTACCTTCGAATTCAACCTTTTCGCAAGCGGCGTATGCAACGTCCAGAGCTTCGCGAAGAGTTGCACCGTGACCTACGACGCCGAACACGCGACCACCGTTGGTGACCAGCTTGCCGTCGGCCATCTTGGTACCGGCGTGGAGAACCTGTGCGCCGTTCTTTTCGGCTTCTTCGATACCGGTAACCACCTTGCCCTTTTCGTAGGAACCAGGATAGCCAGCGCTTGCGAGAACCACGATTGCAGCGGAACCCTTGGGAGCCTTGGGAGCGCCAAGCTTGGCCAGTTCGCCCTTTTCGGCAGCGTCAAAGAGAGCCAGCACGTCGCCATCGTAAAGCGGCAGAACAATCTGGCATTCCGGGTCACCCAGACGGCAGTTGTATTCCACAACCTTGGGGCCCTTGGAGGTCACCATGATACCCACATAGAGCACGCCAGTGTAAGGCTTGCCTTCGGCAGCCATACCCTTGAGGGTGGGTTCGACAATAGTCTTCTTCACTTCGTCCAGCAGGGCGTCGGTAACGACCGGAGCCGGAGAATATGCACCCATTCCACCAGTGTTCGGGCCCTTGTCGTCGTCGAAGACGCGCTTATGGTCCTGAGCGGAAGAGAGGATCACGTAGTCCTTGCCATCGCAGACCACGAAGATGGAGGCTTCTTCGCCGTCCATGAATTCTTCGATCACGACAGTCTTGCCGGATTCGCCGAACACGGCCTTTTCGCCAAGCATTTCTTCAACAGCGTCGTCAGCTTCCTTGTCGGTCATGCAGACGATGGCGCCCTTACCAGCAGCAAGGCCGGAAGCCTTCACCACGATGGGAGCGGGATGTTCTGCCAGGAACTTCTTTGCGGAAGCCAGGTCAGTGAAAGTTTCGAATGCTGCGGTGGGGACATTGTACTTCTTCATGATGTCCTTGGAGAAAGCCTTGGAGCCTTCAAGAGCTGCAGCGCCTGCAGTGGGGCCGAAAGCGCGAAGACCGCGGGCGCGGAATTCGTCAACCACGCCAGCGACCAGCGGAATTTCCGGTCCAATGATGGCCAGGTCAATGTTGTTGGCAACAGCGAGGTCGGCAATAGCCTTGGGGTCAGCCACATCTACGGGGATGCACTTGCCCAGGTTTGCCATGCCAGGATTGCCCGGTGCGCAAATGAGGGAGTCGCACATGGGAGACTTCTTTACAGCGAGGGCAATGGCGTGTTCACGGCCGCCGCTACCGACTACGAGAATGTTCATACTAGACCTTGGTGGTTAGTGGTTAGTGTTTAGTGGTTAGTGGATGAATACGACACTAACTAATTTTCGGATATAAAGTAGAAAAAAAGCTGTCAGGAAATGTGGAAGGGGACTCGCAAAGGCTACAATGCTTTTACCTGTTCCTCGGTGAGATTCTGGTACTTAATGACCTTTTCCAAAGGAATATTGTCGCGAAGCATCTCGCGAGCAGCCTGCAACTTCTCAGACAAAGCCTTTTGGCGTTCTTCCTTGCGGCCAATATCTTCGCCATCAGCTTTACCCTGCAGGTACGAGCCTTCTTTTTCGTATGCGAGATCAGTCATGCCGTCGGCCTCCAGAAGAAAAACATCATTAGTGTACGAGGAAAAAGATACATCATTTGCAAACTCCCTGTCAAGGAGACCTTCAGCTTTTTCCTCCGTGATTTCCTTATCCTCCAGAATTTCGCGGAAGAGACGAAGCATGTCGGCTCGGCGACTCTGTTCACGCAGTTCTAGCGGAGTGCGGTCTTCGATGGCAAAGAACTTTTCCAATTCTACCAGATTGATATCCAATTTGTCATAGTAAAACTTTTTATTGCGAACCAATTCCAAAGTGTGGTAGTAATGGTCTCGGTCCAGGACGAACTGGTCCTCGGTTAGGATACTCAGAATGTAGATGTGCGGCAGGTCGTAGGACTTGGATTTCTTCACGGTTCTACTGATTACACGGGATGTGTAGTAGATGAGACGATCAACAAACAACTGGTTATAGTTTTGCTGAACTTCAATGAGTACAGGTTCCCCCGCCTGGGTAGTACCATAGATGTCAAAGATTGCAGTCTTCTCGTTCAGTACGCCAGGGTTTTCTTGCACGCCTAGGGAAAACTTCGAAATGGCCTTGTCACCCTCCAAGCCAAGCATTGCGTTGAGGAACATTACGGTTCGCAGCGGTTTGGCTTCGTTCGCCAATAAAATCTTGATCATTCCATCACTGAACGGATAGACATTCTTGAAGATCTTGCGATAATGGGCCAGACGGTCGGGATTCTTTTTGATATCCTTCGCCATGGCGATAAATTCCTTGCGATTCATTTTCACTCCATAAAAAAAGACCGCCGCTGCGTCCGGGCGCAAGCCCTAGGCAGTAAAGCGATCTAACAAACTATGTTACGTGATGGAATTTAGAAAGAGGCTACGAGAAAAACAAGGGACCAGGTTTCCACTGACGCATTTTGCAAACAACTGTTAACACGAGACTTATCTTATATGTGAGCTTCCAAGATTCGTTAAAATTGTATGGGAAGAAATTTCAGCAAAGACATTTCTAATTCAGACATTTTTATTTTCTTTGGAATCATTGATTTTTGTGGAGTCTACCAAATATCGAGTGGCGATTTTCACAGTTTTTGGAAAGGTTGCTTGATAAAGTACGTCTTCCTCATCATCAAGGCACCAGCAATGTGTTTGTTTCTTAAGTCCATAATCATCGGCACTCCAGAAAAAAGCATATTTGCCAGCGTCCATCACTTTATCCTGAAAGGAGAATTTATAGCCAACAAGTGTAGCACAAAAAAACTTATTATCACAAAGAACATCTCTTTCAGATTGCGTAGGAAACTTACCCTTTACCCAATTTTTTAATTCTTGCCAGTCAGCATCCGTGGGGAGGCGCAAGTAATCATGCTTTTCAGCGACTTCTACAGCCTCGTCCCATGTCAGAAGCTAATCATTCATTGACTTTTTGTAGTTTTCGGCTAACCAGTATTGGTTGCCGATTTTTACAACATTATAGTCTGTATCGTCAATTTTCATTTTCTTCATATTCCATGTTAATTTAAAATTCTGTTCTTCCCTTTGGCTGCGCCTTAGGGAAGAACTTTGTTGAAGCCCCCGCTGCGCAGGGGGCTTGCTAGTGGTGCTATGCGCCTCTAGTTGGATTTCTGGAGACAACGCACTGAGTAACCGTCGTACTTATAGTTGCTGCGCATGTAGGCATTCTCGCCGCCGTAGCGCAAGCTCATGTTGTAGGCGTCGTAGCTATCGTCCTCGCCCTGAGAGGCAGACCAGAAGACGGCGTTGTAGCCGGCATTGCCGAAATAGCCACGGTAGTCTCTGAGGCCTGCAGGGAGCGCGGAGAAGCCGTAGGCATCGGAACCGTTACCTCTTTCCCTCCACCCCGAACGAGACTTCAGTTTCTTTCCAGCAACATCTCCCCCACCGACTGTTGCAATCAAGGTTTTCCATTCTTCCTCTGTAGGAATATGAAAACCACTTGGACAAAGGCCCTGATGGGGATATGCTTGTTCACAGCTATACTCATTGCAACCCGCAGCAAGGCGCATCGCTGCCGCCCAGGTGTAAAGACGACCATACTTTTCACAGTTTTCAGGTTTATTGTCATAGCACCAAGAGCCCTCATCGGTTTTAACATTAAGGTTCTCAGCCATCCACACCAGGTCACCAATCTCTACAGTCTTGTAGGTCTTGCCATCGCGTGAATCCTTCACGCTCCCTTGATTTTGTTTGTTGGCCGCCCCGGCTTCGCTAGGGCGGACGAGTGACGCATCGCGTTCCTCGTTGGAGTTCTGGAGACAACGAACGGAGTAACCGCGGTACTTACTGTAGTAGCTCACGTCGGCATCCTCGTAGTGGTAGATCAAGTACATGTAATAGGCGTAGTAGCTAGCGTACTCGCTAGCAGACCAGAAGTAGGCGCTGCTGCCGGCAGTGTCGAAATTGCCATAGTAGCGTCTGTAGCCTGCAGGGAGCGCGGAGAAGCCGTAATTGTCAAAACCGTCGCCATCGTCATTCCACCCGTGGCGGGACTTCAGGGCCCTGTCAGCAGTTTCTTTGCCGCCGACATTTTTCAGCAGAGTTCCCCATTCTTCCTCTGTCGGCAAATGCCAACCTGCTGGGCAAGCGTTCTGAGCACCACCCCAGGTGTACAAGCGACCATACTTTTTACAATTAGCGTCCTTGTAATCGTAGCACACGCTACCACTGGTCTTGTAATTCAGGTTCTCAGCCATCCAGGTCTGATTGCCAATTTTTACAGTCTTGTAGGTCTTGCCATCGCGGGAATCCTTCACGCTCCCTTGATTTTGTTTGTTGGCCGCTCCGGCTTCGCTAGGGCGGACGAGTGACGCTTCGCGTTCCTCGTTGGAGTTCTGGAGACAACGCACTGAGTAACCGCTGCGCTTATTGTAGTTGAACATGCTGGCAAGCTCGAGGATGTAGTACAAGTACATGCCGTAGGCGCTGTAGCTACCGTTCACGTCCTGAGAGGCAGACCAGAAGTAGGCGTAGTAGCCGGCATTGCTGAAATAGCCATCGTAGTATCTGTAGCCTGCTGGGAGCGCGGAGAAGCCGTCGGCATCGGAACCGTTACCTCTTTCCCTCCACCCCGAACGAGACTTCAGTTTCTTTCCAGCAACATCTCCCCCACCGACTGTTGCAATCAAGGTTTTCCATTCTTCCTCTGTAGGAATATGAAAACCACTTGGACAAAGGCCCTGATGGGGATATGCCTGTTCACAGCTATACTCATTGCAACCCGCAGCAAGGCGCATCGCTGCCGCCCAGGTGTAAAGACGGCCATACTTTTCACAGTTTTCAGGTTTATTGTCATAGCACCAAGAACCTTCAGCAGTTTCCACATTAAGGTTTTCCGCCATCCAAACCTGTTTACCAATAGTTACAGTCTTCACCTCGCTAGGAACCTTTATGTTCTTAAGGTTCCTTAAGGATTGCTTATAGGCAATAACTGAATCCTTGCATTGCTCAATGGTCTGGTAGGAACTTCTTTTCACGCCCCATTTAGTACTGTCATTGACGACATAGGAATCTGTACAACTAGCACCTTTAATTTTAACCACGGAGCCATCATCAAACACAAAGTTACAGCCACCTTCGGCTTCACTTGTATGGTGAACCTTCATGCACAGGTCTTCGTCGCAGCCCATAAGTGCAATCAAATGCAGTGAAAGAAATGCATAAGCAAGTTTTCTCATATTACATTCTCCCATTAACAAGAACTTTCAAATTCTTATAGGGCAAATTTTCCCCTAACAAATTATTCTGTGATTCCCAATAGGACTTTACAGTTTCGTTTTTGAAAATTCGATTTTCCCAATAAAGAAGAATATTGTTGTCCATATCTATGATTCCATGATTTTTCATCCAGCGCAGATGGTCAAAGAAAAAGAAAATTTTATCCAGCGTTATTTCGTCCCCTCGCTCTGCTATTATAGTTTATATTGGATTGATAAGAAAAACCTATCAATAGAGGCGGACATGGAACTGACCCATCTGAAGTATTTTCTGGAAGTCGCGAAGAACGAGCACGTCACCAAGAGTGCCCGTAACCTGTGCATTGTGCAGCCGGCCCTTACGCAGGCCATTCACAAGCTGGAAGATGAACTAGGCGTTCCGCTCTTCAAGACGCAAGGCAGGAACATCAAGCTTACCGAATGCGGAAGCTTCTTCTACAAGGCACTCAAGCCGCTCTACGAAGATATCGAGGCCCTGCCCAAGCGGCTCCGCGCCATGGCGAACAAAGAAAACAAGACCCTCAACCTGAATGTCCTCGCCGCATCTGCGTTCGTGACCGATGCAGTGATTCAGTACAAGCAGATCGATCCGGATTTGCAAATCAACCTAATCCAGAGTTTGGAAACCACCCTTTACGATGTTTCGGTGCGCACCTGTGAAAATTACGATGCCACGCCCGCTCCCGACGAAGAAGTCTTTGTGTGCCCCGAAAAGATTTACCTCGCCGTGCCGAATAGCGCCCAGTATAAAAAGATGACGAGTGCGTCGCTTGCGGATTTCAAGAACACGAACTTCATCGGACTTTATGGCACGAAGGCACTAGGATATATCTGCAAGGAATTTTGCAAGCGCGTCGGTTTCGACTTGAACGTCACCTTCGTGAGCGATAACTCAAACGTGGTGAAGGACGCTGTCGCCGGAGGCATCGGCGTAGGATTCTGGCCGGAATTCTCGTGGGGCAAGATGGATCACCGCAAGGTCCGCCTCCTCGACATTACCGACGCCGAATTCAAGCGCGACATCATTGTTACGCTGAGACGCAACAAGCAGGACAACTCCCGCGCCGAAAAGTTCTTCGCGTTCCTGACAAACGTTCTGAAAAAGGAAGCCTCGAAACGTGGACGGTTGCACAAGAGATAGTTATTTTATTCGTTGCTCATAATTTAAGCGATTAAGAATGTTTGTCTCTAAAAAACTTCTTTACATATTAGTGAATTGAAGGCCCTTTTGAATATGCAAAAACGGAACTGAATTCACGTAGAGGGTGTCTAAGACTCCCTCTACGTGATGAAGAGAGAATACGCGCTATTCTTAGTCCTAGATTAAAGTATGGCGCTGTAGATAAGCGAATACGGACCTAGGAATGTTGCCATTAGCAGGTGTTTGGAGTTGCCGTTATGGTTGATGGGAATGAGGTTGTTTAGGTTGTTTATGTCATAAGACTGAGCACCGCCTTTTTCATTCGCCATGTTTTCCCAAGGGTTGTCGTAGTAATTGCCGCTTCCCCATTTTCCTGCCGAAGGAATGCCGACGGATATAAAGTAATTTATCGGCCCGAGAATTGCCAATTGGAAGTGATGCCCGAATTCATGCCTTAAAACGTCGTTGCGCGTCATACCGTGGCCATCTATCCAAGTAGAACCGTCTGGGTTCTTGGCGTCCATATGCTTGAGCAGAATAAATCCGACATTTCCGGATCGTCCGGCATCGCTTCGGATGATGGGTATGCCTTTGAAGAAGGATACTTTCGTAGAATCCAGTGCCTTTTCTTCATCGGTGTTGAATGGGTTCCAATTGATGGATTCCATGTCGCTGAAGATGTCGTCCGAGAATGCTGATGCCATCATGAAGCCTCCATACATTCCTATTGTCATCCCGATTTGATACAAAACGCCTGTACATAAGTTGCCAATGGTTGAGAATAGATTGATGCCTGCCAATTGCCCGAGAGTGCAACCTAGAGACAATACGGCAGCTATCGCCACGATCAAGAATCCTATACCGGCAATAATGCGTCCGGCAATGTATAGTCCGACTTTTTTGAAAAAGTTTCCGACTCCTTTGAAGAATTTCTTGACCCCATTCCAAAAACTTTTCCAGCTACGTCCGTCGTCGTCAATGCGCATGACCGGATTGTTCCCGCAATAAGCGAACAAGTTCAAACCGTTGATAACTTCGGGTTGTAGATAACTTATTTGGTCTTGGGAGATAAATCTTCCCGTTTCAGGATCGTAGTAGCGATTTATCAAATAGTATAGATTTGTTTCTATATCGTAGAAGTATCCGCGGTAGCGGAACGGGTTGACATTCCCTATATGGTCCTGGTCGGTTATTTCGTTGCCGTCTTCGTCAAGGATTTTATGGTTGCCCCACGCGTCGTATTCATAGCGTGCTTCCAATTTCCCGTTTAGGGTAAAAATATGTGTTATGTCGCCCTGTGGGTTTTGACGCAATACGTATTGAAGCCCCTGGTATTTTAATCCCGATAGGCCCTTGTCGTCATAGATGAATTCAAGGACCTTTTCTTTTGTTTCCATTTGGAGCAAGTCCTTGTTTGTATCGTATGTGAAATAGGTTGAACCTTTCCGGATGCGTTTGCCGTAACCATCGTAATCGTATGTGAGACTGCCGAATTGCTTCAGTTTGCCTTCTTTCCAAACGAGTTTTTTGTTCTTGAATAAGGTCGGATCCCCGAAGCCATCGTAAGCGAATGCGTTGTCGTTGCACGATATTAACTTATCGCCATCATACGAATAATTTTCCACATTTGCTTCTGTGTAATCAATGAGTTCCCCTGTATTTTTGCGGGTTAGAGGCAACTCAATTTTTGAGGTGCGGTTGCCACCATTGTCGTAGGAGAATAGCCAGGTTTTCTTGAATGTGGCGTTGTCTTCGCGGATTATTCTATTCAGGTGGTCGTAGGCGTATGCTGCGGCGAACTTGCCGTTTACCCATTTTTCGGTGATGTTGCCGCAAGAGTCATATTTGTAACGGATACCTTCGGAGATACCGAATGTGCCATTATGTATTTCGCCATAACGGACGGAAGAGACCATGTCTGATGTGTGGTTCCCTACTTTACGGAAGCTGATGTATTCGCCAAGGATTTTTTCGCCATTGGCATTGAGTAGCGTTTTTCCAATGTCGCGGCCTAAAAGGTCTTTTTGTGGTATGTAAGTGAGGCCGTTAGGAAGCTTGATAGCTTTTAACGTTTTTGCGACGTTCGTGTTGTATTCGAATTTATACTTTTGAATTTCCTTTCCGTTTACAAGTGCGGCGTGTTCAGTCATTTTCCCATTGTCGTCGTATTTGTATGTTTCCTGGACGGATTTTAGATAACCAAATTCCTCTTTCTCGGCTTTTGATTTCGCAATGGAATTTAACCGGTTGTTGTTGCTGTCGTAATCTGCGGAAGTGATTGTCCCTGTGATGAAATCTGCACTACAAATAAGGTCGTTTGTCTTGGAATAACTATTCCTAAAGAGGATGTTCCCGTCAAGAGCTATTTGAATGAGATTTTTCTTGGAATCGGTAAATGCCTCTGTTGTTGATTTTTTGTTTTGACTGTCCCAAAGTGTTGTTGTAGTTGTTTCTGTATAAACTTCTTCAAAGTTGACGTCTCTGATTTTTTGAGCTTTCAACGGCTTTGAAGTTTTGTCATATTTATAGTCAGCTTTCTTTAATCCGTCAAAGAAAACAGCGGTTTTTTCTCGTTTGGCGTTGTATTCGTATGTAATGGAATGTGTACCGCTGGTAAGTTTTGTTACAAGCCCGCAGTTGTAATGGGTTTCAACAAAGTTGGATTCGCCCTCTTCGGTACTTTGAGAAATTCCGGTGACTGCATGAGAATTGCAATCTCTGGAATAAGTGAACTTGCTGCCGTTCGGTGCGGTTGTCGAAAGAACCTCGTTTGTTGTTGGGTCGTATTCATAGGTGACTTTGACTTCTCCAAGTGCGTCCATTTCGTATTCAACGGAACTGTCTTTTTCGTGGTAACCTTTTTCTACGAACTTTCTGCTAGATGATTCTAGGGAATTGTACACTTGGTTCTTTAAGATACGCCCCTTGTCGTCGTAGAGGTTTTCATCGACCATGCTTCCTTGCGTTGCTTGATTGCCTTCAATATAGGATTCTTCACGAATCTGTGCCCCCTTGCCGTCATATGCGTACTTGGAAACAAGAGTGACTTTAGTGGGGCTTGCTCCGTTGGTCATGTTATCGGTGCAAACGGCTCTTTTTTCTATGGGCAGGTGCAACTCGTTATATTTGTAGGTCGTTTCTGTTTTCCTATAATGGTTCCCGTTAGGAATGGTGCAAACAAATTCATTGCCTGTTTCTGAAGAAACTAATTTTTTAAAGGCGTCAAATTTTTTGTATTCAATTTCTGCGGGTGCGAATCGGAATTCCTGGCACTGGTAAATTGTAGTGGATGGGTTGACCATGGCCAGTTCTATTTTTGAAACGTCCTTGCTGATATCTAGGGAAACAGGGACGGCGCAAAGTTGAACGCCGCTTTGACGATCAATGATTGGCGTTTGGAAGGAACATGTTGACTTGTCTTTGTAGGTGACAGTCGCCTTAAGCCCTATAAACACATCTGTTTTTGACCTTGTGAAAATGGTATTCCCTGTTAAATTGTTGTATTTGAATTCACCAGTGAAGTGGTTTTCTAGATGGCCGACTAAATGAGGTTTCTGCCATAGGGATCCCTCAATTGCAACTGTATTGTTTTCTTGCACAAGATTCGTGCTTGCCTGGAACCCCTTTTTCGCGCTAATAAGGGCGGTGAACATGAATTCCTTCTGGTGTGAGGGAAGTGTGCTTGCCTGTATGGTGAATTGAGCCTCGTTTTGAGATACGATGATGGAATCGTCAATTTCATGGATGGAAAACATTTCGTTGTTTTCTCGGTCGGCATAGGCGTAGGAATAAGCTCCGAAGGATCCGTCTTCCTTTTGACCATAGCCGCCAATGGCGCATCCGTGGTCATCCATAAAGTAACGCTTCTTTTTATTGTCGTTGGTGATGGTGCATTCGTGAATCCCGTATTCAAAGAGTACTTTTGCGAATACATTGTTTTTGAAGGCTACGGAATCAGATGTGGTCACGACATCATCGTCTTTTATTTGACTGACGAGAGAATAGTTTGTAATGGTTTGCAATGGAGCACTTGCATTTTCGGAAGTTGCCGCCCCATATTCTAATTTTGTCTTTGTCTTGTCGTGGTCAGAAGAAATTGCGGTAAGTTTGTTGTTTGTATAGTTGAAGGTAACTGTGTCTCCGTTTGCCAATTTGACGCTTTGCAGTGTTGAACCTGTACCGTTGCCGGAATAGGTGTATTCTACCCTGTTTCCGTTGTAATCAACGATGGATGTCAGCAATCCATAAAAGTCGTAATTGAAATTGATGGAATTTTTGCCGTCGCTAAGACACGAAATTCTGTTGTTGATGTCGTATTCAATATTGATGCTGTTGTCGTAGGAATCAGTCAGAGCGCATAATTGACCGTATTCGTTGAAGCAAAGGGATTGCCCTTCACTCGATAGGCAGGCTACGGCCATAGTTTTCTTCAATTTGACAAGGTCTGCTTCATAATTGAAGTATTCCTTGTAAATCCTTTGTAGCTCAGCGATTCGGATGCTGTTCTTTTCAACAAGATAATCAATTTGCTTGATGATCTGATCCAGCTGCTCCTGGATGGGTTTGTCGTCAATAAGTGATTTTTGTGTGGCTTGATCTTCTTCTTGTTGGTTAATATTTTTGACTTGTTCGCTTAATAAAGAAATTTGCTTGTAGTCAAAAGAGGGGGTTGTCTTAAAATTGAGATAGACAAGGTCTTTGTCAAGCAGGCAATTGTCGGCTAATTTTGCGGCGGTGCTGAAGTCAAAGGGGCTACGCTCATTGTTGTATTTGTCGCCGTAATAGTAGAATACCTGTTTTTTGTCCTTGGATAGGAAAAATCTACTGAATACATACGGCATCTTGAATGTATTGGGGCTTTCCTTGTTCAGATTTTTGAATTGCCAATAAAGGTCCGTCATTTTCTTGTACATGATATAGCTTTCGCTAGGACCTTTGCTTTCATTATAAGATAAATCGGCGTTTTTATCTTCTTTCCAAACATTTAGCAAATCATCAAGTTGCGTCGTAAGGCTATTGTATTGTAAATTCAATGACCGGTTTTGCATCATCAGGTTGTGCTTGGATGATGTGGTTGAATCCTTATCGTAAAGGCGGCGCTGAATTTCGTTGTTTTTTAGTTGTGTGTTATAATAATTCTTTTGAGTATAAAGAGAGCTCAACTGCATCGCTTCTTGCTTTTGCATGACCAGGTACCCGGCTGCAGAATTCATGAAACTGTCAAATTGCCCTGCAGAAAGCTTCTCGTCTTTAAAGAGTGCCGAGAGACTTTGAATTTCTGTACCGGAATTCGATTGGACGATGACGAATTCTCGAAGATTCCGCTTGTACGTCGCCAATGTTTCTTCTAGCTGTTTTTCTTCTTTTTGACGTTGTTCGTAATATTTGATTCCGTTGAATCCGTCAAGTCTTGTGGTAAGTTTCATACCACTGGATGTGCTCTGTTCCTTGAAAACTTCGCACTTCTTTCCGGAAACATCGGTCCACATGGTTTCTGTGACTATGTCAAAATTAACGTTCTCCTTTTCTACAGGGACTTTTTCTCCGGCGGCATTGAAGTAATAGTATGTTTCAATAAAGCCGTGCTTGAATCCGTTTCCGTCGGTGTAGATGTAATCGGAACCGTTGTTTTCGACACTTCCTTTGACGAGGGATTGGTGCAGGTTTAATCGCCAGTTCCTGCCGCAGTCAAAATTTTCGCTACTCCATTTGTAGGTGTGTGATATTTTGAGCGGCAAGGAGGTCTTTATAAATGAAATATCGCTGAAGGATGCCGTCATGTCGCCGCTATCTAGAGTAACGCAGCCTTCGACGCCACCGGCGAAGGTGTAGCTTTCGCTTGCGGGCATCATTTCATCGTCAATGAAGTATTCGACGACAATGTCAGAAGAATCAGTTTCGTCTGGAATGGATATTGAGCCTGGAAGTGGAGTGAATGCCCCGGGGATTTCTATATGGTTGATGTCTGGTGGATTGGCTGGCAAAAACGGAATTTCAAGGTGTTCGTCAATGTATCCAAGAGAGGGACGGTCTTGGACTGGGAAGGGTTTTAAGTCTATCTCAATGTCTTTCCCATTTGCATTCAAGAATTCCTTCGTGATATCCAAAAAACCGCCACCTTCTGGTATTCTAACGGGACGATCTCCTGCCAAAATGGCCTCGCGCGAATCCGATTGCAGTTTGATGCTTACCTTTGATATTTTCTTCCCTTGAAGGGAATCAACAAGATCTTTGCTTATAGTGACGACGTTTTTTTCAAGAGCCTTCCTGTCGGAGAATTTTGCTGTGGATGCCGTCAACCCTGCTTTCCACTTTTCGGTTTCGCTCGTTCTGCTGAATTGCTGGTATTTAACTATCGGCGCTTTTTCGGAAATGATTTCCGGAGATATTTCAATCGGGAAACGACTGTTTGCGTTGACTTCCTCGGCATTGAAGGTGAAGGAAACTTGTACTTGGTGCGGATTTGTTTCCTTTACGTCAAAGTACTGCGGTGCAATTTTCTTCCCGGAAAAATCCTTAAGGACGGGAGCGGCGAGGGTGAAAAGGTCTGCACCACCATCAGTCAATTGGATGGCATCCCTCTTTTCCCCTTGGACTAGTGAGAGATTCTCGGTATTCAGAAGATAGGCGTATTCATATTTGTTAGCCTTTTTGGTGACGATGATGTTTTGGACGAGACGATTGGGATGGACATCAAATGTGATGTTTGTTTTTTCATCTACATTTTTCCAAAAGATGGTGTTGCTGTCCTTGATGGAGAGAGGTCGGTGAACAGGTCTTTTCTTGTTTGGCGTCAAGTCCTTGAATTCAAGCTTTATTTTTGAATTGGTTGCTGCAAGTTCCAATACATCAGTTTCTTTTTCAAGTTTGTTGAATTTTATGCGGAAGTTTGGGCGCTTGACTTCAATCAAACTACCGGTTTCCTGAGGGAGGGCGTTTTCCGTTTCTTTAGATGTGTTTGAAAAAAGGGCGAGACCCGTTCCGTTGTTGAATTTGAAAAAACGGCTGTTCGATGTTTTTAGGGATATATCTTCAAAAGCGACGTGTTTTAGGGATGGACGTTCGTAAATTTCCTCCAAAATAGTTTTCGTGACGGTTGCGACTTTTTCAAATTTTTTTGAGGTTGTTGCCTTGGCTTGTGCGATTTTCAATTCTTTCTTTACGGATTTTACGCTTTCTTTCTTCTTTTTTGCTGTAATTGCCAATAAATCCTTGGATTTCATTGCTTTTTTTGCCATGATGGTTCCTTTCTTTGTTGTTTAAGAATGATATGGAAATAATGATAATATTGGTTTTGGGGGATGTATATGAAAAGTTTTATTTTATATGTAAAAATAAATTGACTTGACATCATGAAATGAAAGAAATAACATAAATAAAATTATGATGACAAATATTTTTAATTTTTAGTGTCCGGTAAAAATACAGCCATAATAGGTATGAGGTCGTTTGTGTTGCTCGCTTTGAGGTTAAAGAATAGCGATGCAGCCACCACACTTTCCCCTAGCCCCTAACCACTATCCAAACGTTTTTGAGATTTTCCCCAGACAACAATAATTTTTAATATTTGCATAATGTTGGCGGTCTTCCGTGTTAATGGATGAAATTTTCTTCTTTTTGTCTTGAAAATTTCCTCTTTTCGCCCCATTTTCACCCCACCTTTCCTTGAAATCTCCCCTCTTTTTGTAATTTTCCTATATAATCTAGGAGTACAGGGTTATTATGAAGAATATGTGGCAGGGTATTGCTTGTAAGTTTGTTGTCATCTTATAGGGGCTCTTTTTGAACACAGGGAAAACTTGAAGAAGCCGCAGTTCTTTGGCGCAAATCCTTGATTAAGGAGACTAGCGTAAATTTCGTCAAAACCTCACCATTATGATACCATTTTGGTTACATTTTTGTATATTTAACACAAAATAGGAGCTAAATATGTCGCAAGTAGCCTTTAGCGTTAGAATGGATAGTGATCTGAAGCAGGAGTTCGATTCTCTTTGCGAAGAATTCGGTATGTCTATGGCTACTGCCATTAACATATTCGCCCGCACAGTGGTTCGCGAAGGGCGCATTCCCTTCGAGGTTTCATCTCACAAAACGGCGCCTATGATGGCTGCCGATGTACGAGGATCATACAACGTCACTCCAAAGCGTTCCGCCAGCCAGATGCTTCGAATTATGCAAGCTCTTTCTGCAGAAGCACAAGAGGCCGGTGTTGCAGATATGAGTCTTGATGAAATCAATGCCGAAATCGACGCCGCAAGGAACGGTGTTTAGTACGCTGTACTAAATCGAGAGAAATTTCATTTTCCAAAGATGTGCTTGAAGCAACATTGAATCAGATAGAAATTCTAGGTGTCGCTGAAAAGGATTTGGTAGAAATCGTAGAAACCATACCCGACCCAAAGGATGTCGTCTTTTATTCCGTTGCTTTAGCTCACGGGAAGACAACCGAGACACATCTTGTTACAGGAAATATAAGGCATTTCCCTTCGGCACCTATTGTCGTCACTCCACGAAATTTTTTGGAAATACTAAAAAAGTAGATTTCTTCTTTTTCTCAATCCATTGCTCTTTTTGAACCCGGAGAAAAAAAACACTCACCTCTTTTAGCACATTATCAAGCCCGAAAAATTACATTTTAGCACACTTTATTGCTATAACCCCCACGTAATGCATAATTTTCTATAGAATTTTTGGATTATAATCCAAAAATTCGACAACTACCTGGATTTTTTATTGTAGGCCAGGTTTTGACCGTCTTTTAACTTAGGCGATTTCACTCTAAAAACAGCAAAAATGTGCATTTTTTAATACAGATGATACAGTTTGTTCTTATTTATTGTTCGAAATTCTTTATGATCTATTTCATAGTGACCTTCCCTAAAAAAGGTTGACACTTTTGGGGTGTTTTTACTGACCGAGTTGACAGTTTCACTGATATGGTTTACACCTTTCCCTCGGTATCA
>NZ_FRBB01000003.1:0-238174 GCF_900142505.1 Fibrobacter sp. UWH5 | reverse complement strand
ATAAAGCTACTGATACGGACTGCCTATGGCTTCAGGAATATGAACAACATGCTGTCGCTGATAATGTTGAGCTGTTCCTATGTAGATGTAAAGATTGCCTACGAATGGGAATCGGAATCGAGAGGATCATCTAGCAAGGCAGCCTAAATGCTACCACACATGTTGATGATGCCTCGATTTTATTTTAGAAAACATCCGTTTAATTAGGATATAGAATTTTTATGGAACAGAAAGAACGTAAAATGAAAATTGAAGGGGTTGCTCACGCTGAGCTGAATGGTGGAGAAACTTCTTCCTCTAGATTGGGGATTGAAAAAGATACTCCTGACATTCAATCCTTTTCTCCGGCACAAAATGAATCTTTACGAAAGAATATGAAAACGGAAACATCGAAGGATGATGTCGATGTCAAACAGAAGGAAAAAATTGATAAGTTTTCCGATGCTGTGGATGGAAACAAGGATTGTCTTCATGAAAATTCTTCGCCTGAAACGGTCGTTCGTCGTAAAAAGAGATTGGTACTTTGGTCAGCAGTTTTGGCAGGACTTTTGGCAATTTCTTTTGCTGTGCGAGGTGTTAGTCCCATGGACACCCCTATTAGCACGAGTGTTGGTGCTCAGGAAATCTTGAAACAGCAGTGGTCGGACAAATTGGAACTTGGGGCTAGGTTAGTAAAGAACGATGATCAAATAACCGTTCGGCAAGCGGATATGGTAATAACGCATGACAAGACTGAAAAGTCGACTAAGGTTCATATTTGGGACTATGCCGCTGAGGATGGAGATTATGTTCAACTTAAAGTAGATGGAGTTGCTATTACAGAACCGTTTATGATACATCACAAACAAGTTTCTTTTGATGTTCCCGCAGAATCCAAAGTGGAAGTCGTTGGAATTCGTGATGGCGGTGGTGGAATTACATATGCAATTCGTTATGATGTTAATGGTACTGTTTATCTCAATGGCATGGGTATCGGTGGCTCTAATACATATACATTGACTCGAAGTCAAGTGACGGAATAGTTTTTGAAGGAAACAACCCATAACGGATTCGTTATGGGCTGTTTTTTTTGTATTAAACGCTATATCCGGGACCGTGTGTATCCGAAACCATTAGCGGTTTATTTACTTTCTTCTCTTTTTTACGAGTTCTGTTTTATTCAAACACCATCTTTTGTTCTAAAGGCCGTTGCGATAAATTCTTGCTCGCTTCGCGAAATGCCTATGTCTGTTGCGACCTTTTGCCACTTTGAAACAACGTCGTTTGTTTTTTTGATAATCCTGTTTGCATCGCTTGGCGCGATGCCGAAATAGGGCGCAACTTCTCTTGCCAAATTGTAATCTAGATTTGCTTCGCTTTCGTTAATGTTCAACGAAAGTTCTGTTCCATATTCGTCGGGTGTCAAGTCATAAGCTGGTGACAGTGTCCAGCCTTTGGGCGTTAAGAGGAAACCGTGGTTTCTCAGGTGGTCGTCACAATTGGAAATGGCAATGTTGAAAATAATTCGTTTGAAAAGCTGCTCTAAGTTGCCTTGCACATTTACGCAATGTTCAGAAATCCACTCTACCAATTCAAGGTAGCTGGCTCCGGTTCCTCCATTAGCTCCATCGTTATAATCCAAATGCGTCATTGCCGATGTAAAATGCTTGCGGACGTTATTTTCTGTTCGGTCAAATCTTTTTGTTAAAAAAGTGTGATATTTGGAACCGAGTTTAATGCATTTAAAGTCGCTGATTTCTACACCGCATTTTTTTGCAAGAGTCATGCAGACAGTTTCCCAAGCTCCGACATCTTTTCGATCTTTTTTACTTGGGAACTTGGCTATCCATAGATGACCATGTTCATCGACAACATTTGCTTTTGGTCGCGCTCCTCCGAGAGAACTTCCTGGACGTAATAGCATTTTTAACCAACGGTCATCAATGGAATTTTCATCCTGTTCCAATTTTAGGCTGGCTGCCTCTAATTTTCGAAGGGATTCCCAAGGTGGTGTCGCTAGTTCTTTGTCGTTGTCGATGAAATCACCGTCAAGACTCTGTTTGAATCGCAGGGCTCCCATGCGGCTCTCATCAAAAACTCCCAGTAGATAATCTAATTCAGTCCTGGGAATTACGGGGCGTCCTTCTTTTCTAGCCAAAATAGTTTCCCTGCGGTCAATGAGTTGTCGCCCCCAACGGTCGGGAGTGGAATCTAAGAAAACGCCAAAGTTATCCTTGTCAGTAGGTGCGTATTGTTTTCCCCGAAATAGGCTTAGGTTAGGATCAAAAATTTGAAAAATGGGATTGTTTAACCAGAACTTGTCAAATTCAAAGGAGAAAATGCTTTTGCCTCGTTGCAAGGTTTCTTGCAGAATGCCCATGAGAACAGGCTCGAGGACCTGCTCGTTATGGAAGAATACGTATACGGACCGATTATTCATTTTGCGAGACCTTATTTCTTGCTGGCGCGTTCTCTTACGTTTAGTTTTGCGTCTTGGAGTTTTCTGCCGAGTTCGTCATCTTTTGCTACAAGGAGTATATCACTTGCAAGTCCCAACGCAATCAGTACCCTAAAATAATGGCCCATGGAGACGCCTTCATCACCACTTTCGATTTTTATCAAGGTGCCACGAGAAATGTCTGCCCGTTCGGCGATTTGTTCTGCCGAGAGGTCGCGGCGAAGTCTGGCTAGTTTTATCTGCTTGCCAAGGTTATTTAAAATTCTTTTCTGCGATGGTAATAATGCTCTTTTCATAATGTTTTACATAATATACAAAAATTGCTTAAAATGTTCAATATATTGAACATTATGAATGGCGTTTAGGGACTTGTCTATGAACTTGACCATTTAGATGAAAATGTTCCTGTACTGGTAAGAATGCGTCAAAAGCGTCCTTTTATACCCATTTTTGTTCGTCACTTTTCCATTCTAGTAAAAAGTCTCTATTGTCGAAGTAGGCTTGCATTGGCGATTCAAGAAATTTCTGCAAGGATTCAATGACATTTTGAAATGGAATCTCGGACAATTTTGCTTTTTTCAGAAAAGCTTTCCACTTGGTTCCCATAGATTGATCGTTGTGAAATTGAAGGACTTTCTGAAAACGATTCATATCGTAATTACGTTGTCGATTTTCGAATGTCCTTGCAATGGCGGTTTTCAATGTTACACCGTCAAAATCAAAATTTTGAAGAATGAAGTGAATGTCAAAATAGTCCTTCATTCGACTGGAAAGTTCCATTCGATCAAGGATAGCATCAATTTTTTCTGCGATGATTGTTTCCACGGGGTAAACTCTTACTTGAGGGCTTGAAAACCCTTCGACTTGAACAGGGAAGTTTGCTGTTTTCGGCTTTGGAATGATAGTGTCTCCAAATCCAAAATCAATGTTTATCCCCGTACGGGTGTTTTTGATTTTTGCTATGAGAAATGCAGAAATCCCAGTATATTTCTTTTCTTTGGCAATCTCTTTTAGATTTGCCAATTCGAAAGTTACAAAGTCATTCTCTGATTCCGTATTTATTATCTCGTGAATGATTTCGCGCATTCTTTCCGGAGAATTTGAGAGGTTCTCAACGAGAAAATCTGCGTCTCGGGTTGTTCTGCTTCCAAAATTTGAAAGTGCGTAAATGAGCAGGCCGCCTTTCAAAATAAATGCATCTTTGTATTTTGAAAGGTTGATTCTGCGGATGAATTCTTCCTGGCAAAATAGCTGAAGGCTTTGCATGCTGTTCCAGCCCATTTCCTTGGATTTATTTCGTATTTTGGCAAGTACCGATGCTGCGCGATCAGCCATTGAACAGAACCTCCATAATTTCTCTAACTTTCTTTTGTACTCGCATTTTCCGGGCGTAATCCAGAAGTTTCATTAGATTCTTCTGAGGGTCGCTTGCGTAAGCGTTCAAGGCTTTGTTGAATAGCTCGCTGTCTATTTTGTTGCGGTACTTGAAGCAGTCGCAGACGCATCGTTCTCGGTCGTAAATTTTTAGTTCGAACCCGTTGAAGTTTTCCGTGCTTAGCCCAAGGTCGAAAAGTTCTTCTTGCACATAACGCGTTTTTAGAAAAAGGCCGTCAATTTTAAGTCTGGAACGTGAAAATGACCTAGGCACGGAAATTGTCCAATCCGTGGGGGCGTGATTGCTATAGCCGTAATAGTAGAGTGCCGATTCCATGCAGATGACTACATCGGGCAAGAGTTCTGCAAGCAGTCGTTCTTCTGCTATTTCGTTCGTCGGAACGGCACTGTACACGCCTTTGCGAACTCTGTAAAGTTTTCCGCTAGTGCAGAATCTAGACAGCTCGTCATTGTGGATTCCGTTTTCGTTGAAGTCGGATGTTCTGACAATGCCGTCGTATGAGGCTACAATATCGTGTGCTACCATGATTTTGGACATGGTCTAAATATACAATATTTAATACACAAATGCAAATGTTTGTGTATTGTTTATTGTGTGTAAAAATCTACGGCATATTTATAAATGTGCCGTAGAAATTTGTATGTTTTTTGTTTAAATTGAAGAATTGTGGGTCTTTTTCTTGCTTTTTTTATGAGAAAAAGACCTTGCTTGGCAATAACCCGAAATTTTAAACCATCGGTAAAAATTTAAATTTTACCGATGCATGTGTTTACCGAAACTCTTTCCGATCTTGAAGCTGAAAAATCAGCTCTGCTAAAACGCTTGCAGGAGATTGATGAGCGGATAGCCTTGCTAAAACGCTCCGCTGCTGTTATTGATAAATTTTCTCCTGCCTCGGAAAAGGTGAAGTTGTATCAGTCGCTTTTTCAGGGGCGTCCAGATGTCTATGCAAGGCGTTTTGAAAGTGCCAAAACGGGAAAGTCGGGCTATCAGCCGGTCTGTAAGAATGAGTGGGTGCCGGGAGTTTGCAACAAGCCAAAGGTAAAATGCGGAGATTGTTCAAGTCGATGTTTTTTGCCGATGACGGCATCGGTAATCGAAAATCACTTGAGAGGTGAGGAACCTTGCTGGAATGGTTCGCGCCCTTTTGTTGTTGGAATATATCCTCTTTTAGAAGATGACACCTGTAAATTCCTTGCAGTGGATTTTGATGATGGCGATTGGCTGGATGACGCATCTGCGTTTATGTCGGCCTGTAAGGCTGAAAATATTTTTGCTTCGTTAGAACGTTCCCGCTCTGGTTGCGGTGGGCATGTATGGATTTTCTTTGATGAATGCATTCCTGCGAAACTTGCTCGAGAGCTAGGTTCTGCTCTGATGACGAAGGCCCTTGATTTGCGTCCGCAAATTGGAATGAATTCTTTTGATAGATTTTTCCCGAATCAGGATTTTATGCCAAAGGGTGGCTTAGGAAATCTGATTGCTTTGCCGTTACAAAAAAAGGCTCGTGAGAAAAATCATTCGTCGTTTATAAATCCTGATACCGGTGATGTTTATGAGGACCAATGGGCGTACCTTTCTTCAATACAGAAAATAGGCAAGAGTTTTGTTGAAGATTATGTTTTTAAGGCCAGGTCCCATCGTGAAATTTTGCCTGTTTCAGATGCTTCTGTTGACGATGAACCATGGAAAAGTAGTCCGAGTTATCCTGAAATAAAGGCTGTATTACCGCAAAAAATAAACATCACTATCAGCAATCAAATTTTTATTGAATCTGCGGGGTTGCCTGCCTTATTCCGAAATAGAATTTTGAGGTTGGCATCATTTCAGAACCCGGAATTTTATCAGGCGCAGGCCTTGAGATTGCCGGTGTGGGGAAAACCAAGGATTCTTTATTGTTATGATTTTTACCCGAAGCATATCGCGATTCCTGTTGGTTGCTTTGACAAGTTGATTAATTTGCTGCAGCATTATAATATCGAACCTGTTGTTAATGATGAACGAAATTGCGGGCTGCCGATGGATGTTTCTTTTGAGGGAAATCTTTATCCTGAACAGTTGCTTGCTGCAGAAGCTTTGTTGAAACATGAAAATGGAATTTTGTCCGCGACAACAGCCTTTGGTAAGACTATTGTTGCCCTGTGGCTTATTGCGAAACGAAAAGTCAATACATTGATTCTTGTGCATCGTACACAACTTATGGATCAATGGGTGGAGCGAATTTGCGCATTTCTAAATGTTCCCAAAAAAGAAGTTGGACAATTTAGCGGAACTAAGAAGAAGCATTTCGGTAAAATTGATGTGGCTCTGATTTCTAGCGTTTATCGTGATGGAAAAACTGTAGAATGGCTTAATGAATATGGGCAAGTTATTGTAGATGAGTGCCATCATATTTCGGCGTTTTCTTTTGAGCAGGCGGTTCGCCAAAGCGATGCTCTTTATAAGGTGGGGCTGTCGGCGACCTTGTCTCGTAAGGATGGGCAACACCCGATTGTTTTAATGAATTTGGGACCAGTGCGTTATTCTGTTAGTGCGAAGAAACAGGCTACGGAACGAGATTTTTCTCATTCTGTAATTGTGCGAAATACAGATTTTCGTCTCCAGAATGATGCCGCTAAATTGCAAATACAGGAAGTCTTTAACGAACTTTGGCAAGACGAAAAACGAAATGAGCTGGTTGCTGGTGAAATTTTACAGGCTTATAAGGAGCGTCGTCAAATTCTTGTGCTGTCTGAAAGGACAGAGCACCTGGACTGGTTTTACGAACGTTTGCATGCAGATGTTGAACACCTTTTTCTTTTGAAAGGTGGTATGGGAAAGAAACAGCTAAAACGCATTATGGAAGAAATCAATGATGCGAAGATTGATTCGAATATCGTAATTCTTGCAACCGGCCGTTACATTGGCGAGGGCTTTGACCTCAAGGAACTGGATGCTTTATTCTTGCCTTTTCCTATTTCGTGGAAGGGAACGCTGGCGCAGTATGTGGGAAGATTGCATCGCGAATCTGTTGGAAAAACAGAAGTTCGCGTATATGACTATGTTGACGGGGATGTTCCTGTTTTGGCAAGAATGCATCAAAAGCGTGTTAAGGGATACGAGGCTCTTGGATATCACCTGTCGTGATTACTTCAGCGAAATCCTGTCGCGGTTCTGCCTTGTTTCGAAGTTGTAGTTCTTTTCGAGAAATTCCCTAGGCTGGTTGAAAAGTTCCGTAGCCTTTTTCAACGTAATGCCAGAAAAGATGAACCTGCATGCATCCTTGATGGATATGTTGTTCTGCTCGCACATTTTGAAAAACTCGTCGGCATCATTGCACTTGATGTTCTTTGCGCCGGGAGCAAACTGAAATGTGTCGGCTACATCGTCGGAACAATCTTTCAGTGCAGAATAGAGCAGGGGTTCAATATCTTCGACAAAGCCCTTGCATGCCTTTAAGAAAGCAAAAAGTTGTGCCACATATTTTTGATTTTCCTTAACGCTTGTGACGTCTCCATTTTGGAAAAATAAGGCTAGTGTATTCAGTCCGGCAAGAACGTCTCCTTCGGGAACGAATTCTCGCCAGTCCATAAGTTGATCAATTGGATTTTTCATAGTTTCCTTTGACAAATTCTATCAGGGCTTTGAAATCGCCACGGTCTGCATCATGAAGCGATTCTATGTACTTGTTTCGCAAATCGGTTATATCAGTTAAATTGCCGTTTCCCCAATGCAACCTGTTTTCTCCATGCTGTTGCATAAACATGTCTGCCATCAGTCGGGAGACTCGTCCATTGCCATTGGGAAACGGATGTATTAAAACAAGTCTGTGGTGTAATCGAACCGCGATTTCCAAATTTGAGAAAGTTTGGTTTTCTACCCAGAATGATACGTCGTCGAACAGAGCCTTTAATTTTGTAGGGATATGATACGGAGCCACACCAATATTTCTTTCTGTAGAACGGTATTCTCCAGCCCATTTCCAAACTTGACCGAACATTTTCTTATGCAACTTTCGCAAAAACGAATCATTTAAAACATCAAGTCTTTTTTGATTGGTCAACCAAGTTTCTGCTTCCAGAATATTTCTTGTTTCCAGCTCGTTCAGTTCTTTACGAGTAGTAATCCACCTGGGTTTGAGACCTTCGCGTTCTTCTGGTGACAGAGGTGTGGAGTTGTCATCAGTCGAAAAAATATCTGCCATCAATCGTCCCAAATTTGCTTGATATTTTTATTGATCATGTCATTTGTCAAATCTTCTAGAATGTGCGGGTCTTTAGCAAGCTGATCTTCGAGAGCCATGTTCGAGTTGACAATTGATAACGTTTTGGCAGCTTTCTGTTGGGCCTGGTTTTGAATCATTTTATCTAAGGGTTCTTTTGGAACAAAACCATAAACGAAATCGCAGCCCAATCCACTTGCGATTTTTTTCATTGTGGAAATTTTGAGATTGTCCTCGTTCTGCTCCATTTTTGCAATACGAGGTTGACTAACACCAAGCCTATTTGCGAGCTGCAACGCAGTCATCCCAAGAGCCTGGCGGATGGACGAAATCCAGCCCTGCTTTGGCGGAACATGATCCACGACATTAGCAAAGCCCTCTATTTTGGTTGTGAGCGAGCGAAGGAGCAATATTCTTTGATTCATTATATAACTTTTAAGTTTTATTTTTCTGTATAAAAATAACAAAAAGATTATACAAACGCAATAAGAGCATAACACTTGTGTTATATATTCATGAAATCCATTGATATTGTAAGGAATGCTGATAAAGTTCAAGAATCCATCTCCTTCCCTGCGGACATGCGAAAACGGCAGGGCATAAACCAAAGTTTGTCAAATGCACTTTTGTGCACTATAAAAATATAGTTTAGAAAATTTTGGATGTCAAGGGGCAATAAACGAAAAGATTCCGGCTCAGTCCTCACTTTGCTTCGCAACGTACTTTTCTATGTACGCCGCCGGCGTCAGGATTTCTGGTCTAGCAAGATTCAGGTCCATAAAATCCTTGTCGCCTGTGACAAGGACATCAATATTCCCAGTAAACGCGCTCAGAAGCACCGGATAGTCATTTGGATCTCGGATTGGTACCACTTGTTTGAATTTTTCCGGGATGATTACAAATTCGAAAGATATAGCCGAGATGAATCTTTCTAAAGCTTCCGTCTTTGTCGAAAACTTTTTCTTGACGACTTTACGCAATTCATCAAGCAGAAAATTTGAAATCACAAGTTCATGAAAAGAGAAAACATTTTCAAGAAGCAAGTCAAATTTCTGCCCGGGGAATAAAAGCGCGGAAAGCAAGACGTTGGTATCGAGCATTACTCGCAATACTAATCCCGTTCATCCTTGATCATCTTTGTGACATCGTATTCGCACTTTATGTCGGCGGCCATTGCCATGCCGGAAAATTCAGACTGGGCTTGACGCAGAGCCAGCATTGATGAATTCACAAGAACAATCAGGTTGCCTTGCTCAACAAAAGCCACATGGGAGCCTTCTTGAAGGCCCAGTTTTTTGCGGATTTCGATGGGAATGGTTACTTGTCCCTTTGAAGATACTTTTGCTGTCTCCATAATTCTTTACTTTCCTTACTTTCTTTACCTAAATATAATAACATTATTCGACAATGGCAACAAAGGAAAGAAAAACGTTTAACTATATTCTCCTTGACATAGCTTGGCAGAAATGCCGGGCGTTCGGTTTTAGGGTATTTGTCCTTAATCTCGCAATCGAAATCTGGAAAATAGCAGAAAAGAAAATAATGAAGAAAATCCTCCTTATTCTAATGTCCTTCGCATGGAATGTTTTTGCCTTAGATTGCCTAAACATATTCGTTCATAATGACATTGGAGGAATGTATGCCTTTCCGGGTTATGTTTTAGACAGTACATATCGAACCTACCCAATGCAAGGTTGGGATGGCGAATCTTTTTTTACGGATTATTATTACGAAACCTCAAAATTCAAATGGAATGGCAATACGCTTTCTGAATTATGCAAATCAAAAAGAGTTGCCATGGACGATAAGGTTGAAGAATCGAACTACACGTGTGCGCCATCGCCGGCTACAATTTCATACCAGCAAAAAGACGAATACTTTTCTGTTGTTGGGAATTTCCCAGATAGACCATGGCTAGACCAAAGAATATTCAAGGATTCCATCTTTATTCTCAACTACGAGTATACTGTTGATTCCATTTACAAAGTCATAAAGAATGATTCGATATTTATATACGCAAACAGGGGCCCCGATGATGATGGGGAAAGTAGAGAAGATGAAAAACTCGTTATTGTAAGGGATCCAGCAAACAGCAAGCAGTGCCTGGAATACGAATACTACTATAATGGTGGCGATTGGAAAATAGAAAACAATGTCAGCAAAACCTATACCTTGGAAGAAACCGAAAATGGGTTTGTTGTCAAAGAGACTGCAAGTGACAACGACTATACAATCGTTTATTTCGTGAAGATTGATTCAGAAAATACGACATCTATTGCACGTAACAAACGTCCATCAAATATCAAGAAATTCCAATATTTTGATTTGCTTGGACGCCCTTCTGCAAAAAGAAGAAATCGTATCACGCCTGAGATTTTTTATTAAAGTAGAGCCAAAAATAACCCTACCACTATGAAAGCCTACGTCTATAAAGAACACAAGAAGTTTGAATTGATGGAAAAGCCGAAGCCTGAATTGCAGGGGCCGAGGGATGCCATTGTCCGTGTGACCATGGGGAGCATCTGTACCAGTGACTTGCACATTAAGCATGGTTCTGTGCCGCGGGCGGTGCCGGGAATTACCGTGGGCCACGAGATGGTGGGCGTTGTGGAATCCGTCGGTGCTGACGTGAAGAACGTGAAGGTGGGCGACCGCGTGACGGTGAATGTGGAAACTTTTTGCGGGGAATGCTTTTTCTGCAAGAAGGGTTTCGTGAACAACTGCACCGATAAAAATGGTGGTTGGGCTCTGGGCTGCCGCATTGATGGCGGCCAGACGGAATTTGTGCGGGTGCCTTTTGCTGATCAGGGCCTAAACAAGATTCCTGATTCCGTCAGCGACGAGCAGGCTCTTTTTGTAGGCGATGTTTTGGCTACAGGTTTCTGGGCGACCCGCATTTCTGAAATCAAGACTGAGGATACGGTGTTGATTATTGGCGCTGGCCCTACAGGCATTTGCACGCTGCTTTGTGTGATGCTAAAGAATCCGGCGAAGATTATCGTTTGCGAAAAGGATGAAATGCGTCGCGAATTTGTGCGCAAGCATTATCCCCAGGTGATTGTGACTACGCCGGAGGAATGTGGTGCGGTGGTGCAAAGGGAAAGTGCCCACGGCGGTGCCGACGTTGTCATTGAAGTGGCCGGAACCGAAGACACTTTCCGCATGGCCTGGGAATGCGCAAGACCCAACGCCATCGTGACAGTGGTGGCCCTTTACGACAAGCCCATGACTTTGCCCTTGCCCAATATGTACGGCAAGAATCTCACTTTCAAAACCGGCGGTGTAGACGGCTGCGACTGCGCCGAAATTCTCGCCCTCATTGAGCAGGGGAAAATCGACACCACCCCGCTAATCACCCACAAGTTCCCCCTGCAGGACATTGAAGAAGCTTACCGCATTTTTGAAAATAAGCTGGACGGCGTGATTAAGGTGGCTATTGTGTAGATGCTTTAGTTCATGTTTTTGCCGCAGCACTTCTTGAATTTCAGCCCGCTGCCGCAAGGACAGGGATCATTGCGTCCGACCTTAGGACCGCTATTTTGGAAAGGAATCCCATTTGCTAATCCGAATGGATTCGCATTGCTACCTGGTCTAGGCAAGCTAAGCGGAGTGTGCCCTAGGTTTGTCCACATTCTGCAATTGTTGTTGAATTCCTGCAACGGCCTAAGCACTCTTTCAACTTCGTTGATGTCCTTTAATTCAAGGCCGAATTCCGTCCGCAGGAATTCGATTTCCCTAAATGGATTTCTTCCTCGCATGCAGGACTCCAATAGATAAGAAGCGATGTCTAATGCTGTTTCTGGGTCCTTGAATTGCTTGACGGCGTTGAATAACTTTTCGTATTCAGGAATATATGTGTTGAGGTCCGTTTCAGCAAAACCCCAATGTTCGATTTCTTCGCGGGTTGGTTGATATATCTGCTTTCCCTTTTGCCCTTCCATAATCTCCGTGATTTCATCGCCGAACTCAATTCGGTAGTCGGTAAGACCACCGTTGAAGTAATGGAAGTACTTTGATACCTGGGCGCATTTTTCGATGTGCTTACACATGTCTTTGCCGGAAAAATTTGTGCCATGATCCCGGTTCCATAAATCCGCAATATCGGATGCCGTAGCCACCCCATAAAGTTCGTCTGGCAAGTAAGCCTTAAGATTATCCGCGTCCTTGCCGTAAAGGTAGAGTAGCCCCATTTCTGCCAGATATTTATGAGATTTGGTAAGATTATGATTATATATCTTTACCAAATGTATTGTTTTTGGCAAGATTTGGTAAATATTATGCTGTTGTGATCAAAGTGCGATTGTGTAGAGTTGTTTCTTCAGCAGATTGGAGTGGCTGCCTGTACGGGTAAGCGTCAGTACAAGTGGTGCTGTTTCTGAATTAGTTTGACATCGCTTTTGAAAGAGGGTGTCTTGGCAGAAAGTGTATACATCTTGGATGAATTTTGAAAAAATATCCGAGAGGTATGATGTAAAGTCTTTTTTTGAGTTGTTTTTTTGTTAGATTAACCCTGTATGGAAAATCATCTTTATTGGATTACTGATTTAGTTTATGTTGTTGTGCTTGCCATTATTTTAAGGCATTCGTATATCTATCGCGACGAAATTTCTCCCCTGAATCGAGCCTTTAGAAAATTGCTTGCCTGGAGTGTTTTTTTCTGTTTCCAGGATGCGGTCTGGGAACTGTCTAGTTTTGAGGCGGTAGGTATCCCCTCGTTGTTCTTTGTGACATCGACGGTGTTTCATGTATGCACAATCGTATCGGCTTATTTCTGGTTAGACTTCTTGCTGACCTTCCTGCGAAAAGGGATTCAGCATCAGAAGGCTTTTCGTGTTTTTGGCGTTGTGATCGTTTCTTTGCAATTGATCCTTGTTGTTCGCAATTTCTTTTACCCGACCATATTCTCTATATCAGAAGATAACGCCTATGTCGCCGAAAGCCTGCGCTGGGTGGCCATGCTGGCCCCGCACTTGATTATTGTGGTGGCCGGTCTTGTGATGGCCTACTTCTGTATCAAGAATAGTCGCAAGGATGATGGCAGACAATTCCCTGTTCTGATGTTCGTCATCATGCCGTTTATTTTTGGAATTCTCCAGTTGCAATTCTCGGGCTGTCCGTTCAACTCGATGAGCTATTTCATTGGTTGTTGCATCGTCCATATTTTTATTGCTGCCCGTGAACACAACGAACGTATGACGGTGGAGGCGAATACCGATGGCCTTACCAAGGTGTTTAACCGCCACGCCATGGAAGAAGACGCTAAACGTTATAGGAATGAGCCGTTGGAAGATTCTGCTATTGTATATTCCATAGACATTAACGGGCTCAAACAGGTAAATGATAGCCTGGGCCAGGAAGCCGGTAATGAATTGGTGTTGGCTGCTGCGGCCTGTATTTCCAGGGCATTCGGTTCCAAAGGAAAGGTTTACCGATATGGTGGTGAAGAGTTCATGGTCTTGGCTCGTTTTGATGGCGATGGAACCTTCTTTAAAACGAGGCTTTTAAATGAAGTCTCTCGCTGGCAAGGTCAAAAGGTGAAGGAACTTGCGCTGTCCATTGGCTTTGCCGAAAAGCGGAATTTCCCCATGTCAGATGTGGTTGAGTTAAAGGCTATCGCTGACAATATGATGCGATTGGACAAGAGTAACTATTATAGGAATAAGGGTGTCGACCGTCGAAAATTGCGTGAAGCCTTCGGGGCGGTCTGTAATTCCTATACGAAAATCCTGAAGTTGAATTTGGCTACGGATACTTTTGACATTGTCCAGATGGATCCCAGCGAAAGAGACCCGCGTCGAGGCTTTTCTACGGAACATTCCAAGTGGCTTGAAAATTACGCCCGACAGGGTCGGGTGTATATAGATGATGTGAAAAACTTTTTGCAACAGACCGATCTTGAAAATCTGCGCAAGCATTTTGTGAATGGGCGGAAATCCTTCTCGTTTGTCTATCGAAAGAATACCAAGCTAGGTGTAGAAACAGCCTTGATGGAACTCTTGAGAGCGTCCGATTACACCGATGAATCCCCTAACGTTTTTCTGTATGTTAAGAGCATGAACACATCGGTGAAGAAATCGGACTAGGAACTTGCTTAAATCTTGCAATCCTTGATTGCAGTAAGGGAGCCTGCGGCGTATGCCTTTTTGATGCAGTCGGCGATGGATTCGGCTGCATCAATTACTTCCTGGGAAATGATAGTGCCGTCTGATGTATCGGAAGGCTGGGAACTTGCCTTGATGATTGAATCTGCAACGGCTTTTGCAACGGAGTCTGCGATGGCGGCTTGAATGGAGTCAGCCCTTGCAGCATCTTCGATACGTTTGTCCTTGATTTCCTGATACATCTTCTTGCTGATGCGGTCGATATTGGTCCCGTTCTTGGCGACTATTCTGATTATGCCTTCTCTGGCGGCGTAGTAGAATTTGCCTACGTTACAGGAATCACCCTTTTTTTGGGGCGTTTCAAGGATAAGGACATTTTTGTAGTACGTGTCGTTAATCGAGACAGAATCCTTGTATTCACTTTTGAAAAACGGATTGTCCTGGTCGTTTTCGTCTATCGGGCGAGAGCTGACAAAAGCGTTGACTTCTCCGCAAGTGACAAAAATGGATCCTCCGTAAGTTGTTGCGTCTATTCTTAGTCCGAGTTCAATCGGCATGGTGCTTGCGACTCCCTCGTATTTCAATGAAGGAATGTCGTCTTCGGTAAAAGAAATAGAGTGCCTTATTTCATCTGTAAAACCACGGGAGTCCTTGAAGTAAATGGAACTATCCTTGGTAAAATGTTTATGACCATCGACGTATGGGATTAATGTGTCGGAGAAATATAGATGGTCGTTGGCTGAAGACGAAGAATCCGGGCAGCCGGTAAAATACAGTGCACTCATGGCAAGGATGAGAAATCTTTTCATTAGTATCCCTCCCTTTCGTTCAAGGTGATGGAACTTTCGTCTTCTAGGTCGATTCTTATGATTCCCGATTTCTGATTGTAGTAAACCATGGCTCCACTATTGAGGGAACTAAGGTCCTTGACCACGGCTACGTCGTGATAGGTATTCTTGTTGACTTTCAGCGATTCAATCAAAGTGTCTAGATTGTTAGATGTAGACGGATCGTCTAGATAGAATTCGTGCTTGCCTATGGTAGCCTTGATCGTTCTGATAGAAGTGCTTGAGGAATCGACGGAACTGGCATTCAGCTTGATTGATAAGATGGGGTAGTCGGATTCCAGCCAAACATCTCGAAAGACCTGGCAAGACATGCTGTCTGCGTCGTTAAGCGCCTTTGTGACGGTGAGAAAGATGTCTTGTCCGTCGGAATGCTTGAATGGAATTTTTTCGTTCAGTTTGTACTTACCGAAATTTTTCTGATAGTCATTCAGTGAAGAAACGCGACTGCAGGATCTGTATGAGCCTGTGGTTGTGCTGGTGTCGTCGGCACATGCGATGAAACATGCCGAAGAAAGGGCTATAATAGCGAGATGTGTTCCTAACCTTGTATTTTTCATGAAAATAAATATAGACAAAAAGAACGGCTTTCTGAAAGTCGTTCTCTTTTTTTTGCAAAAGATGATTTAGGTCACGAACTATTGTGCCTGATTGTAAACAATAGTTTGGAATTGGAGCCTTATGCTGTTTTTGTTTTGTCCTTGGGCAGAACAAGATTTAGAATTACCGCTAACACAAAAACCACAGCCACACAATTCTCTGCAAAGATGGTCTGGATAATTTGGGGGAATTCCTTGAACATGCCGGTTGCCTGGGTGAAGCCTAGGCCTACGCTAAGGGAGAGGCTGGTAATGATCATGTTACGCTGGCTAAAACCGCTCTTGGACATCATGCCGAATCCTGCAAAAAGAATGGATCCGAACATCATGATGGTGCAGCCGCCAAGCACAGCCTGGGGGATAGTTGTAAGCAACGTTCCCACCGGCGGGAAGATACCGCCCAGCAACATGATGACTGCTCCTGTAGCGATGGTGAATCGGTTCACGACGCCGGAGAGGGAAGCCAGGCCCACGTTCTGACTGAAGGAGGTGATGGGGGTACAACCGAAGATACCGGAAATTGTGCTGACAAAACCATCGCAGGAGATGGCGCCTCCCATTTCGACTTTGTGGATTTGACGCTTGAGTGCGCCGTTCACCAGGGCGCTAGAATCGCCCACAGTTTCTGTAGCAGAAACCAGGAAGATGGCCACCACAGAAAGGATGGGGCCCAAGTGGAATTCCGGAGTGAAGGGGAGTATCTTGGGAAGGGCGATGATGCTGCAGTTGGATAGTCCCGAGAAATCTACCATGCCCATGCAGAGGGCGAGAATGTAGCCAACAATAAGGCCTACCAGTACAGAAAGGGACCTGAGAAAACCCTTGGCGAACACTTGAGTGAGCAAGCAAGTGAGCAAGGTGACGCTACCGACAATCCAGTTGTGGGTGGCGCCGAAGTCTGCAGAACCTTGGCCGCCGGCGAAGGAATTTGCACCGATAGGCAAGAGAGAAAATCCGATGGCCGTCACCACGGTTGCAGCGACGATGTGGGGGATGAGCTTAAGCCAGTATTTTGCGCAGAGACCCAGCAGACCTTCTACGATGCCACCTACGATCACGGCGCCCATGAGGGTGCCCATGCCTTGGGTGGTGGCAATGCCGATGGAAACGGAAAGGAAGGTGAAGCTGATGCCCATGACGATGGGCAATCTGGAACCGATTTTCCAGATGGGGAAAAGCTGCACCAGGGTGCCGATACCGGCGATGATCATGCAGTTCTGAACGAGGGCCGCAGTCAGTCCCTTATCCAGGTTTACAACCCCGGCAAGGATCATGATGGGGGTGATGTTTGCGACGAACATGGCTAGCACATGCTGCAGGCCGAAAGGTAACGCCTTGAGAACTGGAACGCGACCGTCCAGCTGGTAAATGTTCTCTGATGAATTGTTCATACTGTTACCCCAGTTTCAAATTTGTATTCTGCAACGGCAGTTCCGGCTGTTCGCGGAACTTGATGGTCTGAGTTTCCCAGTCCATGGATTCGACGATGGCGATGGATTCTACGCGGTAGCCTTCGGCGCGGAGTGTTGCGCCTCCCTTCTGCTGACCCTTTTCAATGGCGATGCCTAAACCAGCCACAGTGCCGCCGGCCTGATGGACCAGGTCGATGAGGGCGTGGGCTGCGGCTCCATCTGCCAGGAAGTCGTCTACGATGAGGACTTTATCGGTTGCCTTCATGTAGGGCTTGGAAATGAACACGTTGTTCATCTTCTTGTGGGTGAAGGAGTAGGCCTGGGCAACGTACTTGTCGTCGGTGCTGTTTGCGGTCTGACTCTTCTTGGCGAAAACCACGGGTACGTCGTAAAGGTGGCCCAGCAAAGTGGCGATGGCAATACCGCTGGCTTCAATAGTCAGGATCTTGTTGATTTCCACATCGCGATAGCGACGCTGGAATTCGTAGGCCATCTGGCGCATAATATCAACGTCGATCTGATGATTTAAAAAACTGTCAACCTTAAGGATGTTGCCTTCCTTAATGTTGCCGTCACGGAGAATTTTTTCTTCTAGAAAGTTCATGCGGGAAAATCTAGGAAAATCTATATTTGACCTTATGGCAAATTCTCAAAGGCGCACCTTTATAGCGATCGACTTGAAGTCCTTTTTTGCCTCTGTGGAATGTGTCCTGCAGGGGCTGGATCCGCTTAAGGCGAACCTGGTGGTGGCCGATGCCAGCCGTACTGAAAAGACCATCTGCCTGGCGGTGAGCCCGAGCCTGAAAGCCTACGGAATTCCTGGCCGAGCCCGCTTATTCGAAGTAATCCAGAAATTAAAAGAGGTGAAACGTCGTACAGGTGTGGATGTGGATTACATTGTGGCTCCGCCCCGCATGGCGAAATATGTGGAATTTTCTACCAAGGTTTATAACGTCTACCTAAAATATGTGAGTGCCGAAGACATTCACAATTACTCCATCGATGAATGTTTTTTGGACGTTACCCAGTACCTCAAACTTTATAAGAAAACGGCCCGGGAATTGGCGAAGACCATGGTCCAGGACGTACTTGAAACTACGGGTATAACCGCAACGGCGGGAATCGGCAGCAACCTTTACTTGTGCAAGATTGCCATGGATATTATGGCCAAGCATGTAGATGCCGATGAAGACGGAGTCCGCATTGCGGAACTGGACGAAATGAGTTTTCGCAGGAACCTGTGGAATCATCGTCCTCTTACCAGTTTTTGGCAGATTGGCCGCGGGATTGCGGAACGTCTGGAAAATTGTAACCTGAATCGCGGTCGTGGAATTTATACCATGGGTGACCTTGCCCGTGTAAGTATCAAGAATGCCGATGCCCTTTATAAGATGTTCGGCATTAATGCCGAAATCCTGATTGACCATGCCTGGGGCTATGAACCTTGTACCATTGCCGAAATCAAGAAGTACAAACCAAAATCCAACAGCATTGGTGGCGGCCAGGTTTTGAGCTGCCCCTACACGGCAGAAAAGGCCCGCATTGTCGTTCGCGAAATGGTAGACTCCCTGACATTGGATTTGATAGACAAGAATCTGGTGACAAACAGTCTAACCTTGATGATGGGCTATGACCGCGAAAATGTGGACAAGGGAATTTATGTAGGCCCCACGGTTATCGATAACTACGGACGGGAAATACCGAAGCCCGCTCACGGATCTGCAAATCTGGGCCGCTATACTTGTTCCCAGTCCGCTATTGCCGAGGCGGTGATGAAACTGTTCGACCGGATTGTGAATCCGAAGCTGACCTTGAAACGTCTGAATCTTGTGGCTAACGATGTGCTGGACGTGAGTTACGAGGAAGTGGACCTTTTTACCGATGTTGAAAAGCAGGAGAAGGAAAAGAAACGCTTGAAGGCGGAGCTGCTGATCAAGAAACGCTTTGGCAAGAACGCCATTATCAAGGGCATGGACTTGCAGGAAGGAGCCACTACGGTGGAACGCAATGGACAAATCGGAGGTCATCGTGCCTGATAACTACGAAGACATTATCAATTTGCCTTACCCGCGGAACGACTGGAATTTTCTCATCAAGCATCCTCGCATGTCTATTGAAAATCGTGCGAAGATTTTTGCTCCCTTTGCCGCCCTCCGCGGCCATAGCGATGCCATTGCGGAAACTGCCGAAAAGAAGCTGACCATCCGTCAGGAAGAACTGATGGAGGATTCCCGCATTGAACTGGACGAGGCGTTGGCCGCCTTGTCGGAACGTCTGCAACGTGGTGAACATCCGACAATTCGAGTCAGTTATTTTGTGCAAGACAAAATCCTTGCTGCAGGCGTAGGGACCTACAGAGAAATTGAAGGTCTTGCCGCCAAACTGGACTTGAATACGGCAACGCTCCAAATTGTAGATACAAAAATTCCACTGAATGATATCCAGTGGATTAAGTTTGCTTAAGTGGTTTTGAATTATCCCATGGAGTTGGTCACGTTCTTGGTGGCCATGACAATCTTGTCGGGGTCGCTTTTCAGTCGGTAGAAGAGGAACTGGCTGTAGCTAATGCCCTTTGTGTTGTGGAAATCCGGCGTGGTGCGGAACAGGATTGAAGTCTGTTCCATTTTTTCAAGTTTAGAACGTACATTGCTGAAGTCCATGAATGCCGTTAGACGATCCTGGTCTTCGGGAATAACATATTTCTGGATGAACCATTTGACGACGGCATCGTAGTCAAGAACCTTCATGGCTGTAGTGACATTTTCGACGAGCGAAATATTCTTGTACAGCTGAACTTTCTTGGAGGCCAGTTCAATTCGGCAGATCATGGTGTAGTTCTTGCTGAGACCTTCGATAATCTGATGTTCGAATTGCAAATCGCGAACTTGTTCCAGTCGGGCGGCACGGCCATGGTCCACCAGTTCCAGGATGAATAGTGCCTTGGACGGTTCCCCATCAATTTCTTCGATGGTTCTGAAGGTGGCCTGATGCCAGTGTCCGGCGATGGTCTTGTATTCGTAAACGAGACTCTTGTTCTTTTTCAGATCACTTTTCAGGAACTGGATGTCAAAGAACTGGGCTACGATTTCCTTGTATTCGGGATCCACCAGCTGAATGGTGTCGTTCATGATTCCGGTAAAGGTCAAGGACTTGGGGGCGTTGGATTTTGCCAAGGTTTTTAAGACCCAGTAGCTGTTCTTTTCTAGGTCGATGGTTGCCATCAGGGCGTAAGAATTGGAAAGGCTGCGAAGGATGGCGTCAATTTCGCGCTTGTAGCTCAGTTCTGCAATGCCGCGCTTGTATTCGGGATGCTTCTCGTAGAAGGCTTCCTTGTCCTTATACATCTTGGTTTCGGCATCGCGGGCCACGTCTTCGATATGCTTGGGATTCTTGCTCCAGCTGCAGCCGATGGAGGCCTGGGGAACGGGATCCTTGCTCAGGTAGGCATGGAAGTTGTCGGCCAGGAATTGAACGTCTTCCTTGTCGCTTCCGTGGATCACGATCAGAAATTCGTCGCCGCTGATTCGGTAGATGAGTTCGTGCTTGAAATTTTCGACCAGCTTGCTGGTGAAGGAACGCAAGAAGTCATTGCCGGCGGCATGACCGCGAGTGTCATTAATCAGCTTGAGACCGTTTAGGTCGGCAAAGATCACGCCGATACTTTCTGGCTCCTGCTGGCTTGCGTAATTGCGGCACTGGGTCTGATAAGAGTAAAAGTTATTCAATCCGGTTAGAGTGTCATACTTGCAGAAATGCTCCAGTTCACGCTGCACTTCCATCTCGTGGACGTAGGAATCGTGAATGTCCTGGACAAACAGCCATGTGGACTGGTTCTTGTCGGTGTAGTCATCGGCCTTGATGATTTCCATGAACACCCAGCGGAACACGCCGTCGGTCTTTCGACGGTATCTTAGGCGGAAACGGTCGTTTTCCTTAAAGAAGCTGCGGAGGGAATCCAGGGTCAGCCTTGTTCGGTAGATATTTTCGTCTGCTTCGTAGATATTTCCCCTGTCGGCGAACATCATGAACCATAGAGAAATGCTCTTGATGTCGTTTTTCTGCTCGTCGGGGGTCTCTGTAGGGAGAATTTTGACCACTTGATAGGTATCGTCCGTCAAATTGACTTTCAAGACCTTGTAGTAGGTCTTGGCCAATGCGGAGATAGCGTTTGAGATATCGATAGTGGACATATATTAAAAAATATAAATGATTTTTTTTGATTTACTACCTTTGTGATATGCAACCCATAAGAAATATTGCCATTTTGGCCCACGTCGATGCGGGAAAGACGACCCTTTCCGAGCGTATTCTTTTTGCTGCTGGCGAAGTGCGTCGCCCGGGTAAGGTGGAAGAAGGTCTTGCCACCATGGATTATCTGCCCGAAGAAAAGGAACGGGGGATTACCATTGAAAGTGGGGTGGCTCATTTCGAGTGGAAAAACACCTGGTTCAATTTTATCGACACTCCGGGCCATGTGGATTTCGGAGCCGAAGTGGATATGGCCCTTACGGCTGTGGAAGGGGCTGTGCTGGTGGTGAGTGCTGCCAGTGGAGTGGAAACTCAGACGGTTGCCGCCTTTAAAAAATTACGGGCCGCAGGTGTGCCGACCATACTGTACATAAACAAGTTGGACAATCCTGATTATTCTCTGGACGAGACCCTCATTAACGTAGAAGAGATCCTGGGTGTGCGTCCGGTGCTGATGACGGTTCCCGAATATGAGAACGGTCAGATGGTCAGTGTGCTCGATGTGCTGAGCAAGAGTCGCTTGGTCCATTCAGACCGTGGCGAAGAAGTGGTGGACTCTGCCGATGTTCTTTCTGAAGGGTCTTCCTCTGAACGAAGTGAAGGATCTAGCGGTTCCAGCGCCGATTTGCTGGCCAAGCATTATAAGGAAGCGGTAGAATTCGCTAGCAACTTCGATGATGAAGTTCTGGAATTGGCCCTTGAAGGTAAGCCGGTTCCGCCCAAGGCTTTGCTTCGCGGTCTTAAAGGTCTTGCCCTGGATTCCGACTATGCGCTTTGCTATGCGGGTTCTGCCATGGCGGGCTTTGGCGTGCGCAGTCTTGTGACAGCCTTGAGCTTTTTCTTGCCCGAGGTTCCGCAGTTTGATGAACGGGAATTAGGCCAGGTTATCCGTCTGCGTCATTTCAAGGGCGTGGGGGAGATTTCCCTGTTCCGCGCCCACTGCGACATGGAGCGGAAGGAATGGCCTGCAGGTTTTGAGTTCTCACGTTTGAAGGCCAACCTTCTGATTCCCGTAGAAGAAATCCGTGCCGGTGACATTTACGCCATGCGTACACCTTTTGAAGCGGAGTTGGGTCAGGTCATTATGCGGGATGGCCATCTTCTGCAAGACGAAGAAGATTCGAAGGGCGAAAACATCCGCGACCGTTACCAGCCCTTGTTGCAGACCCGCGTAGAATGTCTTGCTACTGACGACTACCATCATGTAGAAAAGAGCCTGAATACCTTGAGCCGCATGGATCCTAGTTTCCGCGTGGTTCATGACGATGGTGGCTTCTGGTATCTGCATACGGTTGGCGAAGTCCAGCTGGATGTTCTGCTGGCCCGTCTCCGTCGTGAATTCGGTTGTGAAGTTCAGGCCGGCGATCCCGAGGTCCGCTGGCAGGAGCGCCTGTCCCATGAAGTGGATGCTGTAGAAAATTCCTTCCAGCTTGGCCCCCATAAAATTAGCATTAAACTATCTGCGTCCCCCATTCAAAATGATGTGGTGGAAAATTCCGCAGAGCTGCCCCAGAATCACGACATTCGTCTAACCGCAGAATTTTTGGAAACGGCTCCTCGCGAGATTCTTGCCGGTGTCCGTTCCGCACTTCTGGAAACGGCTGAAATTGGTGTGCTGGGCAAGGGCCCCCTGGTGGGTGTCCGCTTCGAAGTCCTGGAATTCAGCTGGACCGAAAATGCCCTGCCGCCCATGATCAAGAAGGCTTGCGCCGATGCGGTTACCAAGCTTTTCAAGCCGTCTGACATTAAACTTTATGAACCGGTCATGGAACTTTCTTTGGAATGTCCGGTGAACTTTGCCGGTAATATTACCAGCGATATTCAGGCCCGTGAGGGAAGGGTCAAGGAAATCGGTGGCGATGGACGTACCCACTTCCTAAAGGCGGATATTCCCCTGCGGAAGATTTTTGGATACGCTACCAACGTGCGCAGCATCAGCAAGGGGACGGCGTTGTACAGCTTGAAACTGCTGGGCTATCGACCCTGTGTTGAATAACTCCGCTGTTAGCTGCGGGCCATCTTGGCGCGGCGTCTGAAGTGCTCAATGAGCGGGGCCACGGTTTCCTTGAAGTCGTCGTGGGTCTCGATGCGAACAAAGTCAATGGACATGCGCTGGAATAAATCCTTGGTCTGCTTTCCCTGACGCTTTGCCTCTCGGGCGAAGGCTTCGCGGAAGGCGACGTCTCCGGTGTCAATGAGCAAGGTTTCGCCGGTTTCGGGGTCTTCCAATTCCACAAGGCCTGCAGGGGGCAATTCCATTTCGCGGGGGTCCACCACAGAAACGGCCAACACGTCGTGACGCTTGCGCAGGATCTTGAAGGCGTTCTCGAAACCTTCATCCAAAAAGTCGCTCATCACCACCACAACGGCCTTGCGGTTCAGAATCTTGCCGGCATATTCCAGGGCTACCTGGGTATTGGTGCCGTGGTGCTGGGGCTTGAAGTAAAGAATTTCGCGAATCAGGCGCAGCACATGTTTGCGGCCTTTTTCCGGCGGAATAAAAAGTTCTACCTGGTCGGTATAAATCAGCAGGCCCACCTTGTCATTGTTCTTGATGGCTGCAAAAGCCAAAAGGGCCGTGAGGGTGGCCATGACTTCGCCCTTCATCTGCTTTCCGCTTCCGAATTCGGAACTGCTGGAGGCGTCAACCATCAGCAGCATGGTCATTTCACGTTCTTCGATGAACTTTTTTACGTAGGGGGTGCCGGTACGGGCCGTCACGTTCCAGTCAATGGTTCGCACGTCATCGCCAGGCATATATTCACGGACTTCGCTGAATTCCATACCATTTCCCTTGAAGGAACTATGGTAGGCGCCGGTCATGACCGTGTCCAGCGTGCCGCGAACGCTCAATTCAATACGGCTGACGGTTTTTAGAACTTCTTTATCAAGCATTTTAATCTCGTTTTACGGGGAGTAATATACAAAAAATCATTTTTTAGAACATTCTATTTGACATTTTCCAAGCAATCTCCGATAAATATAAAGAGATAAAAAAGGTAAAATGCAATGAATGACAAATTAATCGAGATTTTCGAAGATACCATGGCCATGATCCAGGGGAACACCTCCTTGAAGAAGATTGTGGAAAATTCCTCCCAGGGAGCAAAACTCTACCTGGAGGGACGCGATGTCCCTGGTTTTGACGACGCCTGTAACAAGGTCTCGGATTTGATCCAGGACGACGGAACCGCCCCCAAAGTGACCGTTACCAGTCACCGTACTTTTGAAGCTGCCAGGAAACTGCATGAGAAGTATCCTGATAAACGTGTGGGGGTGCTGAATTTTGCTTCCGCTACTAATCCTGGTGGAGGTGTTACGAATGGAGCTGCCGCCCAGGAAGAATGCCTGTGCCGTTGTTCCACCCTCTATCCCGTCTTGAAAAGGGATGATTTTTTCCAGAACTATTATCGTTTTCATCGCAAACGCCATGACCATATCTATACGGATGCCTGTATCTATGTGCCCCATGTGGCTGTGGTAAAAAGCGATGTGGCTGAACCGAAGCGCTTGCCCAGCAGGGACTGGTTCGCGGTGGATGTGATTACCTGCGCCGCACCCAACCTGTGGTTTGACGCCAATGGCCTCAGTGATGAGGAACAGTTGGAAATCCACCTGAAACGTGGTGAAAAAATCCTCCAGGTGGCCATTGCGAATCATGTGGAAGTTCTTGTCCTGGGGGCCTTTGGATGTGGCGCTTTCAGGAATAATCCCAAGGTCGTTGCGGAAGCCTATCGCCAGCTTCTGGAAAAGTACGGAAAGTATTTTACGGCAGTTGAGTTTGCCGTGTATTGCAGTCCCCGTCATGGCATGGGTAATTATGATGCCTTTAAGGAGACTCTAAAATAAACGTAACCGCCGCAGGTGTGTTGTGTACTGCGGGCCGTCGGGGTGTTGTTCCCCGACATTTTTTTTATCATGCTGACGTAGGCCAGCATCAGCTGTCTCGTTTTCGAACCTTTCCCCAATAGATGCTATTCCCGATGCGATTCCAGTTCCTTGGCCTGCTTGATGATGTGGGCTTCACCTTGATTGCCGTTATCATGGCGCTGGTAAAGTGAGCTTTTGGCAACCTTTGATAAAAATTTGAGGGTAAAGATGAACATGAAGCCGATTCCTGCGTACCATACCATATACAGTACCATGTACATGGGACCTACGGTGATATACTTGGCGAGTGGCATGAAGGCGTCATAAAGGCCGTGAATTAGCGCGGGAACGAAAATAGCGCTTCTGGTGAATTCCCTGGATTTCTTGAAATTTCCAAGTAATGCCATTTCCTTGGATTTGCTGTAATAGTATCCCATGTAGACGGCAAAGCAGGCGTGCCCTGGGATGGCTGTCACCATACGGTCTATCGCGCAGGAAATCCCGTATTTTGAAACGTAATCGAAGTTTTCCAAAACAGCAAAGCCAAGTGAGACGAAAACCGCATATACGATGCCAGAAAATACGCAGTCAAAATTCTTGTTTTTCCAAGTGAGGACTCGAAGCATGATGTATTTGCCAAGTTCCTCACAGAAGCCGCAGATAATAAAAAACCTAAATAGAACATCCGCCAAGAAATAATCCTTAACATCGGTGAGGACGCTACGGAGAATCTCTAGGATGATTACAAAAATTCCGGAGAGCAAGGGCGATAGCGTTCCTAATCCAAAGCTCGCCAATAGCAAGAACTTCGGTTCTTTCTTGAGAGGTTCCATCATGTAGATGAACACCATCAGAAAGATTGCTGGAAAAACGATTAAGGAATATTCAAGAAGATACATAGGGCTACGTTGACCAAATATACATTTTTGATTGTGTCAAAATTTGTCTATATATTTTTTACATAATTCATCTATATTATGTTGAAAAAAGGAAAATGTACATGGCCAAGTTTTATTGCAAATTTTGTGGACTCTCGTTTCCGAGCGTATTCGCCCTGAGCAATGCACGGTGTCTGAACCACCCTGTAAAAGGTGGAAACCATCAGGTTTATGAAGGCTCAGAGAAACCGAAATACACCTGTAAGCATTGCGGATTATCATTTCCCTCGATTTGGGCAATGACGCACATTAGCTGCCTTAGACGTTCAGACAAGGGCTCCCACGAACCTATGTTGTAGTTTTTAACCACCTTGAAGTGTAAAATTTTCGCAACAAACGGGGCGCGTGAAAAGTAATAAGGGTTTCACCGCCCGCAAATGCCGGATTTAGGACTTTTTAGAAAAAAGTGTTTTTTTTCGTTAATTTTTGGCGTTTTTATTTATTATGTTTGGGAATGACGTCAGAAAGAATTCGAATTTAACACGGAGAAAACGCAAGGAAAAGTCGAACAAATTGACATAAAAGATTTTTGAGCTATAGCTCTTATTCCTCAATCAGAAATCTGGTAAATTTTAGGTACGCAGGAATTGGAGCGGACGCTCACACCTCGCTTGGGGGTGTGAGCCGTTTGCGTCTCCGCGTACAGGTTTACCAGAACCTCTGATTGGGCGGCGCTTCGGCTCATGCCCTTTTTTTGTTGGTGATGCTATTACAAGCTGGAATGAATGATCGCGAAAAATGGTATGTAACGAAATCGGGTGAATGTATTTTGTTTGAAAAGGGGTGGAAATGGTTATTTTTAACAAGCTGAAAAAAATGGTTTTCTAGGTCTCCTAAATTGCCGTACGGCTTAGGCACTCCAGGCGAAAGGGAATGTGAGGCTTACAAACACCGCTTTGTGGTGATTTACGGAGATGTGATTGCACCTCCAGTTGCAGCTCGTTGGAAGCACTATCCTTGTCCTAAGTGTGGCTCTGATCACACTAGAGCCATTGAACTAAAGATGAAGAAAAAAAATGAAACAAATATAACTCGAGGTTTAAGAACATTTTATACAATTAAAAAAGGACTCTGTAATGATTAAGACGAAAGAAGAATTGTTGAATATATTTTATAAATAAGTAAACAAGAGGTTTGTTTTTATGGATCAAGTTGCTGTGGTATTGAAAGATGATTATTTTCAATGTTTCAAGATAGATCGAGATTGCGAAAATATAGAATCTATACCAGTTCGTGGTGAAGTTCGTCCAGAATTAAAAGAATTACAAGCGTTAAAAGATGAAGTCTTGTCGCGAGAATACAAGGACAAACCGTTTTCCATTTTTGTTTTGAATATTTCTGATGTGCCGCAAGAAAAATATTCCGACTTTAAGAATATTGATGGCTGCAAAACTTTTTGGAGTCTTTCAAAAGAGTGGTTAAACTTGATATGCTCTATTTCTAATAACGATTCTGAAAATTGTCAAGGGGAAGATCTTGTAAGGACATGTTTGAATTTTAAAAAGAATGTACACGACTTGAAGATTCAAAAAGAAAACTTGCAAAATCGGCTGTCTGATGCTCAAAAACAAATTCAAAACTTAGAATCAGACATGAAGACGTCGCAAGGGGAAAAGTCCAAATCTGAACAAATGGCTCGAAAAAAAGAAAATAATTTGAGAGACGAAAAAAATCGCTTGCAAAGTGAAATTAACGAATTGAAAAATTCATTCGGCTTAAGGAATACTTGCTTGAAAAAAAGATTTGATTTTAGTGGGGAAATTTTTGTTGAGGTATTAAAAAAATGCAACCGATGCTATCATGCGACGTTTAAAAAATGGGAAGAAATAATTTGTGAACCTGGTTACAAGAACTATAAGTGGTTGATACAATCAGAATGCATAATAAAACCGGGTGAAGCTTATATTGAGTTTGAACGTTTGGATGGTAGTAAAAATAGAGTTTCCGTTAGAAGTGGTGGAATGCTGATTTGCCATTGTGGGCGGAAGGGGTCTGGATTGATTGGTGTAATTGTCGATGTTTCCGATAATGTACAGGAAGCGAAATCTGTACTTAAAATGTTGCATGAATGATGGTCCAAGTATGAACGCTAATTTGATGTCAAAAGAAGCGAATCAATTTATTGATGCAGTTTATGACTTTCAGTGGAACGAACGAAAGTATGATGTTCTCTCTCCTTGCAACGATTTCGTTGAGGCGAAGGATTGTCATTTTTATAAAATCACTAGTGTGTCTATGGAAAGTGATTTTCCTAGTAGGGAAGCATTTGAAAATGTTCTTGCCGCTGTGGATAATCATGACTATAACTTGGTGTATATCCTTGATGGTAAAGATTCTACGGCATCCTTGTATCTGGGCGTTGTAAAAAGAGATTCTAGTAACTTGCATCCCCATGAGTACGGAAGTCAGCTAGCCTCTATGGTGAAAGGCAATTTCAATGGCTGCGAGATGCAGGAAATGAATGTGGAGGATGTAAAAGAGATTTTTGATGCCGATGGTTTGGAATATGTAGGAGCCATTGTTGGAGTACCATCTTTTAACGAAGTAAAAACAAACGATAAAATAGAATACCAAGGTGTAGATCGACTAATAAATTCCATGAATTCTGGGTCGGATGGCCGAAAATTTCATTGGAGGGTGGAAATTGTTTGCGAAGTTGTTTCTAGAGAAGAAATTGTCAAATTGATAGATGAGACTTTTGATGTCTTGGGAATTGTGAATCGGTATGACACCCGCACCACTCAGAGTATTCGAGTCAATGCTTCAAATTCCCAAAAATTCGAAAATGAAACTCGAAATTCCTCGAGTGATGAAGAATTTGCGAATTCTTCTAATCGGAATGAAAAACGATTTCAGGATGACGAATCGGTTGAGGCGCAAAAACAAAAGACCGTAAAGCACAGCGATCATAGAGGAATAGATAGACAGCTTAGTGCAAATGATTCTGAAAATTCCATTACTGATCGTGAAAACTACGATGATCGTAAGGAACGTCAATGTATTTCCTCTTGGAGTAAAACTGAAAGGAATGAATATTTAGCATCGGAAACGATGGAAAAAGGAAAACGAAGAAGTCGAACAAAAGGAAAAGAAAACCTCGAAATAAAAGAGACATCTGTCGCCTCTGATGTTCAGCGGGAGATGAGTATTGAAGAGAAGGATGAACGCCTTGAGGAAATAAAAAAGTTTATCAAGGACGGTGATGAAAGCCTTTTGAATCGTCTTAGACTAGGCTTGGCTAAAGGGATGTTTAAAACTTCCGTATACTACTCTGCCGAAAATCCGATGATGTTTGAACGGCTATGCTCAAACATAAAATCCATCTTTCAGGGGGATCAAATATCGATAAGTCCGTTAACACATGTTGGCCTAGATTCAAGAAGTGAACTTAGCCCAAGAGAAAGAAAAGAGCGGACGAAAGAAGTTTTAGGTCATTGCAAATCAGCGTTTGATGTTGCGTGCGATTATAAAAAAGAAGATTTAAAAATTTATACTTTATTTTCTAGACCTTATTCAAGGAATGGAGAACAATCTATTGCGACATATTTGAATTCACGAGAGCTATCCCTCTATATGGGATTTCCTATGAAGGAAGTTGCAGGGATAAAGGTTGTGAAGAGTGTTGATTTTGGATTGAACATCAATCCTTCAAAAAATGCTTTTGATCAGAATAGTCGTATTGACTTGGGCTGTATCGTTCAAAATGGAAATAGTGAAAAAAATCTTCCTTTTGCGATTGAAAAGAAGAGCCTGATGAAGCATGTTTTTATCGCGGGTGTGACAGGAAGTGGAAAAACAACGACTTGCCAAAATTTGTTGTTAGGCTCCGACTTGCCTTTTATTGTTGTTGAACCTGCGAAAACTGAGTATAGGGGGCTTATTGAAAACGAAAAGGTTGCTGAAATAGCGAAGGACATACTTGTCTTTACTGTGGGAAATGAAAACTTGGTGCCTTTTCGTTTAAATCCCTTTGAACTGATTAAAGGGGAAAACATTTCATCTCATGTTGATATGTTGAAGGCGACTTTCACTGCGGCTTTCCCGATGGAGGCTTCCATGCCTCAAATTTTGGAAGAGGCGATGTATAAGTGCTATAGTGATGGAGGATGGAATGTAAACACCTCCAAATATGAGGCGGATCAGGAGGTTGATCCTTATGATGGTAGCGGTAAATGCTTCCCAAGAATAAGCACGCTTATCAAAAAGTTGGGAGAGGTTGTTGAGGAAAAGGGTTTTGGTCAAGAATTAAAGCAGAATTATATAGGGTCATTGGTAAGTCGCCTGTCTAATTTGACTGTGGGATCCAAAGGAGCTATGTTTGACTGCGCTGTATCCTATGATATGGATAAACTTCTTGATAAAAAAGTTATTCTTGAATTGGAAGAACTGCGCTCTCCTGAGGATAAAGCTTTGTTTATGGGGCTTATATTGAGTCGCTTGACCATCCTTGTCCGAGAACGTTATAAAAAGAATCAGTCCTTTAGACATTTGACTTTGGTAGAAGAAGCCCATCGATTGCTGTCAAAGGTGGACTATGGCGACTCTGGTGCAAAGAAGTCGTCTGTTGAGATGTTTTCTGATATGTTGGCGGAAGTCCGAAAGTATGGCGAAGGATTGATTATTGCGGATCAAATTCCGAATAAAATGGCTGTTGAGGTTTTGAAGAATACAAATACGAAAATTATACATCGTATATTTGCCCGAGATGATAAGGATGTTGTTGGTGATACCATGATGATGGAAGATGACCAAAAAATGTTCCTTTCTAATCTTGGCGTTGGTGAAGCGGTTGTTTTTTCAGAAAATACAGATGAACCAATTCGAGTTAAGATTACAGAGTTGACTTCGACTTCTGATAATCTTATTGATGATAAAAAACTCAAATCCCGTTGGGAAGAACATAAGTCGGATTTTATAGTTTCTGAAAATTTTCTGAAACTTTGTAAGATGTTTGATTGTGAAATTCGCAAGCATTTTGTTGGCGGAAACTATTACTCGTTCAGCAGAGATGGATCTTGTTGGAAAAATTTTCAAAAGAGCTTGAGTGAATGTGCGGAAGAATTTAAATGTGATTTGTCACAAATGTGGACTAGAGTTGTAAAAACTGTTTCTGGACAAAAAGCTTCGTATGCTCGGTTTCTTGAAAATGTGAAAACAGGGGAAATCCCAAAAAATTTTTTGGATGAACAGCTTTCATGTTTCTATGAGGTTATATTAGAAAAAAATCCAGATAAATGGTTTTTGGATAAGGATTTGACAAAACTGAAAAATTTAATTTTTAACAAGGAGTAAATTATGTTTCCTGCTGTTTTAGCACCTATTTTAATTGAAGTGGGAAAGCAAGCTTTGATGCTTGCTGTTGCCGAATTTGCACCTTATGCCGTGAAGGCTGTTGGAGGGGCGATAAAGGGTGTTCTTGATGAATTTGGAATCAACTTTAAGGATGGCCAAATCGAAATGCTCGGAGAGCGCCTTCTTCAGGCTCGGGAGAAAGGTTTGAAAATGGACGGAGAAGAAAGCTTTGAAGACTATTTTAATCGTTTAGGGGAAATGAATCTTGACGACTCAATAAAGCATTCTGAAAGCGAACAGTTGGTTGCGGCTACGCAGGCTTTGGTGGGAGCTTTGGTGGAAAAAATGCCTCAAGTTGAAGATTTCCTGGAGGTTTTTCTCAAGAATCCTTTGGATGGTTTGTTGACTGTTGACACAGTACCTGTGATGTCGAACCTTTTGAAAATGTATCTCCATGATGATCGCATAGAAACCATTGGTAAATACATGAAAGGCAAGGAAAGCTCTTTAAGTAAGATAGAAGAAGCCCAGACAGCTATCGCAGAAATTGAAAAGAAAGCGAATCCTGGTCTCTCTGACGCAGAAGCTCAAAAAATTGCTTTTCAAAGAGAAGGAAAATAGATGAATTTTGACGAAAAATTCATTTTAGAACACGCTTCACGAGAAGATCTTGAACTTCTCGTGAAGTATTTGAATGAAAGTTTTACGAATAATGTCAAAAAGGTTGAGCTTAATCGTCGCCAATTTGCCGTAAAAATTTTAAATGAAATTAGGGAAATGGGGGGCAATTCCATTTGTAATTTGATTCGAAGTAAAGATGCGGATGGCTGTGATGGACCGGCTTACGACGAAGTTGTTAAGGATGTGGCTGGACGATGTAATGTAAAATTTGAAAAAAAGGATGATGTTGAGACCGTAGAGCAGAAGCTTTTGGCTCATATTATTGATGAGGCTTATAATAAAGCGAAACCTGAAGAAAAAAGAAAAATGGAGGAAGCTCTTAAAGAATTTGAACCGAGCGAGGATTTTGGTTCGCTTTTGGGAGGGGGCATGTTGTTAAGTCAAGTTCTTGTGGGGGTGATGGGTGGCCTTGCTTTTAGAACAATGGGATTTTGGGCGACATTGTCTTTGGCCAGAAAGTTGGGGATAGAATATGCGACGGCTCAGGTTCTCGGTCGTGCCGCTGGTGTTTTTCTGGGGCCAATTGGATGGGCGGCTACACTCTTATTGACTCTTACTGATTTGGCGGGACCAGCCTACCGTGTGACTATTCCATGTGTTGTGCATATAGCCTATTTGCGTCAATGTTTTAAGTCTGTTTCTGAGAACACAAAAAAAGAAAAACTTTATCGAAAAAAGGATTCTTTGAATTTTGTACGGCTTGACGAAATTGATGATGATCTGACGATTGTGACATTAAATTAGTTCGGTGATATTTTAAATCTCAGAAGTTGGGAAAATAAATAACCATGCCACTATCCACTATCGAAACTTCTTTAAACTCCATCCCCTTCTACCAGACGCATCCGTATATGAAGCCGTTTGTTGGTCGCAACTACGAGTCTGCGCTTCATAAGAAGTTGTTGCTGGTTGGCGAAAGCCACTACTTGCCTGCGGGTTCCACTGTACAGCGTGATGTTGACGGGTGGTATTCCGGTTCTCCGACTCTTACCGAGGTAGAGGAGGGGTGGTGCAATACTCGTGGGACCCGCGAGTGGCTCAGTGGTAGCTATTGCAAAACGTTGAATTCTGCGTTAAAGTCTGTTGCTCCTTTTGCAGGTGAAAACGCATTTGACGAAGTGGCTAGCTACAACTACTTTTTGCGCCCTGCGGAGGAACAGGGTGATTCCATTGCGAATGTGTTGACAGCCAAGGATCGCGAGTATGCGATTAGAAACTTCATTGATGTTCTGGAGGCTACGCATCCGGACATTGTAATCATGACTAGTCGTCTTGTGGTGAATTGCGCGGAAGTTGATGATTATCCAAAGTATTTTGGCGGGCAGCTTTGGCACTATACAGACCGTATGAATTGCAAGTATGTATATGTGAACCATCCTTCCAGCCCGCACTGGAACATGGCAGAGCGCCCGGATTATTTCAAGGGGCTTACCAGCTGTCGGTTCTTTGTGAAGTTTTTGAAGGAAAATTGGCTGAAGTAGTGCAAATTAATGTCACTTCGGCTGATGTAAACTTTTGAACTGATGGATAAAATCAGAAGTTGATGCTTGTAATCCGAGCAACCGCAATTTACTGATACCTGTTTTCAGGTATCCTTTTGACACTTAACCCCAAATAAAAGATCTACGAATAGAAAATTTCTATTTTCCGGATTGGCGAATCCACCGCACCGGAATGTTTATTGTCCCGGTATGTTCACTGTTCTAGACTTTTCATCACAAGAAAAGCCCTATGTAAATGTGTAACGAGATAGTTCGCCAGGGCTTCCAAGCTTTCTATCTCATTCCATTTTTCAGAACTCACGCTTGTCTGCAAAATCATAAAACGTGTGTTCTGCCATACCTCTTCTATCGCGTTAGGAAATGATTGCTGGATGATGTTAATGTCCTTTTGTGAAATATCCAATCGTTCGGATTTATCATTAGGATTGATTTTTATGATTCCTATTCTGATGCTCCCCCCAGCCGGAGTGGTTGGGACTTGCAGAACAAGTTTGTAATTTGTTAGGTTGAAAGAACAATAGGCATGATCGTCGGGCTTAAAACCGCGTGCAAGCCCCTTATTTTTTATGTTGCTTTTTGCGTAAAATTCACCGATACATTCCAAAGAGCCTACATCTAGTTTTTTGCTCACAAGTCTAAAAAAATTACATTGGTTTGGGTAATTGTTGAGTGATCCGTCGTGGTTATAGTAGGCATTTATGCTATTTTTCTGCATTTTATACTCCTTGTTAGATTTTGGAATTTCTATTAAGGGGTTTGATTTCAAAAAAGCCGCTTTCATGCAAAAAATGGGTCAACAAGCTAATCGTCAATGAAGAACGAATATTTATTAAACATCATCTTCGTCTATAGGCAAATCACAAATTCGATATCCTTGGCCTTTTGCATTGGAATCGTCCTCATAAATTGTATTCATTGGCAAACTGCCTATCCGATATCTGAATCCAGTAGGATTTTTTGGTTTCTTCTTTTTAACCACGCGAGTTCTTGTGGGTAAATCGCATATTCGTGTAGTATCGCCGTCCAAAACAATGGTTTTATTTGACAGTGAACTTACATTTCTCCCTCCCCCCATATTTTTAGCCTCCGTATAGATGCTCGTGTGATGCTACAACGATAGATGCTTGGTTTTGTTCTGCAATGAGCATTTTTTTATCTAGGAAGGTTTCCATGTATCGGAAGCAAGACGGTAAATTAATGAAGTTCTTGGATTCCAATTACGATTTGGCTGTTGGAGAAAAATTCTAGGAATGGAATTAGCTCGATCATAGGCAGAATTGTATTTGTCAACAATAAAAATGAAATTGAAGCTGCAAAATCATTAGTTCGTTGGCAAAATTCTAAGGCAGCAATGTCGGGTTTCGTAATGGAAATGGGAGGATTGATTACAATTCCTGTTACTATTCCTACGGATGTTGCCTGTGTAATGTTTTTCAGATTAGAATGATTGCTGCAATCGCTCATATAGAAGGCTATGATTTAAAAGATGATCGTGTTAAATCATTGGTATTTGCTTGTTTAGTTGAGAAAGGGGTTTCTAATCTTGTAAAACCTATTGGTGTGAAGCTTGCAGAAAATGTAGGAACTTCGCTAAGTTGTCGAATTCCAAGCGGCGTTATCTCAAGTGTAAACAAGGCTGTTGGACAGAAGGGACTTGTTAATCTTGTAAAATTGGTTCCGTTTTTTGGAGGCTTAGTTGGTGCTGCATTTGATAGTGTCACAACTAACATTATTTGAAACGTTGCTATTAAAACGTTTATTGACGTGAAAGAATGATTAAATACATCCTTTTCAATCTCAAGGAAATTTTACCATGTTTTCCATATCGAACGTTGCCAGTCTTTTTGCTCACGCCAAGGCTGTAAATTTCTACCCTTATGTGGGGCAGGGGTATCTTTCTGCGCCTCATAAAATTCTGGTTCTTGGCGAATCTCATTATGGCCCGGATTCCAACAACAGCTACCGGGAATGGACCATCGAGGTGGTAGAGGATTTCTATATGGGCTGTAAGTCAAGGGGAGAATCCATCCCGGATTGGGCGCGCTGTCACGACAATACGGCACGTGTGATTGCGCCTGTTGCTGATGCAAATTCCTATTTGGCTTATAAGGATGTCGCTTTCTATAATTTCTTCCAGAGATCAGTTGGCGAAGGTAACCACCGTGCAAAGGATAAGGTTACTCCAGAATTGGTTGCTTTATCCCGGCAGGCTTTGGGTGAAGTTCTGGATGTGTTGAAACCGGATTTGGTGATTGGCTGGGGCTACAGTAAATTGGAGTGGACGTGGCTTCCTGAAGACCGTAAGCAGATTTGGGAGCTTCCGAAGCGGGCACACTTGTTTACCCTGGATGGCTATCGCCAGTGCCCTATTTGGTGTATGAAACACCCATCAAGTTGTTTCCCGATTAGTGATCATCGTGAAATCTTCGAAAAGATTAAGGAATATTTGGGCTGGTAAGTCCCTAAAAAGGCTGAAATAGGAGAATAATTTCCAAAAGTGGGGTAAAATACCGAGATTTGGAAATTATTCTATAGAATTATTACCAAAACTATGTGAAATTATGTAGATTTGGAAATAATTCTCTGTGGAGGTTGTATGGCGGAGTTTATTGGCCGTATTGATGAAAAGTCAGAAATCACCAAGTGCATGGAGTCGGACCGCTCCGAATTCGTGGTCGTTTATGGCCGTCGCCGGGTTGGCAAGACTGCGCTAATTCGCAATTACTTCAACGATTCTTACGATTTCCGCTTTGTGGGGGCCAGGAATTGTTCCACAGCTGTGCAGCTGAAAAACTTCAGCGACGAGTTATCCAGATTTTCCAAAGAAACTTGTGCGGTTCCGTCTTCATGGATGGAAGCGTTTCGCTTGCTGGAGGGCTACCTTGAAAAATGCGATTCCCAAAAGAAGGTGATCTTCATTGATGAAATGCCTTGGATTGATAACAAGCAGTCCGGTTTTGTACAGGCGCTTGAGTACTTCTGGAATTCCTGGGTCGCATTCCGTGACGACATCGTCTTGATCGCATGCGGTTCGTCATCTTCATGGATGGTGAATAACCTTGTAGAAAATCAGGGAGGACTTCACAATCGAATCACAAGGCAGATCCATTTGAGTCCGTTCACATTGCATGAGTGCAAATTGTACTTACAGAGCCGCGGGTTTGACTGGGACGACTATCAGATTGTCCAGTGCTACATGACTTTTGGCGGTGTACCATTTTATCTGAGCTTATTGGATCCTGTTCTAAGTCTAGAACAGAATATCAATCAATTGATGTTTAAAAATGGTTCTAGCCTGCAGCGGGAATTTGACGAACTTTACACGGCACTTTTTAACAGTGCCGACAAGTATGTTGCAGTGGTAGAAGCTCTTGCGCAAAAAAGGAAGGGCCTGCAAAAAAAAGAAATTGCAGAAATCACGGGTGTTACAGGGGGGCGACTAACGCAAATTCTCTCAAACCTTGAGCGTTCTGATTTTGTAATGTCTGTATCCCAATTCGGAAAAAACACCAAGGATGCAACTTACAAATTGGTTGATTTCTATACGTTGTTTTACTACAAGTTTGTAAAAACAAATAACACGAAGGATGAAAATTTTTGGTTGCATCATTTTAATGACGCGTCCGTTGTTTCCTGGCGAGGGTTCTCTTTTGAACAGGTCTGCCTGCTTCACCTTAGGCAGATAAAGAAGGCTCTCGGTATTTTGGGAATGGCAACATCGGTGAGTACATGGCGCTATGCGCCGACGAACGAAAATGAGAGTGGAACTCAAATTGATTTGCTCATTGATCGAGTTGACAAGATAATCCATCTTTGCGAAATCAAGTTTACAGACGGTCAATACACAATTAGCAAGGAATATACTGAAAAATTGAGAACCCGAGCATTGGTCTTTAAGGCCGTGTCAAAAACCCGTAAAAGCCTTGTGCATACCTTTGTGACCGTTGATGGCGTCTTGAAAAACAACCATAGTTCATTGCTGCATTCCGAGGTTACTGCAAAGGACCTTTTCGAGCCTTAAAGATGTGAAAGACCCCGTAGAATTTCTTCTGCGGGGCCTTTTGCACTAGGAGGTTATATGGAGATGCGGGATCCCCGCCTTCGCGGGGATGACAATGGTCGTATCGGGGATGATAACGGTCGTGTCAGGGACGGCAATTGAGTGTCGGGGACGACAATTGAGTGCAGGGGTAACAACAGGGGCGGGGGATGACAATTGTGGATGGGGTGGCAACAGGGGGCTTGCCCCCGTGTTGTCAATGGTAGGGGTGGGTTAGAACCCCATGGTTCTTCCGGCCTTGTCGTCCTTGCAGCGCAATTCCTTGCGGAGTTCGGCTTCGATGCGGTCGGGAGTCTTGCTGCTGGTGGGGAAGTAGCGAAGGCGTCCGTTGACGGCGTTGAAGTCGCCGGGGGTGAGCATGGGAATCTGTGCCACGGAATCGGGGCAGACGGTATCCGGGAAGAAGACGTTCCAGATGTGACGTACACCGGCGGGCTTCAGGTAATCAAAACCCAGCTTCAGGGCGAAACGGCGGGAACTTGCCGGGTCCAGATGCTTTTCGAAGTTGGTGGCCGCCACAAAGATTCCCTTGAAGTTTTCCATCTGGGTCAGCAGTTCGTTGACCTTGCTGACTTCGTGGTTCTGGAATGCTCCGGCACGGTCATTCAGCAGGCTGTCTGCTTCATCGAAGAACAGAATGGACTTGGTGCGATTGGCTTCCTCGAAGGCGGCGGCAATTTGGGCTTCGGTCTGACCTACAAACATTCCAAGCAGGTCGCTGGCGCGCTTGATAATCAGGTTGCGGCCGAGGGCGCGGGCCATGTAGCGAACGAATTCTGTCTTGCCGGTTCCCGGAGGACCGTAAAGCAGGATGTTCAGGGAGTTGGGCGCGTCATCTTCTTCCAAGGTGTTCCAGACCTGATCGTAGTTGTGAACCACTTCCATAATTTCTTGAGTGGAACCTTCGATGTTCAGACCTTCCAGGGAGTAGTTGGGAGCATGGCTTTCGACGTCCTTCAAGTTTCCATTGCGGATTCCCATGAGCTGTGTATGTGCCTTGAGAATTCTGGCGACCGTCTTGTAGCTGTCTGCAGCACCGGTGGCTCCGCAGTCTATAAGACTCTTGGTGCGCTGTACGGCCAAGGTGAGGCCGCCAGCCATGGCAGGATATTCCACCACAAGTTTCAGCTTTTCTTCGTCGGTGAGCAGGCTTTCTGCTTCCTGGGCTTTCAAAACGGAATTCAAGACGCTCAGACGTTCATCTTTTGCCAAAGGCTTGAATGCCATGGAAAAGTCGAAGCGTCGGCGGGTGCTGTCTTCTACCAATCCCGTCTTGTTGGAAATCCAGATGACGGGTGTGTGCAATGTTTCAAAGAAGTGATTCAGTGAACCTTTTTCGCCAAAATTCAGCACCATGTCCGCTTCGTCTACCAGGATAATTCCAGGATTCTTTTCGCAATGCCAGTCGGCCAGGGTGACGGCACGAAGGCGGTACTGCAGAAGATTGTTGTTGCGGGAATCCAGACGGCGTCCGCCGATTTCTTCGTCATCCACGTCGATGCTCACTTCCCAAAGGGGGACCTTGAGCTCTGCGGCTAAAGCCTTTGCAAGCTCTGTCTTGCCGGTGCCGGGAACACCGTACAGCAAGACGTTCAGCGGGCTTTTTCGGTCATGGTTCTTGAGCATGGTCAACAGCAGGCGGGCATCGGGGTTTTTGCCCTGGAGCTGTTCAAAGCTGACGGTGGCCGGTTCTGCTGCAGAAAATGCCTTCATCTGGGCACCATCGCTGTAGCCGCTCAGATACTTGCAAACTTCGTTGGGCAAATCCAGGTTGTCGCTCAGCAAATTCAATCGGCTCAGGGCGCTGTTCTTTCCCAGAAGTTCCGTGATGCGCTCCGTCGAGAAACCGGTGGCGCGGGCGATGTTCATGAGGCTATTCACATTGTTGTCGTTGTCGCGGAAACGGCGGTGACGCAAAATGGAACGTTCCGATTCCTGGATTTCAAGATCCGGGCTGTCGCGGAGCCAGAGGTACAAAAGCATTTCCAACTCATCATCGTTAAGGCGATAAGTATCCTTGACTTTCTGGACCCTTACAAAAGAGGAATCGTTCTTCTTGACGCCCTTCTTGATAGTGCTCATGGCATAATTGGTGAAATGTTCGCCGATGGTACGCTGCAGTTCCTGGAAAAGAGTAGGATGCATGTCGTCGGAATCCGTATTGCTGATGACCTTCAGCAAGTTGTTTACCGCCTTGACATGACAATCGGGCTTGTCTTCATCGACGAATCGCTTGATGGCGCGGAGGAATGTTCCGCTGCAAATGTCGGTTCGGAAACCGTCATCGTCATCGTCGTCATCTGCGTCTGAATTGAGCAGGGCCTTGAGTGCTTCGGCATCGGATTTCTTCCTGGAATTCTTTGCCTTGGATCCCTTCTTCTTGAGCAACGGGATGAACATCTTGACCACGTCTTCCGTGAACTTCATGGTGTGGGATTCGTCCATGAGGCGGATGGCCACGGACGTGTTGATGCATTCGGGATTCTGCTGCAGAATTCGAATCCAGTACTCCAGAATTTTCAGTGATGAAAAGACTACCGGATCCGGGCGCTTGATTTCGCCGCCCTTTTCCAGCTTGGAATGGATGTTGTTGAAGTACTTGGTGCTGCTGATGTTGCTGTTTGTGTTGACTGTCATAAAACCCTTGATATAACCCTGTCTGAAAACCTAGAACGGGGATCCCCTCCCCACGAGAGTATATCGTTTTGAGTTTTATAATTGTATACTGGAATTGCAGTTTTTTTTGGTGTGACTGCAAAAGAAGAACGTCTAACTAAAAAGGGTATTAAAAAAGGGAATAGCGCTGGCTACGTCCGCCCTTCTTTTCGGCCTTGAAAACGCCTTTTTCTATTAGGGACTGAATGTCTCGCAAAGAGGAGTCGTGGCTTACATCTGTAAGGGCTGCGGCTTCCTTGACTGAAAAAGGAACGCTCAATGCGCCTGAAAGGGCTGCTTCAAGTAAACGCCTTTCACGGGGGGTGAAGTCCATCTGGCTGAACTTCAGACGGACCTGCATATTCTTTAATGCTGGCGCAAGTTCTGTCAGACGTCTTTCAATGGAGTCGCGCAAGTTTTTAAGGAAGAATAGAATCCATTCCGTAAGGTCGCCGTTGCCTGCCTGGGCTTGGGATAGAATGCGCCTGTATTCGTCGCGGTGTTCTGCGAAAAGTTTGTTCAGCGGGTATTGGCATCGGGCGGTTTCTTCGCTGCGGGCCAGCAGCATGGCGCTGAGGGTGCGGGCGATTCGTCCGTTGCCGTCGTCAAAAGGTCGAATGGTCAAGAACCAGAACTGGGCAATGGCTGCCTTGATGGCTCCGTCTACAGAGGCGGTCTCGAACCAGTTCAGAAAACGTTCCATTTCGTGGGGGATACGGTCTGGACTCACGCCGACGAAAGTGCGGTTCTTATCGCCGTCCTGAAAGCGGATCGAACTTTCCTTGCTGCGGAATTTGCGGACCTTGTTTTGTCCGATGGCGGCATGCCATGCGAAAAGGCGGTCTTCTGTAAGAGGCGAGTTTGCGTTCTGCAGCGCGCCCAGAATATTTCGGACGGCGTCTACGGCGCCATTTCTCTTTGCGATTTCCTGCTTTATCTGTTCTGCGTCGAGGACGTATCCATCCAGTGAAAAGTTGGCGGCAATGTCCTGTGCAAGAATGGACGTTTCTTCTTCTGATGAACTCACCAGGTCTGCGGTACCGACCAGCTTACCCTCCAAAAATCGGGTCTGGCCCAGAGCGTCGGCAACACTTTGGTGGTTGTAACGGAAGTTAGTCCAGTCGGGATATTGGTGGATGTAAAGCATTGACGAAAAAATATTAAATTTTAACCATGCAGAAAATTGATACTTGGTATAAGGCACAGGGCTACTGCCCGGTAGAAGAATATGAAATCGCAAGCTACCTGCTTTTTGAAGCCGGTGTTGCTACTCTCGAAGAATTGGATCCGGTGGAAGATGGTCGTACCGACTTCTGCTTCTATACCGGCGATAAGGAAGAACGCGACCGTATTGTGGCCGAGTTCCCCCAGTATCATTTTGAAGTCACCGAAGAAGAAGCCAAGGATTGGGACAAGTGGTGGCGTGACCGTGCCCAGCCTGTTTCCGTGAGCCCCCATCTGGTGGTGCGTCCGCCTTGGGTTGAATATACTCCCGAAGATCCGCAGACCGTTGTTCTGGAACTTGAGGCGAAGACCGCCTTCGGTACCGGCGAACACGATACCACCAGCAGCTGCGCCCATCTGATGGAAGAAATCGATTTCAACGGAAAGACCGTTCTGGACATCGGTACGGGTACTGGCATCCTGGCTATGTTCGCCCGCCGCAAGGGTGCAAAGCTTGCCGTAGGAACCGAAATCGATCCGCTGACTATTCCCTGCATTACCGAAAATTTTGAACGTAACGGCTTTGATCACAGCGAATGCGTGCTGGGCTTTTTGGATTCCTTCAAGGATGGCGTAAAGTTCGACGTGCTGCTCTGCAACATGATCCGCAGCGAACTGTGGCCCATGCGCGACGACATGGAAGACCTGCTAGCTCCCGGTGGCCAGATCATCATTTCCGGCCAGCTCCTGACCGAAAAGGACTACATCCTGAAATGGTTTGAAGAAGCCGGCTTCACCGTCCAGAAGGAAAGAATTTCTGGTGAGTGGTGGAGCGTTTTGGCACAAAACGCGTAACCACGAATTTCCCGAACTTGTTCGGATAATTATTTCATAATGGAAAAAGTCCTTCGGTTTGACCGAAGGACTTTTTTACTGTCTATTTTTTTTCAGTTTAGTTGTCCTTGACGCAACGGACGCTGAATTGTTTCATCTTGTAGTAGACGGAAATGCTACGACCGCTACAGTCAACTCCTGTTGCTGAGAGTACATCTTCTCCGCAGAGCCCGATTTCGCCTGCACCAAAGTAGTAAGAGAGCATGTCATTGAATTCATCGGCAGTCCAGAAGAGTGCTGCCTCACCAGATGCCCTGTAATCCTGTTCGTATTCATCAAAGTAGCCAAGTTTTGCGGCGTTGAAGTGAACGAAGTCCTTTCCTCCATCATTTTCAGAAAGCAGACTTTCGTAGACGTCTTCATTGCCGTTATGCGCTTCGATGAAAGAAATTAGGGTTTGCCATTCTGCCTTTGTGGGGATATGCCATCCTGTGGGGCAAATTCCCAGGGTGCTTCCTGTGGGAGCGCATGATTGATCCTTGCAATCTTCGGCACTCAGGTTGTTTGCTGCAGTCCAACTATAGAGATAACCGTTTTCCTGGATGCATTCTTCATTATCTCCAGAGCATTTCTCGGGAGCGGAGAAGAGATTTACATCAATGTGTTCAGTACCATCATAATCTGTATAGGAACCAACAAGATTGGGCGTTGCTGTATTGTTTGCGAAACGCAAGTTCTGAGTCATCCAGGTTTGTGTACCTATTGTTGCAGTGGTGTAAGTGCTGCCGTCACGGGTATCGGTGAACAAACCTGGAGTGATTGCCAATTGCCAGTGAGTCCCATTGCATTTATAAGTGTAGGAATCTTTTTCTATTTCAGTATCTGTGTTTGCTTCTGTGCAACTAGCTTCTAGGTAGTTTTCGATACCTTCGGCCAAGCGGAAATTCCATCCGTCTTCGCTGTTGCCTTGGCATACCCAGGTAGATTTGCAGATGTTGCTTCCGTCATACGAATCAATTCTGCATATCTTTTTGGTAACGAAAGATCCGCTATTTTCTGCATCGCAGGTTCCCAGCAGGCTTAAGTCGAAGTCTTCTGCTTGATTGTTATTGACGCTGACCCAGCCGTTTGCGGAACATTGCCAGTAGCTGTGACTCGTACCGAGATAATTGTAGAGTTCCTCATATTTTAAGTCACCATTGTTTTCGGTTCCGCATTCACCTAGAGCACTTGTGTCGTAGACCTTTAGTGCTTCAATGATTGTATTAAGGTCGCTAGGATCAATAGAGGAGGCCGCTGTTCCGTTCTTGATGAATACGGTGTTCTCTCCACAGGTCAGGTTGAATCCGTCGTTCTCTGAGTCTTCTGTAACGGTACAACCTTCGCCAGGGTTGCCTTTTTCGCCGGGGTCACCATTTTCGCCCTTTGCTCCGTTTTTTACGAGTACGGTATCGGTTCCGCAGATGAGGTTGTAACCGTTTTCGGTGGCATTGGGTTCAACAGAGCATCCTACTCCATTGGTGCCGTTTGTTCCTGCATCACCTTTGTCGCCCTTATCGCCCTTTTCTCCCTTGGTGCCGTTAGCGATAAATACCGAATCCTGTCCACAGATGAGGTCGTAGCCATTTTCAGCGGTATTGGGTTTGACAGAGCATCCTACTCCATTGGTGCCGTTTGTTCCTGTATCACCTTTGTCACCCTTATCGCCCTTTTCACCCTTGGTGCCGTTAGCGATAAATACCGAATCCTGTCCACAGATGAGGTCGTAGCCATTTTCAGCGGTATTGGGTTTGACAGAGCATCCTACTCCATTGGTGCCGTTTGCTCCTGTATCACCTTTGTCACCCTTATCGCCCTTTTCACCCTTGGTGCCGTTAGCGATAAATACCGAATCCTGTCCACAGATGAGGTCGTAGCCATTTTCAGCGGTATTGGGTTTGACAGAGCATCCTGCTCCATTGGTGCCGTTTGTTCCTGTATCACCCTTTTCTCCCTTTTCGCCTTTTTCACCGGTGTCACCTTTATCACCCTTGGCTCCATCCTTGCCGTTATACAGAGTGCCTGCGAGTTCGGTACCGCAGTAAATGTTGTAGCCGGAAGCGGTGTCGTTAGAGAACTCCTCAACTCGGCAGCTGGTTCCGTCAACACCTTTTTCACCGGTGTCACCCTTTTCGCCTTTTTCGCCTACGTCTCCGTCATCACCTTTTTCACCGGTATCGCCTTTGTCGCCCTTAGCGCCATCCTTACCGTTATACAGAGTGCCTGCAAGTTCGTCGCCGCAGAAAATGTTGTAGCCGGAAGTGGTGTCGGTGGAGAACTCTTTGACGTAGCAACTGCTTCCGTTCTTGCCGTCAAGGCCGTTTGTTCCATTAGAAAGGTAGCCTGCTTCCTCTCCGTCGCAGAAAATCTTGTAGCCATTGCCATCTGCGGATTCCTGTGTCGTGCAAATGGAACCGTCCTTCCCGTTGGATCCATCTTTACCGTTGGATCCATCCTTTCCGTCTTGCCCGTCGCTTCCGTCTTTTCCGTTGCTCAGGGTTCCTACGACTTCTCCGTCACAGACAACTTTGTAGCCGTTTTCAATTTCTTCAGTGATACAGATCGATCCGTTTTTTCCTTGGTCTCCCTTGGGGCCTTGTTCGCCATTCAGGATGGTTCCCATGACTTCGCCATCGCAGAGGATCTTGAAACCTTCTTCTACGGGAACAGCTGCGCAGCCGGCGCCATCTGTTCCGTTGACGCCATCAACACCATCCTTGGCCGAGAACTTTGACCAGGAATTATTGGCACAGTAGAAAATGGCTGCGGAGTCGTTTAGATAAATCATGTGACCCGCGTTTTCTGCATTACAGTCTGGCAAATCTTCTACGTTTTGCAAGATGGACATTGCCGCTTCCGGAATGTCGTTAGAAACAGTGTCATCGGCACAGGCTGCCAGGAGGAGCGCTGCTGAAAACGGTACTAATATCGAGTTGTTAATCTTCATATTATACCTTTAATCGATTAGCATTTGCTGGGTCTTCTAATGACTTGAATTTTACTGATGGCGAATCCGGATAAATCCGCTCCACCTTTAATCGTGAAGTTTACGGTTTCGGAGGCATCGCAATAGTTTACGATTTCTGATTCCCAGGTCTGAACTTCGGAATTCAGATTTATGGCGTATTCCATAAACTTATTGTCGTCGCTGGAAATTTCTACGTAAGCTGACGCACCGAATGCAGGAATGTCTGCCGTGCCATTTATGATAATCTGGTAAGCGTAACCGTAATGGAGTGTTACGGAATGGGAGGCCTGCAAAATCCATTCCCCTTCAATGGTTTCTTCGGTAGAGAATTTTAGCTCGCAGGCATCATTGTTGCTGAGCCCAATCTTTATGGATCCTAGATTTTCTTTTACGGTTGTTTCCCAGTCGCCTGTGCTGCAGGTCTTCTGGAAGTTTCCGCCGGAAAGGACGTTTGTTCCTTCAATGTATGCCGGGGGAGGGGGCGCCACGCTGCTTGAACTGGGCGTGTAAGGAATCCGCTCGTTGTTAATGCAGATAAAGTATTGTGGCTCTTCGCCGTCAATAAATGTTATCTCGCCCTCGTTGCAGATGCGTTCTTCTAAGGGTGGCTCTTCTGGAGGAACCTCTTCAGTTGGCGGAATTTCAACTGGCGGTTCTTCGATAGGGGGATTATCGATGATTTCATTCCAGGTGTTGTTGTAACATATGAAGTTACGTGTAATATACTCGTAGCCATATCCGGTGTCGTAATAGTCGGAAACCATTTGAACGTCACCTTCGTTGCAGACGAAGTTTTGTTGTTGTTCCTGGAGCTGCTGTTGATATTCCTGTTCCTGCCAGACAGCATCCTGGGCACTCCAGGATTCTTCCCAGTTTGCCTGATAGTCTGTACAGGCCATAAGACCAATGACAGGTACGGTAAGGAAAATTTTCTTCATCATAATTCTCCTTAGAAGAGGAAAGTGATTCCCATGCCCACAAGACCTGCTGCGGCAATTCCGATAGCGATGTTTCGTTGGTTCTGGAATTTGCCTGCGTCATCATAGGCTTGTTGATAGGATCCGTGGTTTACAGGGATGCCTTCTGTTGCGGTCTTTGCCTTGTTGTCAAATACATATGCAAGGATTCCGCCGACAATGGTGACTCCGGCGCAAATGGATAGCGGAATCCAGTGAATTTTGATGCTTGACTTACTTTCCGCTTTTGCAGGGGCGGGGGCTGCCTGGGCTGCTGCTTCTTCTTGAGTCGTTGCAGTCTGGTCGACCATATTGTCTTCCATAGGCACGAATGTAATTTGGTCGTTCTGTCCCCATTCATTAAAGCCGTCATTCTGTTGCGGTTCAGGAGACTGAATTTCCGCTGGTTGTTCAATAGATTGAGGCTGGGCGATGGGTTGAGGAGTCGTTGTTTCCTGAACGACTGGCTGCTGAACGATTGGCTGTGCATTCGGTTGCTGCGTCGTCTGCAGCCGTACTATTGCAGGTTGCTGTACGGTAGGCTGGGGTGCAGCGGGTTGTTGAGCCTCTGACTTTCCATCATCATCCCAGAGAGATGTGGCTGGCTCATCATCCCAAAGGCCGTCTGCAAATGCAGCGCCCGAAAAAAGCAGAATGGCTATGAAGAAAATCAGGTGCTTGATCATAAGATTTAGAATGCGTATTTCAGGCTAGTCTTAAAGGCGAGTCCGTTGTCAGTATAAGTGTCGCCGATGGGAATGAGCATAAAGGATACTTCTTCCTGTATGAACATTCCCTTGCTCAGTTCCAGACTTGCTCCACCAAAGACCTTGAAACCGATATTAAAGTCATCATCTAAAGTATAGGTGTAGCCGTAGTAGTTGTCTTCAAGTTCTGATGAGGAAATTGGCATTTCCAGGTTTGCTCCTGCAAACCAGATGAAGCTGGGCTTGGAATTGAAATCTAGTTCTGTGGCAATATGGATTCTGGAAGCGGGGTTTATGGTGCCGTCGTCCAGACTTTCGCTAAAGAACATCTTGTACCCGATTTCGGAACTCCAGGAGAATCGCGGCTTTAGGACAAAAGCATGCTGATATCCCAGTTGAAGGAAGGATGCTACTCCTGTGTAGACGTATTTGGCTAGGGTCTCGAAATCATCGTTGTATTTACTTACGTCGAGACCGATGGGCAGGGCATATTCTGCGAACACCAAAGACTTTTCACCTAGTTGGTAACGTGCGCTTAGCACGGGATTCTGTAGACCACTCGGGTCTGAAATCTGGAAGCCGACATTCAGAAGGGCAATTTCAAGAGACGTGCCCAAGACGTATCTGACGTCGGCATTGAAATAATGGGTGTCGCTATCGCCAAAGCCGATGTAGTGATTGGCTCTGACTTGCAGACCGGAATCCGATTCCTGCAGAGGAAAATATCCCCATGTGGCAAAGGACAGGCTTGCACCGAGGAGTGTAGAAACGATGATCTTTTTAGACATGGGAATATCTCTCTATCTGGAATTAGGATTAGTTTTCGGGCTTGTAGTAGTTGTTCGGGTTGATGTTGCTGCAGGGCTGGCATCCGCAAGTAACGCATGCGCAGGGAGTGCAGGCAGGAACAGGAACTTCCTTGATTTCGGTCTTTACGGGAAGAGGCTTCTCTTCAACCTGTTCGGACTTCTTCCAGGCGATGCTTTCGTTGAGGGTCAGCGGAGTGTAGGCGATTGCCAGACCGGAGTACTTACAGCTGTAGGTCTTGGTAGAACCCCTGGTAATTTCGGTTTCTTCCATGTGGACGTTGATCATGTCGTCTGCATCGGGGTAGAGCTTGGTGATGAACTTGAAGAATTCCACAGCGGAGCAGGGACCGTCTGCCTTGGTGGCTGCCATGCCCAGAACATCGATACGTTCGTTACCGTAAGCTTCGAAGGCGGCGTTGCTTACCGGTTCGATGGGGCTGATAACCTTAGTGTTGTTGCTTTTGATCAGTGCACAACCGGAAAGCATGAGAGTGCTGAGAGCAGCGAGTAAAAGAGCTTTGATTTTCATAGTGAATACCTTCCTTTCGTCTTATCTTACGTAGAAACCGTTAGTTGCGGCTTCAGTTTCTGCAGGCTGTTCAGCTGCTTCGGTATTTTCGTAATCCTGATTTTCGGGCACTGCGGTGGGTGCGACTTCTGCCGGAGCTTCTTCAATAACGGTCTCGCTCTTTTCGGCAAAGAGGGCGCGCCACTGCTTAGCTTCTTCCGGAGTCACGATCTGGTAGTTGACGGCCAGTGCAGAGGACTTACAGGAATAAGTGGTGTTTGATCCGGAAACCTGTTCCGTTTCTTCCATACGGATGTTCACCAGGTCGGAGACGTTCTTGTACTTGGCGCTGGCGGACTTGGCAATATCAGCCAGGGAGCAGCGGTCTTCGGTCTTGACGAACACGGGACCCAGGGTCTTCATGTTGGCAACACCCTTGGCACGAAGATGTGCGGCCTGTTCGTGGTTAAGGGAGTTGATCTCCGTGACTTTGATGGATGAACTGGAAGCGCAGCCGCTCATGGCGATGGCGGACGCTGCAGCCAAGGTGAGTGTGACAAGTTTATTCATTTCAATGGATCCTTTGTAAAGAAAACTTTAACTGTTAATATAGTTTTGTAATGTTTTTTTAGGAATACCATATGAAAAAAAGCCTTTCGGATTTCCCGAAAGGCTTTAAAATCATCTACCGAATCTTCGTTTTGACGTGAAGTGGACGGGGCTATCGTCTCTTCTACGGGGGGGATTGTTCGTGTTGCTTCTTTGCTGACCGAACTTATTGCGGGAGCCATTGTCGCGACGATCATCAGGACGGTAATCGTCCCGTCGACCCTCACGGCGTTCGTGTTTTGGAGTCCAGGTCTTGTCTCCAAATTCGGCCTGTCTGCGTTCGCGGCGGGCGGAGTTTTCCCAGCGGCCCTTCTCGCCAGACTTTTGCGGGACGATGGAAAGGCTGCTGCGTTCGGCTCGCTTCTGCAAATCCTTTTCGCGGAATTCCGGATTTTCTTCACGTTCCTTGCTGGGGCTGAAGCTCTTACCTTCGGCGATAGCCGTGCGGCTTAAAAGGAGACGTCCGATTTTGCCCAGTTTGAGGCGTTCCAAGGTGGCGCGGATCTGCGGGCGGTTCTCAGGAATGTACCAGAAGAAGAATTGCTTCTGACTCTTTTTCTGTTCCGGAGTTTTTGCCACATACAGGGGCGTTCCATCCGGTTTCATTTCGGCATAGAACATTTCCGTGGCGATGGTCATGGGCGTCGGCGTAAAGTCCTGGACCTGCTCCAACTGGAATCCCAATTGCTTTGTTTCCAAGGCCAGCTCCGCCATGTCGGCTTCGGTACAGCCTGGATGACTACTGATAAAGTAAGGAATCAGTTGCTGTTTCTTGCCGATGCGCTTGCATTCCTCGTCAAAGAATTCCTTGAACTTGTGGAACAGCGTAAAGCTAGGCTTGCGAATCAATTTCAGAACCGCTTCCACCGTATGTTCCGGTGCCACTTTCAAGCGGCCACTGACGTGGTAGTCGATTAGGTCACGAGCGTATTCCTCGTGTTCCTTCTTGATCTTTTCATCGCAGTTTTCCTGCAAGAGCAAGTCGTAACGAACACCGCTGCCAATGAACAGGTGCTTTACCTTGGGGTGGTTGCGGACTTCGCGGTACAAGTCGATCAGTTCCCGATGACTTGTATTCATGTTGTCGCAAATATTGGGGGTACAGCAACTGGGGCGCGCACACTTTGAACAGCGGCTACGATCCTTGCCCCGCATCTTGTACATGTTGGCGCTGGGACCGCCCAGGTCCGTAATGGTACCTGCAAAGCCTTCCATCTGGGTAACGATTTCTACTTCCCGCAAAATGCTCTCGCGGCTACGGCTGGCAATAAACTTGCCTTGCTGTGCGTTAATGGCGCAGAAACTACATCCGCCAAAACAGCCGCGGTGGGTGTTGATGCTGTACTTGATCATCTCGAATGCAGGAACGTCACCGCGCTTCTTGTAGCGGGGGTGGGGGGCTCGTGCATAGGGGTATTCAAAACTTTCATCCAGTTCGCCGTATTCCATGGGCGGGTAGGCGGGGTTAATGACAACGGTCTTGTCGCCAACGTCTTGCAAAACACGGCGTTGGAACATCTTGTTGCATTCGATGTCCACCTTGTTGTAGCTCTGGATTTGCGTTTTCTTGCTGGCTACACATTCTTCGTGGCTTGGCAGGCGCAGGTCTTCCCAGGTGGTTCCCAGTTCCTTGTGCTTGCCTGGTGTGGGCAATTCGCCCTTGTTCACAAGAACCGCCGTCTGGGGAATATTCTTCAGGCTGCTAAAGGGAACGCCCTTCTTCAAAAGTCTTACGATTTCCTTCAGGGGTTTTTCGCCCATGCCGTACACTAGAATATCGGCTTCCGTTTCAGCCAAAATGCTGGGCTTCAGTCTATCGCTCCAGTAATCGTAATGGGTGACGCGACGAAGGCTGCTTTCCAGACCGCCAATCAGAAGCGGTACATCGGGGTAAAGCATCTTCACAATCTTCGCGTAAGTGTAGGTGGCGTAATCCGGACGGAAACCTGCCTTGTTGCCAGCGGTAAAGGCGTCGTCATGACGGAGGCGCTTACCAGCCGTGTAATGGTTCACCATACTGTCCATGCCGCTACTGATGGCGAAGAACAGACGGGGCTTACCCAACTTCTTGAAATCGCGAAGGTCGTCGCGCCAGTTAGGCTGCGGCAAAATAGCGACCCTCAAACCCTCGTGCTCAAAAAGCCTTGCCACCACGGCGTGGCCAAAGCTAGGATGATCCACATAACAGTCAGCGCTTATCACGATGACGTCAACATAATCCCAGCCAAGTTCGTCCAGGTCTTCTTTGCAGATAGGTAAAAATCGAGGATCGTACATATGAAAGAAAGATAGAAAAAGTTAATTCATTCAGAGGTGAGTTTCGATGACTAATTAAAACACCAAAAGCCCCCCGCACCATGTGATGCGAGGGTCTTTTTTTAAGGAGGACTCTGATTGGAGTTTCTGATTACATGCTTTCCAAGGTCTTGCCCTTGGTTTCAGTAATGAACTTTGCGACAAAGAAGATGCTGATGGTGGCGAAGAGAGTGTAGAGCACATAGGTGGGGCCAACGCCAATTCCATTCTTGCCGGTGAGAACCGGGAAGGACCAGCTGACCACAAAGTTGGCGCCCCACTGAGCCAATCCGCACACAGAGATTGCCACGGCACGGATGCGGTTGTTGAACATTTCGCCAAGCATCACCCACATGACCGGGCCCCAAGTGGCAGCGAAGAAGGTCACATAGAGGTTTGCTGCGATGAGGGCGATAACGCCGCTTGCACCGACCAGGCTGCCGCTAGCGTCTGCACCGCAGATGAAGCAGAGGGCGAGAGTGCCGAGAGTAACAGCCATGCCGATAGAACCAATGAGGAGGAGCGGCTTACGGCCAATCTTGTCAATCAGGAGGATTGCTGCAATAGTCATGGTCAGGTTGATGCCGCTGGAAACAAGGCTGGTGAGGAAAGCGTCGCTTTCACCGAAACCAACGCTCTGCCAAAGCATGGTGCCGTAGTAGAAGATGACGTTAATACCGACCAACTGCTGGAGCACTGCAAGACCGAGACCTGCCCAAACGATGGGAGCGATACGCTTCTTGCCGCCAATCTTTTCGAAAAGGTCGCTGAGCTTTGCGGGCTTTTCATTCTTGAAGGTTTCGTGAATCTGGTTGATTTCTGCATCCACGCCTTCAGAGTCAATCTTGGCCAGAACTTCCTTGGCTTCGTCCAGACGACCCTTGCTTACCAGGTAGCGGGGAGATTCCGGAAGACGGAGGGCTGCGAGACCATAAAGAGCTGCAGGAATAACTTCCACCCAGAACATGATCTGCCAAGCCTTACAGCCGCCGATAAAGTCAGCACATGCAGAACCAGCCTTCACCACGATAAGATAGTTGGAAAGCAGAGCCACAAAGATACCGATCACGATAGCGAACTGCTGCATGGATCCCAGACGACCGCGAAGATGTGCGGGAGCAGTTTCTGCAATGTAGATGGGAGCGATGATACTTGCAACGCCGATGCCTACGCCACCGATAACACGCCACATAATAAAGTCAGGAATTCCAAAGGGAATGCCAGAACCGATGGCACTGACCAGGAAGAGGGCGGCAGCAGCCAGCATGCAACGGACACGGCCAAAGGAATCAGCCAGGCGACCTGCAAAATAGGCACCCACAGCGGCACCGATCAAAGCCAGGGACACAGCCCAAGCCAACTGGACGTCGGTAGCATTAAAGTGTGCCTTGAGGGCCCCGTTTGCACCGTTAATCACGGAGGAGTCGAAGCCAAAGAGGAAGCCGCCAATTGCAGCGGACAGGGTAACCAGCACAATGTGCTTGAGATTGGATGTCTTTCTGTTTTCCATGGTGAACCTCACTTGTTTTCCCTTAAACTATCCCGGGGCAAGGGGTCACGTTATCAATTATGTTTCAAAGGCACGGACTTTTGTTTCCTTGAAACATTTTTCGGCCTTTTTGTAACATTTTTTGCTGTTTATGCACTAGGAACGGGGATTTTTACCGAAAAATTCCTTGTAGCACTTGGTAAAATAGGAGGGAGCGGAGAACCCGACGCGGTAAGCCACCTCGGAAATGCTAAGGCTCGGATCCTGCAAAAGCTCGCTGGCCCGTTGCAGACGACGCTCGCGGATAATCTCCACAGGGGACTTCTGGGCTAGACTTTTCACCTTGCGGTACAGCTGAACGCGAGAAACACACATTTCCTGGCTAATATCCTCTACGGAAAGAGTGGGACTGTCCAGCTTTTTATCCACACAGGACAGGAATTTCTCCATAAATTCGTTCTTTTGAGGGATTTCTGCAGACTTTTCCGGTTCAGCCGGCTGATTTTCAGTCAAAGTTTGGGTCGTTGCGTCCAAAAGTTGGTCTCTTTGTTCCTCAAGTTGGTCTCTTTGCTGTTCCACACGGGCCTTTTCAGCATCAAGTTCCTCATTTTTGCGGATCAGTTCGTCATTTTTCTGACGAAGTTCCTCATTCAGGCAGTCTTTTACACGATTTGCATGAATAATCAGGATCAAGAAAACGAAAACAACGCCAGTGAAAAGGCACATGGCAATGCTAAGCATGGTTTGAGTTTCCGATTCATCCTTGATTTTGCCAACCAGGTTGTGCATCTTGGCGATATAGCCCGCCCTTTTTTGGACTTCGCGGTACTGAAGCAGCAAAACATTGGCATTTTCCTTGGTAACGATGCTGGTTTCTAGTACATTGTTCTTTTCATAGGGTTCGCCACGGAGAATTTTTAACGCAAGTTCAATCAGCTCATCGCCGCAGATGGGGTAAATGCCTGAAGCGATCAGCAGACCGTCACGGACATTTTCCATACCGCCATCGGGAATAGGCAGGGCGTCCACACCCAAATACAGAACTTCATTTTTCTGACCATCCAACTGCCCGCGGGACGAAAGCACCTTGCGAGCCCCCAGGGCCATGCGGTCGTTATCCCCAAAAACCAGGTCGATGGGGCCATCATAATACTTGAGGATTTCCTCCATGGCCTTGGCACCGGATTCTTCCTTCCAGTCGCCCTCGGCGTAACCCACAATTTTCAGATCCGGATATTTTTTGATGGCATCCGCGAAACCCTGATGACGTTCCTTAGCCGAGAGAAGAACCCTTGAGGCCACCGATTTCGGCAATGTTTCCCTTGCCTTTCAGCTGGGCTGCCGCAAATTCTCCCATCATGTTTCCGATGGCGTAATTGTCTGCACCCATGAACGCTGTAAATTCCACGTCGTTCATCTTGCGATCATAAAGGATCACAGGCACCTTCATGTCCTGGGCCCGCTTCATACTTCCAGAAAGGCCCTTCACCTGATTTGGAGATACAATCAGAAGGTCTAGTCCTGTATTCAGAAGAGAATCGATTTGATTGCTCTGCTGTACGTCGTCATCGTCAGCAAAGGCCATACGGATTTCCACATCCTCATTAAAATAGGATGCCAGCACCAGCTCATCTTTTAGCTGGTAACGCCAATCCGTTAGCGAACACTGAGAAATTCCAATCACATACTTGTGTTCGTGACTGCCACAGCCCATAAGGGTCGCGCACACAAACGTAACAAATAACGCCCCAAACATTTTCATCATGTTTCCAATATACAATAAATTTTCGGTTCTGTTTTCTATATTCCCACTACAATGCAGCCGACTCAATCCTCATTCAAGAATTCTCTGAAGATCGCCTTCAAGCGTTCCTTGCCAGTACTTACAGGGTACTGGTTTCTGGGCATTACTTATGGGGTGTTGGCGGAGTCCATGGGCTTCAGCTATCTTTACCCGCTGAGCATGGCGCTGTTTATTTTTAGCGGGTCTGCGGAGTTTCTTGGCCTGGGAATGCTTGCGGCGAATTTCAATCCGCTGGCCGCTGCAAGTATGGCTCTGGTGGTGGGCGCACGTCATCTGTTTTACGGAATTTCCATGCTGGACCGTTATCGCGGTATGGGGTGGCGAAAGCCCTTCCTGATTTTCTGGCTTACGGATGAAACCTTCGCCATCAACTATAACGCCAAGGAATCAACGCCTACGGAAATGCTGTTGGTGAGCCTCCTGGATTACCTTTACTGGATATCCGGCGGCTTTATGGGCTACATGTTCGGTTCCCTTCTGAAGGTGGATATTCACGGTCTGGAATTTGTGGTGACCGCCATGTTTGTGGCCATCTTCATGGATCAGTTCCTGAAAGAAAAGGAGCATCGACCGGCGTGGATTGGAATCGGTTGCACGGCGGCGGCGCTGTTCATTTTTGGAAGTCAGTACTTTGTGATTCCTGCCATGATTGGTATTCTTTTGCTGTTGACCACTTTCCGTAAAAAGTTAGAGGTAAACCTTTGACATCCCAACAACAAATATTGACCATTGCCATTCTGGCCTTGATGACGGTGTTGACGCGAGCCTTGCCTTTCATCATCTTTTCGGAAGGGAAGTCCCGGAAAAAAGAAACGCCCAAGTATATTCAGTACCTGGGCAAGGCTTTACCGCTAGCTGTTTTTGGAATGCTGGTGGTGTACTGCCTTAAGGATGTTCAGTGGCTTCAGGGGGTGCACGGCATTCCCGAGGTAGTGGGCATTTTGACTACCGCGGCAGTTCATGTGTGGCGTCGTCAGCTGTTCCTCTCCATGGCTGTAGGAACCGCGATCTACATGATTCTTATTCGCGTTCTGCAGTAGCCTTCATCTTCTTTGCGAAATCTGCCATGCGTTGCAGGTCGTTTTCGTTAGGTCGTGTTGCTGCATCGGCCCAGCGTTTCTTGCAGGCTTCAAGGTCTTCGCCCCTGTGGCCGGGAACGCTTCCTTCGAGGCGTCGCTTGATTAGTGCCGGGTTGACGGCTCCCTGGCAGCTGAAGGTCCCGAGGATCCTGTTGCCTGGTCCCAGCATGGAACCTGCCCGGGCAAAGGCCGTGATGGTGTGTTCCGTTCCGTCGTAGGCACCGTGGGTCTGGAACAGGGCGACCTTCTTGCCGGAAATTCTAGAAAGTAAAATGGAGGACTTACGGTCGGGAGCCCCCTTGCGGAGCCAGTAACCTACCATGACTCCATCGTAGCCGGAAAGTTTTTCTTCCAGCTTTCTGTCGAGAGTTTCCGATGAAATGGCGAGACTGTTTCTGCAGACGTCGATGGAGACAGATTCCTCATCGTCTTCTTCGCGAATATCTGCGGATCCAATAATTTCCTGAACGTTCAATAAATCGGCACCCATTTCACGGGCGGCCACTTCAGCCAGTTTGCGGGTGTTCCCCGTAACGCTGGAATAAACAACAATCCATTTCACCATGTCCCTAATCTAATACCAAAAGCGCGGGACAAAAATCATTTTTTTCTTATTGTTGAACATAAAAAACGCCCGCGTTTCCGCGAGCGTTTTTAGCTTAAAGGTTAAAGCTTAAAGTTTAAAGGTTAAAGGTTAAAGGAAAGCGGATTTTTTTCTGAATTTCTTTCCGCTTTACTCTATCCGCTTTCACCTGCTACATGCAGGTGTAGCCGCCGTCAACCGGAACCATGATGCCGGTAACGTAGCTGGAAGCCTTGGATGCAAGGAAGATTGCGGCGGTATCCAGTTCGCCTTCGTTTCCATAGCGTTCTGCCGGGATCATAGTCTTGGCGTTTGCCTGGAAGAAGTCGGAATCCAGGGTTTCCTTGGTGAGCGGGGTGTAGAAGTAACCCGGGCAGATGGCGTTAACGTTGATGCCCTTGCTGGACCATTCAGCGGCCAGGGCGCGGGTCAGGTTAACAACTGCGCCCTTTGCGGCGTGGTACGGTGCAGAACCGCAGATCTTGTTACCAACAAGGCCGTACATAGAGGCGATGTTGATGATACGGCCATACTTTGCCGGGAGCATTGCCTTCTTGGCGACGGCGCGAGCCATCTTGAAGGTGCCGCCCAGGTCCACGTTCATTTCGTGGTTCAGCTGGTCGTCGGTAATGTCTTCTGCCGGAGCGACAGCGCCGGTACCGGCGTTGTTGATCAGGATGTCGATGCGGCCAAGCTTTGCGAGGATTTCGTCAACGGCTGCTTCGACCTTGGCTGTGTCGGTAATGTCGCACTGGACTGCGATAGCTTCGACGCCGTAGGTTTCAGAAATTTCCTTGGCGACAGCTTCGATCATTTCCTTGCGGCGGGCGATTGCAACAATCTTTGCGCCCTGATTTGCAAGTGCCTTGGCCATCTGAACGCCAAGACCAGTGGAACAACCAGTAACAACTGCGACCTGACCGGTCAAATCGAAATAATTCTTCATCTTTATTCCTTGTGTGATGATTTTTTTTAAATGCGAAAATAAAATACACTTTAAAACCTTTAAAGTGCTACAAATTGGAGCGATTTTTCAAAAAAATTACGGAAATTCGTTGAAAATCACAAAAAAAAGACCCGATTACGGGTCTATTCCGTCGATCTCGACGACTTTCTTGTTGTTCGTTGAGCCTAAAACCACCCGAACATCCCGCTTGTGAACCTTAAAATGGTCTGCCAGCAGCTCGCAGATGGCTTCGTTGGCGGCACCCTCTACCGGCGGGGCCTTGACTTCCACCTTAAAGCTGCCGTCGGGCTGGGGCGTTACCGATTCCCGCTTGCTGCGGGCGTGAACCTTGATATTGATTCTCATGGGGTTCCTGCGGGCCTAGGCCAGGACGTTTCCCATGGTGGGAACATTGACCTTGGCAGGAGCCACGCGCTTGGGTTCCCGTTCCAGGGCTTCCATTTCGCGCTGGTCGTTTTCCATGGCGGTCAGCAGGTCCTGCTGGCCCTTGATCAGGGCGCGGCAGCGGATGAAGTAGTTGGTGCGCAGCTGTTTCAGCTGTTCGATTTCGGCGCGGAGGTCTTCGGCTTCACGCTTGGTACTTTCCACTTCGCGGACGGCGCGGGCCTTGGCTTCGGCGATAATAATTTCGGCTTCCTTTTCGGCGGTAGACTTTACTTCGTCTACAGTCTTCTGCATGGTCACTACGGCGTCCTGGATTGTCTTTTCAATCTGGCGGTAATAGTTGACGCGCTCTTCGGCCACCTTCAGACGTTCAGTCAGGTCGGTTCGCTCCCTGGACATCTGTTCAAAGGCGTTGGCTGCCGTTTCCAGGAATGCCTTGACTTCTTCGGGGTCGATGCCGCCAAAGCTCTTCTTGTGGAAAGTCTGATTTCGGATATCTAGAGGTGTCAGTTCCATAATTAACCTTGTAAAGTTGGAAGTCCTTTTTAAGACGTGTAGAAATATAATAATAAGAATTCCCAATTTAGTCCGTCTAACTTTATAAAGTGGGTTAGAGGTGCCGAAAATTGAAAAAAATTCAATTAAAAATGTGGACTTTTTTTGTTTTCTGCAGAATTCGTTTTATATTTTGGTGCAGGATAGGATTGATGAGAATAATAAAGAATTTCTGGAAACAGCAGAACACCCTGGAAAGGAAACTTTTCTGGTCGATTCTTGTTGTGGTGACCCTTGCTTCTACGGGTTCGGCTATCTTTACTGTAGCTGAAGGGATGAGCGCCATAGCTGCGGCCTGTGGCTTCGGCTGTGTACTTGTCTGCTTGATGGTGGCTGCCGTTGCAGTAAAAACTTCCCTGTATAACCAGTGTTATCTGGTGATGTGCTGCCTGCTCACCTGCTTTTTGATGCCGTTGCTGTTCTTGTTCTGCGGCGGTATTACCAGCGGAATGCCTCTTTACTATGTGACGGCCATTGCCTTGATCGCCTATGCGGCGCGGGGGACGGCCAAGATCGTGGCTTTTTCTGTGTCGGTCCTGGTGAACGCCATTGTGTTTTTGGCGTCCTGGGTCTACCCGAACCTGGTGGTGGCGGAATTGGATCGGGATGGCGCCTACCTGGATATTCTGGTAACGAGCCTCTTCACTTCGTTGACCCTTTTTGCTGTGGGGGCGTTCTCTTTGAGGGCTTATGCCGAAGAACGCAAGAAGTGTGAAGTTTTGCTGTATAAATTGGATTATTTATCGCAGCGAGACCCGCTAACCGAGATTTATAACCGCAGGCACTTGATTTCCCACTTGCAGGATGTGGTCTGGCGCCGTCGAAATGAATTTTACCTGCTGATGCTGGACCTGGATGACTTTAAGCGGATAAACGACCGTCTTGGACATCCGTTCGGGGATCAGATTATCAATGCCGTGGCTCGAATTCTGGCAAATCATCAGGACGAAGGTTGTGGGGAATGTGTTGCCCGTTACGGCGGCGTTAATTTTGTGTATGCCATGAACGCTTCGTCCGAAGGCGAGGCTTTTGCCAGGGCGGAAGCTATCCGCAAGGAAGTTCGACAGCTCCAGTTTGAAGATTTTCCAGACGTTTCCGTGACTATAAGCGGTGGTTTTGTGCCTTGTTCTGGGCGGTCTTTCTCTGATATTCGGCAGGTTTTGAGCCACGTGGATGAACTTCTGGTATTTGCGAAAACCCATGGAAAAAATCAAATTCGCAATGGGGCTGATTAAGAAATTCGTGGAAAAGGTGTTGATAACCCCGATTTCTTAGACTACCCCCCTTGATTTATCCTTGAACTTTACTAAATTTGCATTTCAAAAATTTGACTTTTAATAAAGGTTACTACAATGAAAAGAACTTTCCAGCCTCACAATCGTAAGCGTGTCAACAAGCATGGTTTCATGACCCGTATGGAAGACCGTTGGGGTCGTGCTGTTTTGAGCCGTCGCCGCGCCAAGGGCCGCAAGCGTCTGACCATCAGCGACACTATCTACAAGAAGTAATTTGGGAATTGGCTCGTGGCCAGTCTACGTTCTTATAGGCTGCCCAACCAGCCCGCTTACCGGCAAGTAGCCGTCCAAGGGAAGTATGTCCGCGGTTCATCGTTCTCGATGAGGTGGATTGATAGTCCGGACGGTTTTTGTCGTTTCTGCTTTTTGGCAAAAAAGAAAAACGGTAATGCCGTTTATCGCAATAGGTGCCGCAGACTTCTGCGCCCGTTGTTCTATGGGATGGTTCCCCAGATCACCAAGCCTGTTTGGGCTATGATCATCGTAAACGATAAGGCCGAAGAAGTTACTTCGGAACGTTTCCGCGAAACCGCCGAGAAAATCTTCAAAAAGATGGAATGGAGCCATGCAGACTCCGACGTCAAGAATGGATAAGATACGGGATGTTGCCCGGAGCGTGATGATTGCTCCCATACGTCTGTACCAAATTATCCATCCTTTTTTCTTTAGTGGCGTCTGCAGGTTTCAGCCGACCTGTTCTCAGTATGCAATTGAGGCTATCCGCGTCCACGGAGTCTTCAAAGGTTTCTATCTTGCGGTTTTTAGAATTTTAAGGTGCAATCCATTTTGCAAGGGCGGCTACGATCCCGTACCCCCTAAAAAGGAAAGAAGATGAACAAGAATACCCTAGTCGGAACTATTCTTATTGTAGCCATCATGATCTGGTGGTTCAGTACCAATGCCGCTAATAACGAGGCCGCCATGGCTGCCAGGGCCGCCCAGAAGGCTGCTGCAGATTCTGTTGCTGCCCTCCAGGCCGAACAGTCTGCCTCTAATGGTAGCCTGGTTCTCCCGGTAACGGGAAATACGGAACTGAAGGCCGCTCCGGTTCTGGGTGGTGCTCCTGCGGTTGCCGCAGCGGATTCTTCTGCCAAGGATTCTGCAGCTGTTGATTCTTCCGCTGCACCTGCCAAGGTGATTGAAGCCCGTTCCGTCGTGGTGGAAACCGAAAAGTTCGTCATGACCCTCACCAACAAGGGTGCAAAGATCCAGAGTGTGATCGTGAAGGCCCTGCCGGATTCCGCAGGCAAGTTCCCCGAACTGATTCAGGATACCACCCTCGGTGCCCTGGACCTGAAGATTGACGGTGCTGACCTGAGCGAAGTGCTGTTTGATGCTGGTGAAGTTCCCGCTAAGATTGATGTGGCTTCCGATACTACAGTGCAGTTTGTTTTCAAGGACGCCAATGGTAACCAGGTTATCCGTAGCTATGGCTTTACCAAGGATGGTGCTGCTGTTCGCCAGTCCAACAAGGTGGTGGGTTTCCGCGCTAACGGTTATGAACTATCCTGGAAGGGCGGCATGAAGGAAACCGAAGACATTCCTCAGGGCAAGAGCTTCGGTGGCGCCTCCTACTTCTTCAGCGAAGTCGTCTACAATAATACCAGCAATGTGGAACGCGAAATGGTCCGCGAAGAAACTTCCTTCAACGATGGCCGTCTTTCCTGGGCTGGCCTTCGTCGCAAGTATGTCGCCATGACCATGCAGTTTGACACTCCGGTTCCTGCGACCCTCAAGGCAAAGCCCATGAAGGTGATGGAAAACGACAAGGATCCCGGTACCTACAAGCTGACTGTTTCTGATGAATTCCATGGCGACGAACTGGCTTACAACTTCATGGTTCTCCCGCTGCAGTGGAACGAAATTGAATCCCTGAACCAGGACTACGAAAAGATCATCGTCAGTGGCTGGACCTGGTGCGGAGCAAACGTTTGGTTCGTATGGATCTGCAAGATGTTGCTGAAGCTCCTGAACCTGTTCTACAGCATGTTGCCCAACTACGGTATCGCCATCATTCTGGTGACCTTCATTGTCCGCGGTATTACCACTCCGTTTACTGTCAAGCAGATGAAGTCTACCAGCGCCATGAGCAAGCTGAAACCCCAGCTGGATGAAATCAACGTGAAGTACCGTAGCGATCCTCAGAAGAAGCAGGCCGCTATTATGGAACTTTACCAGAAGAATGGCGTGAACCCGCTGGCTAGCTGCACTGGTGGCTGCCTCCCCATGCTGTTCCAGATGCCGGTGTTCATGGGCTTGTTCTTCGTGCTTGGCCGTGCTGTGGAACTCCGCGGTATGCCGGCATTCCTCTGGATTACCGACTTGAGCCGTAGCGATGTTATTTTCGATGGCTTCAGCATTCCGTTCCTCATGCCTGCCGGTCTCGCTGTTCTCCCCTGGATCATGGTGGTTACCACCTATTTCCAGACCAAGGTGACCATGGGTAGCAACTCCGCGATGGATCCTGCCCAGGCTAAGATGATGGCTTGGATGATGCCCGCCATGATGTTCCTGTTCAGTGCCGTGATGCCTTCTGGCCTTGTGCTCTACTGGATTGTTTCTAACATCTGGTCCATTGTCCAGTACAAGATCATCAAGCGCGATCAGAACGGCTCCGATTCCAAGACTATTAAGGGCAAGAAGGTCCAGGACGCTGAAATCGTCAAGTAGTCTGCTGGCTTTCTAGACTGTAGTCTTATAGAATTGAAAAACTCCCGAGGTCTTGAACTCGGGAGTTTTTTTATAGTATGAATTTTTCCGTTTGACTACTCGTATTCTGCGCCGTCTAATTTGCGGCCGAGAATCTTGTATTTCATCTTGATTGCCTTCCGCAAAATGGGCCAGCCGATTTTATGGAATCCCTTTTCCAGCAGGGTGTCTCGGGTCTGGGTGATGATGTTCCCTGCGGGCTTGGGGAGCCATTCTTCCTTGAAATCGTTTGCGAGACCTGCTTCCTTGATAAGGGCTGCGTAGTCTGCCGAGAGGGCGTCGTAGGCCTTGTTTCGGATAAAGTGCATTCTTTCCTTGGCGTCGAATCGGTGCTGCAGGAGTTTGCGCTTTACAAAACCGCAACCTTGTGCGATCAGTTCCGGATAGGCGAACATGACAGGTCGTTCTGTGTAGAAAAGACTTTCCGTCTGAACTTCAGCTTCTAGGAATGCGCTGGAAAGCCCGATTTCAAGACGATGGACCACATCGTAGAAAGTTTCCTGTTCGGGAGTTTCCATGAGGTGCATATAGAAGGCCCCAAGTGCTTCCTGTTTTAGATAAAGGAAGAAAGACTGCAGGTGGGGAGTGACTTCGTTGTTCATGGTAAGAGAAACCGCGTCGGCAGTGCTGGTTTCGGCCCGCTTGATAAAATCGGCGAAACGGTTCTGGTAGTAGACGATAGAATCGTTTACCAGCAGGATTCGTTCGATACTGGTCAATGGGGCAAACTTGCCTTTGCCTTGTGCCAGATCCTTGAGAAAACGGTGCCACATGCCGAAGTCGAAGCCGTGGTTTTCTGTAAGGTAAAGCCTGATCCCGTTTTCTTCGAGGAACGTGTTTGTTTCTGCAGAAAGCGGACGGTTATTTGTCAGAAGGACCACGGTAAAGTCGGTTTCTGCCAAGTGCTTTAACGCAAAGCGGACGTAGCCGGGGAGGTCTTCCCCGACTTGGTACGAAGCGTATAGGACTAGCTTGGAACTTGTAGGCATGATTACCTGCGGCGGGTGCGGACCTTGCCTTTACGGGGCTTTTCGCTGCGGCTTCTGGGGGTAGCGCGAGTTTCCTTGGCGGCTGAACTGTGTCCGCGGTCGGCTCTGCCTCGGGCGGCACGTCCGGTGCGTTCGAAGCTGGGTGCGTCCATGTCGGAACCACGGCGGCCACGACGTCCTCGTCCGCGCATGCCTGCGGAAAGGAATGCCGGCATGCCGTCATCGCGATCGTCATCGTCGGGCTGACTCAGGTAGCCCATGGCTTCTGCGGCTTCGGCTCGGTCCATGCGTTCGTTGTAGTTGCGAGCGTCTTCTTCCACGTCGCGGCGGGTGCGGCGCTGCTTCTTGGGCTCGGGAGAGAGTTTCTCGATAATGGAGAAGTCCACCTGGCCGCGTAGCGGGTCCACGCGGAGCAACTGAGCCATCACCTTGTCGCCACGGCGGAAGGTGCGGCCACTGCGCTTGCCGAAGGCAAGACCCTGATCCGGATTGTATACGTAGAAGTCATCGCCGGCGATGTCGCGGTAGCGGCACAGACCTTCGGCGATGGGATCGTTAATGGAAAGGTAGATGCCCCATTCCTCGATGCCGTTGACGGTGGCCTCGAAGTTGTCGCCGATGCGGTCCTTCAGGAGCCAGGTAGAGCAGACCTTGATGGCCTGGCGTTCCACCTTCATGTTCTTGATTTCGTTGGCGGAAATCAAGTCGCATACGTCAATGACGCTTTCCTTGCGCTCTGCGGAAATTTCCTTGCCCTTGCGAGCCAGTTCGCGATGGCACCAGAGGTCGGCGTAACGGCGGATGGGGGAGGTAAAGTGAGAGTAGTCCTGCCAATTCAGGGCGAAGTGGCCGAAACTGTTGCTGTCGTAATGAGCCTTCTGCATACTACGCAGAATACGGTTCATCAAGGTCTCGTCGTCACCAGCCTTCTGCACCAGGTGTTCATAGAGCTTGAACGCGGTGGGATTCAGGTTGGTGTCGCCGCTGCGGGGTTTGCCCAGATCGCGAAGCATCACCGGAGCGCCCTGGAACAGGTTGGGGTACATATAGTACAGTTCCATGATGTCCTTGGTGTCGGGGGCTTCGTGAATACGGTAGATGCCCTGCAGACCGCGCTTCTTCAGTTCCTTGGCGCAGCAGTTGTTGGCAATCAACATACATTCTTCAACCCAGGAGTTGGAGATGTCTGTGGTGCGGGGGTAAATGTCAGTGGGTTCGCCGGCTTCGTTGAAGTGGCAGCCCAGTTCGGTACTCTTGAATTCCAGCAGGCCTTCCTTGGTACGGTTGGCTTTCAGCTTGGCGGTAACTTCGGCCAGGTCCTGCATATCCTTGTCACCTTCTTCCCACAGCTTCTTTGCTTGCTGGTAGGTGAGGGAGCGGGTAATGCGGACGATACTGCGATGGAAATCCCAGCTGAGAACATTGGCGTTCTTGTCCAGCATGATCATGCAGGTGTGGGCGCAGCGGTCCACATCTTCGTGGAGGGAACAGATGTCGCTGGAAAGTTCGTCGGGAATCATGGGGACTGCGGTCCAGGGCAGGTACTGGGTGTAGCTGCGTTCCATGGCTTCCTGGTCCAGGGCGCTGCCCTCGGGAACATAGTAGCTTACGTCAGCGATATGGACTCCCAGCTTGTAGCCGCCATCTTCTGTACGTTCGATAGAAATGGCGTCGTCATGGTCCATGGCGCCTTCGGGGTCGATACAGAGGATGGTGGTCTTGCGGTAATCCACGCGACCCTTGAAATCTTTTGCGGTAGGAGCCTTGATGGTCTTGATGTAATCCTGGATTTCCTTGCTGAAGCCCTTGGGAAGGTTAGACTCTTCCATGAACTTCTGGGTAATCTCGGACCAGGAAACGTTCAAGATTTCGGCGGAATGGTCCACCTTGGCTAAATAGCTGTGCTTCAGACGGGGGTGGGGGTACAGGGTAAAGCTGATGACTTCCCCTTCCTTACCCGGAGCCTGACGGCGGTGGCACATTTCGAACTGCTGTTCTGAATCCAGTTCGGTGACGATCCAGGATTCTTCGCCAGTCTGGTGCAGTACGCCTCGGCGGACGCGGGTGCTCTTATCGTCGGTGGTCTGGCGGCGGCTACGGGCTCCCGGACGGCGGTTGTCGCCATCGCTTGCTTCTGCCAGCTTTTTCAGGCGTTTTTCACGCTTTTCTTCCAAAGGTTCGCCGTCACCAATCTGGTATTCCTTGTGATTGGTACGCTTCAAGACGCCCTGGCTGACCAAATCGGCCAGAAGCTGCTTGAATTCCATTTTCTGTTTCTTGGGAAGGCCGAGGGAGGCGCGGAGTCTGCTCCCAACCATGGGTTCTTCTCGGAGAACGGCGACAATCTGCTCGACTGTCGGTAATTGCTGTGCCATGTTAATCCTCCTTTTATGCTTCGGCCTGGGCCGCTGCCATTTCCGCCTGCTTATAGGGCAATGCGGATTCAATCAAATCGTGTACTTCGTCGCGGAAGTCTGCCATAGGTTTATCGGCGTAATCTTCGTATTTGTAAACCGGATGGACGACAATCTTGACTTCACCGGGAACGAGCGAAAACTTCGTCTTGGACAGACGTTCGCCGGTTCCAATTAATGTAATTGGCAAAATTGCAAAATGTTCTTCTTTCGCCATGCGAAATATTCCATTTTGGAACTTCAGCATTCGGCCATCGGCACTACGGTGTCCTTCGGGGAACACGCTGATGGTGTAGCCCTTGGAAAGTCGGTCACTGACCAGCTTGCCCATGCCGGCATTTTTCTTGGGATCCTTGTGGTTTACTGGGATACAACCTACGTGGTTGAGGACCCATCCGAAAATGGGGATGTTCCAAAGTTCGCCCTTGGCGATAAAGGAGCTAATGATGATGCCCGGCCAGATAACGTTGATGTCCAGGAAACTCTGGTGGTTGGACACGATAACGAAATTGGTACCTTCGGGGATATTTTCTTTGCCGATCACGTTCAGCTTGATTCTAAAAATCTTGAACAGTACGTTAAAATAGGTGATACAGACACGGGTACATTCTTGCCATTGACCCAAAAGTCCACCACGGAAAAGCATGTAGGGGACGCCGATGATGATAAGGGAAACGGCGATGGTCAGGTAATAAAGTATTGCTCTAATAAAAGATACAAAAGCCATAATTGGAACCTTAATGTTGTGATGCGATGGGTCCTTGTTCTCTTGTAGACAATCTACATAAAAAAAGGGACCCCTGCGTCATCAAGGGTCCCGTACTAGATGTTTTTTAGCTTACTTCAACTTCCATTCCAAGGTTTGGCCGGCTGCCAGGGGAACCACTCCGTTGACGACCTGGGGAACAGTCCAGTTTTCCTTGACCACTTCGATTTGACTGGTGGTTCGGGGAAGTCCGTAGAAGTCTGCACCGAAGCCCGCGATGAAATTGGCTAGCTTGTCCAATGCACCTGCCCGGTCAAATTCCTGCACGAGAAGCGGGATGGCTACGGGGGCGCTATAGACGCCAGCGGCACCGCAGGGGCATTCCTTCTTACCCTGCTGATGGGGGGCGGAATCGGTGCCCAGGAAGAACTTGGGATTGCCGCTAAATGCGGCTTCGCGAATGGCGGCGCGGTCTTCGGGGCGCTTGGGCAGAGGTTTGCAGAAGTGGTGGGGACGCAGGGCGTCGCCAATCACATCGTCCAGAGTCATCATCAGGTGATGAACGGTAAAGGTGGCTGCCACATTGGCGGGCAGACGCTTTACGGCTTCTACGGCCTTTGCACTGGAAAGATGTTCAAAGACTATCTTCAGCTTGGGGAATTTTTCGGCCAGAGTTTCCACGCGCTTGATGAATGCGGGTTCGCGATCCAGGCAGAATTCGCCCGGTTCTTCACCATGGACGCAGAGAATAAGGCCCAGTTTTTCCATCATGGCCACTACGGGGAATACGGCTTCGAAATCACTGATTCCGTCGGCGCTGTTGGTGGTGACGCCTGCAGGATAGTACTTGCCTGCCACGACACCTTCTGCCATCATGTCCTTTAGATCCTGTTCGGTGTAGTTCGGATTCAGCTTGAAGGTCATGAGGGGCTGGAAATCCGGGCGGACACTCTTGGCGGCTTCAAGAATCTGCTGCTTGTATTCCTTGATGGATGCGGCAGATGTCATGGGGGGCATGGTGTTGGGCATGATGATGGCACGGCCGAATTGTGCAACAAGGTCGCGGACATAGCCGGGCATCAGTTCGCCCTGACGGAGATGGGCGTGAAAGTCATCGGGTAAAGGAAGGAACATAATAGTGAACAGTGAATAGTTGGGAGTGAATAGTGAAGAGTTATGAGCGATGAGTGATGAGTTATGTGCTAAAGTTAGGTGCCTTCGGCGCGATTATCTAGCTCATTGCTCTCGGCTCAAAACTCACCGATGAAAGGAGCCGTAGGCGACCGCCCTCGCGCCTCTTATCCGCTTGTTCTTAGGTCTCGGAACAGTTCCCTGGAGATTTCGCTGTTGGAGGTTCTCCAGTATTCAAAGGAGTTGGGTTCCGTAAGAACTTTGCGGTGCAAGAAGCAAATATTGCAATCCAATTCTTTAGAAATCAGCAAGTCATGGGTCACGATGATGATTGTTGTCTTAAACAGCATTCGCATGTTGTCGATCAGAGGCAACAGGTTTCGGCGATTGTAGTTGTCCAGACCTGCGGTAGGTTCATCCATCAAAAGGAGCTTCGGGTCCATGGCCCAGGATCTTGCGATGGCCACGCGCTTCTGCATACCCATAGAAAGCTGGTGCGGGTAAAGGTCTGCTTCTTCACGGACTCGCATCAAGTCCATGGCCATGTTGATCTTTTCGTCGATTTCGTCGGGTGAGCCCATCTTGTGGTATCGCAGGGGGAGGGCGATGTTATCTCGCACCTTCAGATTGGAAATGAGGGCTCCATTCTGAAAAACCAGTCCTACCTGACGTTTTGCCACTTCCAGTGCCGTTAGACGTTCCGGTGGGATGTATTGCGATGGGTCCTTGTTCTCTTGTAGACAATCTACATAAAAAAAGGGACCCCTGCGTCATCAAGGGTCCCGTACTAGATGTTTTTTAGCTTATTTCAACTTCCATTCCAAGGTTTGGCCGGCTGCCAGGGGAACCACTCCGTTGACGACCTGGGGAACAGTCCAGTTTTCCTTGACCACTTCGATTTGACTGGTGGTTCGGGGAAGTCCGTAGAAGTCTGCACCGAAGCCCGCGATGAAATTGGCTAGCTTGTCCAATGCACCTGCCCGGTCAAATTCCTGCACGAGAAGCGGGATGGCTACGGGGGCGCTATAGACGCCAGCGGCACCGCAGGGGCATTCCTTCTTACCCTGCTGATGGGGAGCGGAATCGGTGCCCAGGAAGAACTTGGGATTGCCGCTAAATGCGGCTTCGCGAATGGCGGCGCGGTCTTCGGGGCGCTTGGGCAGAGGTTTGCAGAAGTGGTGGGGACGCAGGGCGTCGCCAATCACATCGTCCAGAGTCATCATCAGGTGATGAACGGTAAAGGTGGCTGCCACATTGGCGGGCAGACGCTTTACGGCTTCTACGGCCTTTGCACTGGAAAGATGTTCAAAGACTATCTTCAGCTTGGGGAATTTTTCGGCCAGAGTTTCCACGCGCTTGATGAATGCGGGTTCGCGATCCAGGCAGAATTCGCCCGGTTCTTCACCATGGACGCAGAGAATAAGGCCCAGTTTTTCCATCATGGCCACTACGGGGAATACGGCTTCGAAATCACTGATTCCGTCGGCGCTGTTGGTGGTGACGCCTGCAGGATAGTACTTGCCTGCCACGACACCTTCTGCCATCATGTCCTTTAGATCCTGTTCGGTGTAGTTCGGATTCAGCTTGAAGGTCATGAGGGGCTGGAAATCCGGGCGGACACTCTTGGCGGCTTCAAGAATCTGCTGCTTGTATTCCTTGATGGATGCGGCAGATGTCATGGGGGGCATGGTGTTGGGCATGATGATGGCACGGCCGAATTGTGCAACAAGGTCGCGGACATAGCCGGGCATCAGTTCGCCCTGACGGAGATGGGCGTGAAAGTCATCGGGTAAAGGAAGGAACATAATAGTGAACAGTGAATAGTTGGGAGTGAATAGTGAAGAGTTATGAGCGATGAGTGATGAGTTATGTGCTAAAGTTAGGTGCCTTCGGCGCGATTATCTAGCTCATTGCTCTCGGCTCAAAACTCACCGATGAAAGGAGCCGTAGGCGACCGCCCTCGCGCCTCTTATCCGCTTGTTCTTAGGTCTCGGAACAGTTCCCTGGAGATTTCGCTGTTGGAGGTTCTCCAGTATTCAAAGGAGTTGGGTTCCGTAAGAACTTTGCGGTGCAAGAAGCAAATATTGCAATCCAATTCTTTAGAAATCAGCAAGTCATGGGTCACGATGATGATTGTTGTCTTAAACAGCATTCGCATGTTGTCGATCAGAGGCAACAGGTTTCGGCGATTGTAGTTGTCCAGACCTGCGGTAGGTTCATCCATCAAAAGGAGCTTCGGGTCCATGGCCCAGGATCTTGCGATGGCCACGCGCTTCTGCATACCCATAGAAAGCTGGTGCGGGTAAAGGTCTGCTTCTTCACGGACTCGCATCAAGTCCATGGCCATGTTGATCTTTTCGTCGATTTCGTCGGGTGAGCCCATCTTGTGGTATCGCAGGGGGAGGGCGATGTTATCTCGCACCTTCAGATTGGAAATGAGGGCTCCATTCTGAAAAACCAGTCCTACCTGACGTTTTGCCACTTCCAGTGCCGTTAGACGTTCCGGTGGGATGTATTCACCAAAATAATATAGGTTCCCCTTGGTGGGGCGCACCAACCCTGCAATGATTCGCAGAATGGCACTTTTTCCCTGACCGGATCCACCACCGATACAAATAGTGTCGCCACGGGTCACGGTAAGATTCGCTCCGGTCACTAACTCTTTCTGGGGGTCGTCTTCAACTTTCTTGAAGAATCCCAAGGCTCGGGGCTTTGAGAAAATCGTTCCTGCCAGATCGTTGTAGGACAGGTGAATATCTTCCATTCTTAAAGCTTCGTCAATCATTAGATAATCGAGTTGATGTTGTTCATGTAGTCGACGAAATAGAATATAGAAAGCACTACGTCTGCGCACACAATATACAGGAAGGACTTGATAACGGATCGGGAGGTGGCCTTGGGGACCTGGCGGATGTCTCGCGGAATATTCAGTGCCTGGTAACAGGCGTTGGTTGTAATGATTGCCCCGAAAACGAGAGGCTTGATTATGATATAGACGAAATCTGTAAGGGTCAGTGCGCTCAGGATTTCAGTGGTCAGATAATCCCAGGTCAGCTGGATGTTGATGATATTTCCGGTGAGGGCGATCATGGCCTTGGTTACGAGGAACCCTGCACAGATGGCGCTTGCACTGAAGATGATGTTCATGAAAAACAGGGCGATGCATCCACCAAAAAGGCCCGGCATAACAAGGAATCGAATCGGGTCCACACCCATGGTGGCCAGCGCATCAACTTCCGAATTAATGACCATGCTTCCGATGTATGTGGTCAGCGAGGATCCACTTCGGCCAGCGATAAGGAATGCCGTAAGAATGGGCCCTAATTCTCGGATGATTACAATAACAATCAGACTTCCAACCACATCGGAGAAACCCATCCTGCCCATGAGGGAGATTACTTCGATGATGACGACTGTACCGAACAAGGTGGCCACGACGAACAATACCGGAAAAATTTCTACGCCGGTAAAGAACGTCTGGGTGATGATATTCTTGGTGTCTGTCTTGAAATTACGGTTGCGAGAGAAAAGACTGGTGATGGCGTTCCAGAAAAGAGCGCACTGCTGCCCAAAGGTACGATGCAGCAAGAACATTCCCAGGTAGTGGAATATCTTTGCCGGGGGGCTGAGCTTCTGCCAGTTTTTTGATCTCTTTGTTCTCACTAGACCTTTTCGCCTTGGTTCATTGCTTCAAGAATTTCAGTCCAGAGCTGGTCAAGACCGAATTTTTTTAGGGAGCTCACGCAAAGAGGGTTAGATTCAAGACCGAACTTTTCCTTGATGGAACGAAGTCCCTTGGCAAGTTCAGACTGATTGACCTTATCGCGCTTGCTGGCAACGATCAGCACGGGGCATCCTGCGGCGCGGATATTTTCCACGGCGTCGATGTCTACGTCATGTCCGCCGTGGCGGATGTCTACCAGATAGACCAGACCCTTCAAGTCCTTGCATTTTGCGATGTAGTCTCGAATGGCGGTGGACATCTGCTCGCTTTTGGACGAACTGACCTTTGCGTAGCCTACACCTGGTAAATCTACTAGAAAAAACTTGTTGTTGACTTTGAAGAAATTGATTTCGCGGGTTTTTCCGGGGGTAGAACTGACCTTGACCAGTCCGTTCTTGCCCATAAGTGCATTCATAAGGGAAGATTTTCCCACATTGGATCGTCCAAGAAATGCGATTTGAGGGAGGCGTTCCTCGGGAAGCCCTTTCATGTTTACGGCTGCCGTTACAAAGACTGCCGAGGTGACGGTGAAGCCGCCCACTTCAACGGGGGCTTGGTGCTTTACGGGTGCGCTCATAGGCTTACTCTTCCTTCGAAGGCTCTTAACATGGTGACTTCGTCTACAAATTCAAGATCGCTGCCCATGGGGATGCCGCGGGCCAGGCGGGTACGCTTAACGTTGACTCCGTTGAGCATGCGGTCGATCATGAGGGCGGTGCTGTCAGCTTCGGGGCTGGAACCTAATGCCAGGACCAGTTCTTCGATCCCTTCGGTCTTGATGCGGTTGACCAGTTGGTTTAAGTGGAGTGCCTCGGGACCGATACCGTCTAACGGAGAAATGACTCCCCCCAGTACAAAATAAAGTCCGCGGAAAATGCCTGACTTTTCAAAGGGGATGATGTCTGAACTTTTTTCTACGACGCAGATGGACTTTGCTCCTGCCCTGGCCTTGCAGGTGGGGCAGAGGTCTTCGTCGGTAAAGGCGTAGCAGTTGGGGCAATGATGAACTTTGGTAATGGCGTTCACCAGGTTCTCGGCGAAGCGTTCCACGTCGGATTGCTTGCGGGTGAGAATGTGATAGGCCAGGCGTCGGGCTGTCTTTTGCCCGATGCCGGGGAGACCTGAAAATTCCCCGATGAGAGCTTCAAGACTTTGTGGTTCTACCATCATAGGCTATTTTCCGGTCTGGCGTATAACATGAGCAGCAACCATTCCTGAATGTGGCGCATACCAACCCAGACGACTGCATCTTTTATGTTGTCTATATGGTCGTGGGCCTGGCTGTCGGAATTGACGAACTTTAGAAGGTTTGCGGCAATTTCCGGATGTTTGTCCAAGTTGCTGCAGAGTTCTTCTAGAGTGGGGCGGATCCGCAATAGCTGGAGCAACTGCAAAATGGCTGTAGATGTGGCGTCAATTTTTTGACCGGTGACCATTTCGGGTCGGGCGAAATAGAACCCTTGAAAATAATCGTAACCGGCTTCTACGCAACGCTTGAAGGTTTCTTCGTCTTCGACTTTTTCGGCTAGGAGCTTGATGTTCCTTGCCTTGAAGAAGGCGGCGGCCTTGCTCATGCTGTCTAGGCTGTTTTCTACAACGTCCATCTTGATGTAGCTGACGTAGGGGAACAGCGGGGCGAAGCGGTTGATGAAGTTCTCTTCGAAGATAAAGTCGTCCAGGGCGATTTCGAAACCCATGGACTTATACTCCTCGATGGCTTCGATGACGCGATCGTCCACTTCTACACTTTCGAGAACTTCCAGAACGAAATATTTAGGATTCAGCAGGCCGAATAAATTGTCCAGCAGCATGTTCCGGCTGCAGTTGACAAAAGCCTTGCTGCTGCCGACCAGACGCTGGATGCCGATGTTGTTCAGTACGTTCTCCAACACCTGTGCGGTTGCCAGCAAGTCGCTGGAAATAACAGCCGTACTGCTGTTCGGAGAATCTCTGAACAGCAACTCATAGGCGCACACCTTGCCATCGCGGTCAAGGATCGGCTGACGGGCTAAATAAGCGAGTGATTCCATGAGGTAGTGGCTAGTGGTTGGTGGTTAGTGGTTAGTGGTTAGTGGTTGGCGGTTAGTGATGTTGGAAACGTTTTTTACCTGCATATCCTGTTTACTAACCACTGCTTACTAATCACTATTTTAAGGTCCTGTTTACTAACCACTAATCACTGTCTACTGAATTTAACGCGAAGCGTTAAATTCGGGCGGACTTGATACCGAAGAGCAGGATGCTGCGTGCGCCTGCGTCCCAGAGCTTGTCCATGATGGCGTTGGCATCTTCCTGGGGCACCATGGCCTTTACGGAGTACCAGTCACGACCGTGGAGCTTGGCAACGGTAGGAGCATCGAGACCCGGGGTCAGGGCTACAGCCTTGTCGAGAACGTCTGCGGGGCAGTCGTATTCGATCATCATGTAGGACTGTGCGACCAGCTTACCCTGGATGCGGCGGATCAGGGTGTTCACTTCTTCCAGGTCGGTCTTCTGGGGGTTGCAGTAGAGGGCTGCGTTGGAGCGGAACAGCGGTTCGCCGATAATACGGAGGCCTGCCTGCTTCAAGGTGGTACCGGTTTCCACAACGTCTACGATAGCGTCGGCCACGCCAAGGCTAACGGAGATTTCCACAGCGCCTTCCAGAACCACAAAGTTCATGGGCTTCTTGTAGTAGCCTTCAACAATGTTGGGGAAGGAGGTGGCGATGGTGGAATCCTTCAGTTCGTCGAGAGTCTGGATGGGGCTTTCGTTAGGAACGGCGGCGCACATCTTGGAAGCGCCATAGGGCAGGTCCAGAACCTTGACAGCCGGGCTCTTGGCTTCTGCGTTGAAGTCGATGCCGGTGATTCCTGCGTCGATGATGCCGCGACCCACATACATGGGGATGTCGCTAGGGCGCAGGAAGAAAAATTCGATACCGTTCTTGGTGTCGATCTGGGTCAAAGTCTTGTAGGGCTTGGATGCCTTGTAACCGCAGGCCTTCAGAAGTTCCTGGGTGGGTTCAAAGAGCATGCCCTTGTTCGGGAGAGCTACCTTAATCATAGTTTAGCGTACACTTCTTCGAGGGTGAGACCTTTTTCTGCCATCATGCAGGCCACATAGTACAGAACCTGGGAAAGTTCCAGGCACTGGTCGTCGCGGGTTTCGTAACGGGCGGCCATCCAGCTTTCGCCGGCTTCTTCCACCAGCTTCTTGCCGATACCGTGAGCACCCTTCTTGAAGAGTTCAGTGGTGCTCTTGCCTTCGGGCATGGTTCTCTTGCGCTCGCAAACCAGCGCGTAGATTTCTTCAAACGTCATGATTGACCTCTTTTTGATATTTCTTTACGAGGTACAAGATAGAAAATTCAAAAAAGCCCACTTATGCATTTTGAATGTTCAATAAGGTTTAACGTCCTATTTTGCGGAACATCTATTTTATATTTGGAAATATGAAGTCTTTCGTGAAAGTTCTTGTTGCTGTGGCTCTTGTATTGGTGTTGGGAGTGTCACTTTACCAGTTTATCAGTTCTCGTGAAAAGGGGATTGCCCCGCAAAAATTGAGTTTCCCTGAAGCCCTTGAAAAAGCGGACCGAATGGAAGTGACTGCGGCGGGCCTTGGTAAAATTGAACGTAGCAAGATAATAGATGGTCGGTTGTACCAGAACTTTGTACAGATACTCCGTGTCGGTCTTCTTTATGAACATCCGCAGGATACTCTCGAATCTGACTGTAAAGAGGGTGCCTATATTACTTTGTATCGCGGTGCGGATTCCCTGGACAGATTCCGTTTTACCACTGCGTTTAACCGAGAAGGTTCGGTGGGATACTGGAGTACTCCCAGATTGCATAAGATCAATAAATTCCTGAAGGATGTGGGCGTTCCCTTTAGAGGTTGCAAAATCGAATCTGACGTGGTTACTGAAAAATCTGAAAAGACCGAAGTAATGACTGTTCCCAAATTCAAGAAAAGACATGGGAAACGGGATGCTGATTCTTCTGAGATCCAGTATGAAGTAGACAGAGACGGTAACGTGTTTGAGTTGGGCGATTCTGTAAAAAAACAGGTTGCCGTAACGATGGAACTTTTGAACGAACTGATTTTCCCGGCCGATACGGCTCTTGGAACACCGCTTAGTGAACTTGTACGAGACTGCAACCGGGCCGAAGTGATTTTTAACTGCAATGAGGATTGTAAGAAAGAGGTTCGCGTAGCTTCTAAGAAGGTGGTGCTTGATTCTGTGCAGCTGGCGGAATTCAAAAAAATGTTGCTGAACCCCACGTTTGAAACTTTTGCTGGTTCTACTGTGTCTCGTGCCGAAACGGTTATTACTTTGTATAAAGATTCCGCCGAAGTTCTAGAACTTTGGACTATTGGCTCAGGCTTCGGAAATATTGACAAGCATCAGCGGGACAAGGATTTTGATAGAGGTGGCGCCTGGTATAAGAAAGAGCCCAAGGATTTGGATGCCTTCTTCGCCCCAATCAAGGCTGCCGCATTTGAATAGACATCCCGTTATTTCTATATTTGCCACCGATTTTTTTTAAGGTGGAAGAAAATGAACAAGTTTGCAAAGAGTATTTGTGCTTTGTCCGCTGTGGCCGTGACGGGTGCCGCACTGATGGCATGTGCCGGCGGTTTCAAGGTCAAGGATCCGGAGTCCTTCAAGAATAAGTCCGGCGTGATTGGCGTGTTTCGCCAGGCCGCTTTTTATTGCAGCGATGTGAATCCCCAATACATGACTTTGGGCGACAAGCGAATCCTGGTAAAATCCGGTTGGAGCAGCGAACAGGACAACCTGTTTGTGAACGAAATGAATCCCGGCGTTGCAACTCTTTATTCCTACGAATATACTTGCGGTGAAAACGATAACAAGCTGGTTCTGGATACTGCCGATAATGGCAAGCGTCCGTTCCCTATTGCCGTAAAGATTCCGGATGACGGCTTCTGCAAGATTGTGATTTCCTTCCTGGAAAATGACAATCTGTTCTCTCACAATGACGCCCTGTTGCAGGAACAGTTTGAGAAGGAGAAGGTGGCCCTGAATCCGGATAATGTTCCTTACTGCGATATTATCGATACCAAGGGTAACGTGGTCTCCTTCGTCAATCGCGATTCTTTGATTGATGCCCAATATGAAGCAGCACTGAAGAGCGCTCCCAAGTTGACTAGCGATGACATTCAGCCCCTGGTGAACCTGGACCAGAATTCCAGCGTCGCTACCTTGAGCGGCGACAACACTCAGGTGATGTTGGTGACCTGGCACAATGATCCGGACCAGTTCAAGGATGGTCAGATCATGACCTTGAAGAAGGACTTCGTGTGGGCCTTTACCGACAAGGAATTCATGAAGTGGTTCAACGAAAATAAGGATGGCGTGAACAACTGGACTTTGCGCCTGAAGCAGCTCCTGGGCAAGGCTCCTGACTTTGACGGAACTTACTTTACCGTATTCTGGGTCCCCGTGAAGGATGTGTTCCGTCCGGCATTTGTTCCCGATCCCACCAATGACGTGATGAACGTGGCGTTCCCCAGCTCTTTCGAAGAAGACCGTAGCGAAAGCGCCATGTGGTTCAAGAAGTGGTTCGACAAGACTCGCTCTCAGGCCTATGGGCGCGAAGGCGGTTTCCCCTGGACACGTCTGGGCTATACATACGACTGGGGTCGTACCGATGGCGGCAAGTATGGCCTTACCGAATTCATTGTTAGGGAAGGTGCCGAAATCGAAGTGAAGTTTACACGTGGAACCAAGGGTTTCCTGGCCTGGACTAGGGACCGTAAATAATAGGGTTCTGCAGGTCTAGTACCGCTAACTTTTAAAAAGAGCGGGTTCACCATTTGAGTGAACCCGCTTTTCTATTTGAACTCAATTTGGGAATTCTATTTGCGGACTAGAGTTCGCCAGAGTTGCTGGCCTGCTTCCTTGAATTTTCGCTCGAATGCCGTTTCCGGATTTTCGGGATTGAAGGATTCGCAAACGACAGTGGCTGAAGTGTTCACGATGCGGGCTGCTTCTGCAAATTCCTGTGCATAGATGTCCCAGTTGGTACGAAGTTCCGTAACGGGACTCAGGGACAGCAGCGTAGGAAAGATGGGGTGCAGATGGAATCGTCTGCCGGCTTCGCTTTCCTTGGGCCAGGGGTTGGGGTAGAACACTGCGTGATGTTCGATGATCCAGTTGCCTGCAAGAACTTCTTCCTGGGCTAGACGCCAGAAATCCAGAAGTTCGGCTCGGATCCAGAAAGCGTTGGCGGGCTGGTCTGTGCCTGCGGCCTGTTGCTGGTGCTCGTTACCGGCCTTGTTCAGGCGAACTGCAGACTTGTCCACTCCGATGACAGGAATGCCTGGAAAACGTCGGGCCAGATGTAGCGTGCTTTCACCTGCGCCACAGCCCGAATCCAGAACGATGCGGAACCCTTCGGCGTTGCCAGAGACCTTGTTCCCATTCTTCTCGTAAAAAGATTTGACGTAGTCCTTTGCGACCCCAAAAGCCTCGCGGGTATGGTCGGCTATAGGACGCAAAAAACGGGTCGCAATATACTTGCGAACCGTTTCGTCTAGATTTTTGTAAAGACCGTCTTGATTAGATGTTACCGCATGAACTGCGTTGTCTGTCATTACTTTTCCCAAATGCTCTGTCTGTCGCCACCAATCAGTTTGACATCATCCATCCAGAAGTCAACCGTATTAGTGAACTGCCAGGTCAAGATGGTGACGCAGCTGAGGCTACCCTTGGTTTCGTCGACGATGTCGGCGGTCGCCACGGTAACAGTTTCCCACTCGTCAGAAAGTTCCTTAAATCCGTAGGACTTGTTTTCGACGGTGATGGAACCGTTTCCGTCGGTAGGCTTCTTGTGTGCTTCGTCTTCGATGATGAAGTAATAGCTGCCAGTACCTCTAACCTTAAAGCTAATGGAATCGACGGAAGAAAGGTCGTAACAGATAGACTTGTCGTTACTGCCGATGCCGACGCCCACATTAGCCCAGGGGTAGACCAGCAGGGCGCCCTTGTCGTCGGTGTTCGTGTCGCGCAAGGTGTCGAAATTGAAGGTGACGTGCAACAGACGCTGTTCACCGTCGTCGTACATCTTCAGGTATTCGCTGGTATCGCCTTTTGCAACGACAATCTCGGTACCTGCATCGATGATGACATTGGAATGATGAGACTGGAACCACCAGCCGCCATCACTGGGACCAAAATACTTGGGACCAAAACGATGCTGGTTGTTGCCGTCTTCGAAGTCGTCCAAAAGCAAGGCTTGGCGTTCGTTGGCAAAAGTGCTAGTGGAGGATTCCTTACCTGCATCAATCTTCAGGTATGTGCTAGTGGTATCCTTTGCCTTTTCGTTGGGAATGTACACCAGGTCGAAATGACCGGCGGGCAGGGAATCCAGAACGAATTCGCCGTTGACAACTTTTGCGGAATGGTCGAGGCCGCGAACCTTGATGGTTCCTTCATCGATGTAACCCAGGAAACCGTTGATGGTTGCCATATCGGCCAGGTTCACTGTTCCAAGATCTACTCCGGCGTCAGAAACCTTGACCTTTGTCTGGATGGCCTTGCCCTCGAGGGAGGCTTCCAGAATGTAGCTGCCGCTGGCAACGCCTTCAACAACTACCTGACCGTTCTTATCGGTTTCGGCGGTGTAGGCATCCTTGGAACCTTCGAGGCTTGCGCTTTCTACAAGCTTAACCTTGGCTCTTGCGGCAGGAGTCTTGTCGGCTGTTAAAATCTGTGCGGTAATGGCGTTTCCGGCTTCGGTGCCAGAGGGGCCGCCGCCTGCAACCTTGTCGTCAGAACATGCAGAAAGACCGAGGCCAAAGCCAAGGACTGCTGTAACTGCCAATGTTCTATAGGACTTGCTCATACCCAAAAAATAAAAATTTTTTCCGAATAGTTCCATCATCCCTCCTTCTTTGGCGGCTCGGAACCCGTGCAAGGGTCATCCACTTTGTTGGAGAGGGGGAACATGGCGATATTCAGTGCGTAAACTCGGTCGGCGCGTTCACTCTTGCGGGCGAACTGCAGAAGTCCGCGGCGGAATTCCTCGATGCGGTGGCGGATTTCCGGCAGATCGGACTCGTCTGCGGTAAATACCACGCTGGAAATGTCACGGTCTTCGGGCTTGTGGCGGTCGATAGATTCCAGGGCCAGTTCCATGGTATGTCTATGGAAGTCGCGGACAGCGGTGCTTTTGACTTCGCCGCCGGTACTGATAATCTGGTCGGTAATGTTCCATCCGCCGTTGCCGTCGGGTACCACCAGGCCCAGCTGCTTCATGACGCCCAACGCGTTGCGGGCTTCATCCTGGGAAATGGCGGGATTCAGGTTGGATGCCAGCTTGTTGATGTCGCTGGTGTCCTTGGTAATGCCGATAAGGGCGCGTAGAGCTGCGCATGCCCAGCTGCCGAAGTAGGAAAGTTCCGGTGTAGAGAGCACTCGGGTTTCCAGGGAGCGCAATTCCATAAGGCGGTAGTACAGTTCGGAAAGAGCCTGCTTTGCCTTGGTCTTGTTAAAGCGGTAAAGTGTCTTGAAATATTCCGCACGGCGGTCGTCGAGTCCGCAAAGGCGGATGAACACCGGCAAGGTGCTTTCGTTCAGGTGTCCCTCTTTCTGGAACACGCGAACAAGCCAGGCCGGGTCAACACCGGTCTTCTGGCCAAGATAGCGGTATGAGGTGAAAGGATTGTCTTTTTTCGTTTCGACAAACCAATCTCTCAAAAACTCACGATACTCTAGATACTCTAATACTTCGGGCATGTTCATAAATCTAAACAAAAGTAGTTACATAATGCCACTCTGGAAACCGGGTGTTGAGAAATGCCGTTGAAAAAAATACAACGAAGTGTAAAAGTGCCTTTTTTTTGGAAAAAACTACAACTCAATCCCTGTTTCGCGTTCGGTGACCGTGCAACAAGCCGCCTTGAAGGTCTCGGGGGAGGCTATTATGGTTACAGATTCCTTGGCGCGGGTAATGCCCGTATACAGAATTTGGTTCGTTAATAGGGGGTGGCCCTTCTGCTTTGGGAGGTACATGGTTACATGTTTGTATTCGGATCCCTGGGATTTATGGATGGTGATGGCGAAGGCGCTTTCAATGGCTTCTTCTGGCAAAACCGCAATGGGATAGAATACATAGTTGTCCCTTTGGATGTTGGAATCCTGAGGTGGCGCTTTTTTTAACATCAGGTAGGGAGTATGCCCATCAAAAACTACAATACCGGTATCACCATTGTACAACTTGTACATTTCTTGGTTCTGGGTGATAATCAAAAGTTGACCGGGGAAATATCCGGAATCCTGAATGGCTATAGTTTCGGTGGGTTCTGTTTCTCGCGCAGTCTGTTTGGATTTCTTCCAGAGGCTGCGGAGTTTACTGCAAGCTTTCTTGTTCAGGTTTTCAACACCGCGGGGGCCGCGACGTTCTGCCGAAAGCATGCGCTGGGTGAGGCTCAAGTTCCAGAGTTCATCACGGAGTTCTGTTTCGCCAGTGGCCTTGTTCGGGTGAACCTGTTCTGCTAACTGGGAAAGTTTGCTGAAGTTGCTGACCCAGGCATTTACGATTTTTTCGATGCGTTTTTCCTCGATCTTTTTGGCGGTCTTACATTCGCTTTCGGATTCCAGTCGGTAATATGAAACCAAGTCCTTCATCTTTTCGGAACCGTTGTCTGCACTAGACATTGTATCGCCTTCGGAACAGAGGGCCGGATGCAACAGGAAATTATGGGGCTTGAAGTTGCCGATGTCCTTGGTTTCGGCTACAGTCTTGATTTCGTGAGCCAGGCGTCCGATGAGGGAATCATCGGTAAAACGGTTTGATATTTCTAGTTTGACAGTAAAGTTGCGAGCGCTGTTTTTGGCCTTTAGGATTTCTCCCAGAACTGCTCCCGAATCCACAGAGGGCAACTGGTACGGATCACCAAGAATAAAGAGACGTGCACCTTCGGGAATGGCCTGCAACAGGGCGGCGAACATTTCAATATCGATCATGCTGGCTTCGTCAATGACGAAGATGGAATTTTTGGAAAACTGTTCATTCTTGTTGTAATGAAAGTCGCCTTTTTCTCGGGAGAATTTCAGCAAACGGTGAATAGTGCTGCTTTCCAGATCCTTCAGCTTCTTGAATATGGGAGCGCCTTCTTCGCTTTCACGGATTTCGTCGTTGATGGCGGAAAGACCATCAGAAAGGCTTTCTCGCATACGGTCTGCAGCCTTGCCGCTGGGGGCTGCCAAATAGATAGACCAGTCCAGCATATCGCTGTTAGATTGCAATAGCTTCCACAGGATGTAGAGAACCACGGTGGTTTTACCCGTACCCGGGCCACCTGTAATAATCAAATTCTCAGAAAGTCCGCGAAGGATTGCCGTTGCCTGTTGTTCATTGACCAGGAATGGTTTACCGTTTATAGGCTTTCTAATTTTTGAAATTTCATCAATGCATTTCTTGATTGATGTAGCAGAAGGGTTGCTGCCGTTCTTGAACAGAAGTGCTGCCGACTTTTCAATGAGACATTTTGCATTGAAATGCTTGGCAAAATAAAGGTAGGGCGTTACGCCGGTGGTGATGATAAATGGCTTAGAATAGTTATCATTGTCAATGGCTTCGTTTACCAGGCGTCCTTCTACGATTTCAGAAAATTTTAGGCTCTTGAATTCGGAGATTCCCGCGTCTATAATGTCCAAAAATTCATGCGGTGCGTGGAAGTTGTTTTCGTCTATTTCTGTTTCAGAAGCGCTGATGCTCAATTGCACAAGGCCTTGCCACTTCTTGGACCACATTTCAAAAAATTCTTCGGCGATAAGAGGCAGGCGGGTATTGCCATCGTCCAGCAACGAAAAGCAGAGTGCGAGAAACTTCTGTACCTTCAGGCTGATATCCGGCTGAATGTCAAACAGCAAAGAGAGAAGGTGCTTGTCGATGGCGGAAATCCCACGCATTTCCTTTAATGCGTTGTAGAAATCTTCAAAGTTTTCTGTTTCAATAAAGTTCATTATGTTGCCTCCTACTTGCTCATCAATTTTTTGATTTCGCCATAGGCATTTTTAAGATCGTCATAACATTTCCAGGTCTGGGCGTAAATTCCCTTGCCTGTTCCGCCCTGGGTGCCGCGGACAAATGCGTAGTAGATGCCGCCGAAATGCTTGTTGAAGATTTCTTCTTCAGTCAGGTTTTCTGCAGTACCTTCTCCATAGAACTGTTTCAGCCATTGAATAAGGCAGTAGCTGTATAGCACTCGTTGAATGGAATAGTCTGCATCAACGCGTTCCTTTAAGGCTTCTGGTGTATAGCGATTTTCCTCCAGAACGTCGGATTTCCAGTCCAGAATGCTGTAGAGGTTGTTGCCCTGGGCATCAGTTCGCACGAACATCAAATCGATAAAACCCTTGCAGAATCTGCGGAGCTCTTCGGAGGTTCCTGCATTCAGGTTGAACTGCATTTCTGCCTTATGATTTTCCAGAGGAATTTCTGTTAGGGTGAAAAATTCTCCTGTAGCGCAATTTCCTGCGATGGCGGGTAGTTTTGCATTCAGTGTATTCCACAAGTAGGCAATGGCGATGTCAGTCCATTCCTTCTTGTGATTCCAAATAGGCAACGCCTCGTTCTTGAATTCTTCTTCGACGACATTTATGCATTTGGAATCTGCCAAGGCACTTTCTAGAGTAGGCAGCTGTTGTCCGATTTCAAAGAACTTGGCTCGTTCAAAGACATGGTGGATGGCGTTACCCAATTTGCTTCCGCGAGGGAACTTCTTTAGATTTTCTTCGTAGTGGCTCTGATAATCGCGAGATTCCTCGTAGGCAAGGGTACAATCTAGTGCATTGACATCAATACTCTTGATGGAGACCTTGTTCTTGCCTGCAACATCAGCCACAGAAGATTCTTCGTTGCCGTCTTGATCGATGGGAGTATCGTCTTCGTTGCTGATGCCGTTGTCGGCCTTGCCCGAAAGGGATGAGTAGGAATACTGCATAATGCAGGCCTGAGGCACATGCTTCTGCAGGTCTTCCATGATGCCTTTTTGTTCCTGAATCAGCTCTTCGATATTGTCTGTGGATTCCGCAGAGGAACTGTTTTTGCTTAATGGCTGCAGAATATATTCCCGTACGAGTTTTTTCTTTTCGGCAATGCTCCAATCGCTGTCTGTTTTTAGAATTGTGTAGCAGGGATATTCAAAAACGCTGTTTTCAGCATTTTCGATACATACGGCATTTTCACAAAATTCCTTATGGGAATCATGTAGAAACTTGAATTCTGGTTTAACAGAAATAATGGCTCCGCTCTTGTCCTTTTTGGTCCAGTTTTCGTAGCGAGGTAGCATTAGAATAGATGATGCTCGTGTAAAGTCCACGTAGAACAAACGCTTCCATTCTTCCAGTTCTTCTGCCTTGCGAATTTCCTTGGCGTCGCTGCCTAAGCCCAAATGGATTCCATTGTCGTCATGATACAGGAAGGGACCTCTAGAAAGATTATTCACGCCCTTGAATCCTGCCACAGAAATTACCACGGGGAATTCCAACCCCTTGGAGGCGTGAATGGTCATGACCTGAACGGCATCGTAGTCGGTTCCCTTTTCAACGAGGCTTCCGTCTTCATCGTCGGCGTCATCACGGAATGCAGCCAGTCCTTCCAAGTGACGGACTAGATCTTCCAGGGAACAGTTGTGGCTATAAAGGAATTCTACGGCGTAGTTTCCGATCTGACGGAGCTTCGCCAAATTTTGCAACTTGGAAATATCCATTAGACGTTGCTCAATCTGGGTGTCGCTATAAATACGCTCCAGCATTTCGGCGTATCGACGCTTAAGAGCCAAGTCTCGCCAGACATTCAGCAGTTTGCGTTCCCTATTATTGGGGTCGTCAAAAACCTTGCTGTCAACATAATGAAGTTCATCCATGCTGTGATCTTCAGAAGAATTGTCTTTTTTGGTAAAGACCGTCTTAAAGAAATCGGTAATGAGAACTTCACTTAAAAGTTTACGGTTCCATGCAGAAAAATCCGGAGCATTCAAGGCACGGAACAGGGCTATCCATTCGGCACATTCACGGCTGTTAAACAGGTTGTTGTCTTTGTAACGACTGAAAGGGATACCTGCGTGTCGCAGTGAATCTTCCATGACTTCCATTTCGCTGCGAGTACGGGCCAGTACGGCAAAGTCCTTGAAGGAAACGTTGCGGTATTTGCGACAATCTTTCTTGTCGAAAACCTGGAGCTTGGTCTTTCCGTTTTCGAAGGAACACCAGTCTACGATTTTTGCCACAGCGGAACGTGCGAAATTCAGACTGGAAATTTCGTTTTCGCTAATCCAGATTGGTGCAACTTCCTTGCCGCTTATCATAGGCGGAACTTTAACTTGGCTTTCGTTGGTAGGAGCACCAGATGGTTGGAATTTTACCAGTTCGGGAGAGCTTTCTGCAGGAGTAAAGAAACTTCCCTTGAACAGTTCGTTGCAACCTTCAATGATTCCCGTTGTAGAACGGAAGTTGTTGTTGAGAGAAGTTCCGTTGTTGATTTCCAGGATCGCTTCCTTATAGACGTTTACGTCGGCTCCCTGGAAACTATAGATGGATTGTTTTGGATCGCCTACCACAAAAATGGAATGACCTTCGACGGCCTTGCCCTGATCTTTCAAAAAGATTGTGCGGAAAATATCCCATTGCAGTTTATTGGTATCCTGGAATTCATCAATGATGGCGAAGTTGAACTGCTGACGCAACTTTTCCTTGAGATTGTCACTTTCGGTGATAGCCTTATGTACCGAAAGAATCATGTCATTAAAGGATTGCCTTTTGTCATCCTTCTTTGCTTTTTGCCACTTGTCAAAAAGTATGGGAATCTGCTTGCAGAGAAATTCCTCGTACTGGGCGCGATAAAGGTGTTTTGGGGCGCTCTTGATCAGTTCCCTGATTTCCTTGATTGCATTGAAATGGGGAAGGGTTGTCTCGGAGAATGATTTTGTTGTGAATGAGTGGCCGTTAAAAAGAAGGTCCTGACTTTCGTTGGTCCATGACTTGATTTTTTCGGTGAACTCCGTGGCTCTTTTTTCTGTATTAGAAACGCTGTCGAAAAAAGTCAGCTCATCTTCAAAACCGGGAATACACTTCAAATCGTTATAACAGGTGGCTTTAGAAATTTTTTCAAGAGCGCTTAGGGGGACCTCCTGACCATTGATTTTCGGAAGACTGGGCCCGTCTAACGGAATGATTTCGCCTTTTTTACAACAGCCTTTATAGTTGTTGATGGCGCTGACAATGGTTTCCGTTAACTGGTTGGTCAAGGATTCTGTTTTTTCAGATGCGAGAAGTTTCTGGAATTTTTCGTCATTGACCCACTGGTCGCGAATATACTGTTCTACCAAGGTGGTAACCGCGGCATCATCGATCATACCCATATCAAAGGGGCGGCCCGCGTCGTAGGCGTATTCCTTCAAGGCCTTCTGACAGAAGGAGTGGATGGTGAAGATCGCTGCGTTGTCAACATCCTGGTTTGCCTTGGCAAAAAGGGACAATACGTCCTTGGAAAGTTCCGGTTCGTCAGAGTCATCCTTGTTGATTTTTTTGAATTCAAGGACTTCGTTAATCTTTTTGCGGATACGGTCCTTTAACTCACCCGCAGCTTTTTCGGTGTAGGTGACGATAAGAATCTTTTTGAGAGGCGTGCCTTGACTAATCAGCTTGGATACCATGAGCTGAATGGTATAGGTTTTGCCTGTTCCTGCTGACGCTTCGATAAAGAGGCTGTGTTTCGGATCAAAATTTTTCAGATTGAAACTTTTCAATGTGTCGCTCACCTTATGCCCCCTTCTTCGTTGCGGATTTTGTTCCCTTTGCTGTTTTAGCAGGCTTTTCCGGTTTTTCGTAGGCCTTGATTTCCATAAGGGACTTCATCTTGGCCTTCGCTTCTGCCCACTGCTCCTTGAAATTCTCGGAATCGAATCCCACATCCTTTACCGGATCGAAAAGTGCTTTCTTGCCGAAGTAGGACCAGGGACCATCCAATAGTTTTCCTCTGTACTCATATATATCGTCGCTTTCCTTGATTGTGTCAAGAAGGTCTGCGGGGACAGCCTTACTGTAAGGCATCTTCCTTGTCTTTTCGCAACCGTAGGCTTCGCTGTATATACGTTCCAGCATTTCCCTAGCTTGAACGGGTGACATTTTTACAGATGTTGTTGCAGGGCCACCGATATTCTCGTCGCAAGAATAAATGGAAATGCCAATGGTCTGTTCCTTATTTGCCGAGTCCGGATGCTTTTCGCATTTAAGGGCGAGAAGGGCCAAGGCCTTGATATACGGGCTTAAGTATTTACTGAAATTGATTTTATCGGCAGTGCGGTTAGATGTTGTTATAGAAATGATTTCGGTAACATCTCCCAGTTCCTTGTTGTTGCACCAGTCCATGGTTCCGGAAAGGTTCCACTTGGTTCCGTCACCACGCAATAATTGCAGATCTTGCAAACGGTCTTTATACGTCCAGCCGTTGCGGAGTTCCTGAATTTTTTCTTCGCCCATCTGGCAAAGAATAAGGTTCTTTTTTACGTTCAGGTCTTTCCAGATTTTTTCACTGAAAATCTGGTCGGGCATCTTGCCCTTCAGCTGACTATCCCTCTTGAATTTTTCCAGTTCGTCTTCCTTGCCCGAAAGTTCTGCTGCCAGCATCATTTTCAGTAAGTTGCTTTCTTCCAACTTGTTAAAGAAAATCGGTTCAAAAAATTCTTTTTCGGGATCGTCATCATCTTGCTCCATCATCATCAGGCCGATTCGGAATTCAAATGGGTCTTCCAGGAATTTGCACAACTGGAACAGAGAAACTCGTTCGGGAATCTTGATGGCAATGTTCTTGATGTCAGTAGACTCGTCACCTCGAACTTTTATGTTGGTGCGGGCCTTGGCATTTCCGTCGTGGACCATGTCTACGTAAGCCTTTTTGTTACGGAGGCTTCTGGGCGTAAATAGTTCTGTAGTGTCGCGGGTCTCGTCCAGCGAGATTGATTTTTTATTCCATGCGATGCCATTCTTCAAAAGAAATTTCTGGATGTCATTGACGACGGACGTGGGGTAAAGTTCCGCATCCTTTTTAATGTCCTGGTCGACAAAGCTAATATGGAAGCTTTCGCTTACGCTCATGAGCTGACAGAGGAAGGCGTAGCGTCGCTTGGAGATAGGGGAGCCATCACCGGGCCAGGGGCGGCAGGATTTACGTAAGTCCAAAGTGTTCTGCTGCTTGGCTCCAGGGAAGTTGATGGAATCTCCACCAATAAAGAACAGGTGCTTTACAGGAATGATTCGGTTAGGGATGAATTTCATGAAGGTTATGCCATTCACGAACAGGTTACCGCAACTATATGCGGATCCCTGGGCTGCCGTAATCAGACTCTGCTCGATAATTTTCCATGAAATGGCCTCAATGCCGGTATCCAGCTGGTAGTGAAGATTTTCCACGGATTCCGTCACTCGCTTGAAGATGATGGATTCTCCTCCAAGACCTTCGGGAGCGCCAGTCATGGCGAGCCATCCGTTTAGGTGATCGTTCAGCTTATTAAGATCCGCAATTTTTCCTTGGGAACCGAAGGCAATCCAGTCTCTTAAATCGTTAATGGCTTCTACAAAGCGGCAAAGGCTGGCGTTGTTGCTGGTGGCCATATCGGAGTATGGTTTTAGCGAGTCTTCCTCGCCAGAGAACTTCACCAGATTTTTTGTCATCTTGGCCAAAAGCAGTCGGCGGACTCCGTCGAGCCAGTCCTGTTTCTTTGAACTGCGGTCGCGATAAACATTGGTTTCTTCAATCCAGGTTTCCCAATCGTTAACTTCCTCTTCCTTGATGCCGCGGGTTTGCTGCACTACAGGATTGCGCATCAAGCTAAAGAACTGGGGACGTCCAATGGAGTTTCCCTCTAAAATAGAGAACAGATCCTGTAGGGCGGTTTCGGTTAAAGAGCTGTGGGCCGGTGAATCAACAATGGAAAATGGAATATGAAGGTAGCCGGAATTGTTATGGCCTGCCACGTCAGAAACCTTTCGGTCGGGAGTCTGGTCGAATACGGTCTTGATGGCTGTGCGGTAACTATCTAAGTCTGGTGAAACTACCAGAATGTCATTGATGCGGGCTCCGCTCTGCAGAAGTTTGCAGATGCTGGAATGCAAAGCTTCCACTTCACGAATTTTTGTGGGAGCTGCCGTTAATGTTAGGCTGTTCTCTTCTGTTGCCCCTTCGCCGATAATGTTGGTTCGGTTGGCGATAGCGTACTGCAATTTATGCAATAGGGTGTCCTGGGGCAAGTCGCTTGCCGATGAAGCACTCCCATTGCTTGCGTCAAAATCGAAATCGTAATTTGCGGCCTGACACCACAACTTGATGTTGTCGCGGCCGGATCTTCCCCAGGTGCAGAGCAGTGTGTTTTCGGACTCCTCTTCGGCGAGATTCTGATATTCCGGGATGTCGTCTGGATCGGTCGCACTGACTTCTGCAACGCTATTTCCCGCTTCGCCAAGATTTACATCCATGCGGCGTTTAACGCTGTTCAGTTCGTTGCCATTTTCATCGTTCCAGGAACCGTTAGATGCAACCCACCTGCGAACAATCTTATCGCTGGCAATATCTTCCCAGAATTCCATACAGGGATTCTGGATGTAGGCAAAAACGTCGTGCTCCTCGGCAAACTTATGAAGAATCACCCGGTAGAACTGCCCCATACCAGATAGACCGAAAATGAACAGGGGCTGGTCCTTGATTTTTTCCAGATGGAATTTGGCGATGCCGTTTTCATCGAAGCAACTGTAGTAAAGGAAAGGGATGGTCAGATAGGTAATCTGGTCATCATTCTTGCGTTCTGCCTCTTTCTTAAAAACGCGGGTGAGAAGGGAGTCCTTGTTACCGTGCTGGTGAAAAATGGCGGAGTACAATTTCTGCTGCCATTTTTCGCGGACCGCCACGTCTCCATTGCGGTTGCCTGTAAAGAAAGGTTGTAAATCTCCCTGTTTCCACTTATCGAGAATCCCATCGGCTGCACTGCCATCGGCGTTCTTCACAAAATCTCTGGGACGGCTCGTCTCGTATTCCAAAAACAATGTGGCGATTTTCTGTGCGAAATCAAAAAGATGGGTCTCGTCCAGTTTGCCCTTGCCGTCTGCGTCTTCCACAATCAAGTACCGACGGACTTCGTCGCCCAGCTTTTCGTAATTGTAGGATCCTCCTTCTTCCATTTTCAGATAGGCGAGAATCACATTGCACAGCATATCTGCCGTCAGCTTCTTTTTGCTGTTGTCGTCACCCACCAGAATTTCCATGAGGAATCGGTCGATCATCATGGTGCTGAGGCCAGCCAGAGCGCCCTTCTTCTGAATCCAGCGGAGCCTGAACCACTGTTCCAGTTTTGGATCCGGAAACACGACTATTGGACATACGAAAGGGTTCTTCCAGCTGGTGGAAATGGCGTCGATCATTTCGTCGGCGAGGTTCTCGAGATTCAGTGCGAATTTTAAGTGAAGCATAGTGGGCAATATATTTTATAAAAAAAGGATTGTTCTATTTGATTATCGTTTTCAGCCCCGATTTTGTCAAATGATTTGGGAATCTGCAGGTAAGGAATGCTAATTTTTAACGAGAAAAAAGGAGTTTGCCCATGAGGAACGCTCGTGTACCTTTTATTTATGTCACATCACTTCTTGCGATGTTCTTTTTTGCCTGCGAGGATTCCACCAGTGCGTCCGGTTCTCAGGATGAACAGAGTCGTGTAGATACTGTCTATGTAAGAGACACCGTCAACATAAAAGGTGATACCATTCGCGTAAAAGGTGATACGGTCGTTGTAACCAAACAGGATACCGTTATCAAAAATGGCGATACCGTAGTGGTCTCCAAGAAAGATACCTTGGTCGTGAAGGGCGATACCGTTGTGGTGACCAAGAAAGACACCTTGGTTTTAGATGGTGATACCGTAGTTGTCCGTGATACACTTTATCTTCGTGATACGGTTTACGCCCGTGACACGATTTTAGATACTCTTTACCTTGCGGAAGAAAAAATTCTTCAGGAATGCGCCAATCATAAGTTTGATGAAAAGTCCCAATTCTGTTATATGGGTAACGTATATCCCCTGTGCGGAGGCAAAACCTATAATCCCGATAGTGCGACCTGCGTGAATGATGTGACGGTCCTTGCCTGCGGCGGTACTGTATACGATAAGGCCAAGAAGATCTGTTATAAGAACAAACTTCACGATCGCTACGTCCGTATGGGTAAATTCAATTACGAATATTTTGTGGATGATCGTGACGATCAGTTCTATCGCAGCATCCCCATCGGTAATCAAACCTGGATGGCTCAAAATTTAAACTATGCCGTTGATAGCAGCTGGTGTGCTGGCGGTATCGCCACGAGTCCCGATGACTTTACTCAGGGCGATTGTGAAAAGTACGGCCGTGTGTACAGATGGGCTAGTGCCATGAATATCCCTGATGAGTATAATGAGATTAGTGCCGTAGGAACCGTGGTGGATACAACCAAGGAATATCAGGGAGCTTGCCCCAACGGCTGGCACGTTCCCAATCACCATGAATGGTATGCCCTCGAAGATTACATTTATACCAACATAGACCCCGATTCTTCGCATTCTATATCCGAACACCTGAAGTCTGATAGCTTGTGGGTCGATGGCTATGGTTGGATGGGTTCTGGCGATGACCGTGTGAAAGTTGAAATTCCGAAGGGAATTAACTCTGTAGGGCTGAATATACTGCCTGTAGGAAGTTTCATTTATTACGATTCAAAAGTTTACCCTTCGTATTTTGGCCAGGATTCCCGCCTTTGGAGTGTTAACGAAACGTACAATACCGGAGTCTATGTGGTGTTCTTTAGCTATTCCACCGATTACAAGACCCTGAAGTATTATAAGGGCTCTGCGGCTTTCAAGAATTGGGCTTGGTCTCTCCGCTGTTTAAAGAACAATAATTAAGAACGTAGGGCCCAAAAAACATCTATTTATAAGGGAAAATTTTATTCGTTAAACATGGAACGTCTAATCTTATACTAGATTAAAAGGCGTAAATTATTTACCGTAAACTCGGAGTTTTATTATGGAAATTAAATGGCGTAATCCTGATGCAAAGTTTGATCGTCTGGTTTTGGCTGGCGATATCGGCGGTACCAACACCAACCTTGGCGTTGTTGGCTACAAGGATGGAAAGTTCACCTTGATTCTCGAAACCGTATGTCCCTCCAAAGACATTGACGGTCTGGATGCTCCCATCCGCGAAACCCTTAAGCTGGCTGCAGAAGCTCGCGCTGACCTTAAGGTGAGTCACATCTGCATTAGCGCTGCCGGTCCTGTTGCCAATAACAAGTGCGTCATGACCAACCTCCCTTGGTCTGTGGATGGCGATGCCATCTCTGCTGCAACGGGCATTCCCACTCTCGTGATCAATGACTTCATGGCTATCAGCTACGGTATCCCCACTCTGGACGTGGACGATCCGGAACAGATCCACAAGCTGGTCCACACCGACGGATCCACTCCCGCTCCCCAGGCAGCAACCAAGGCTGTGATTGGTCCGGGTACCGGCATGGGCGTTGGCTTCCTGGCATTCGACGGTCAGAAGTACATTCCCGCTTCTTCTGAAGGTGGCCACTCTACTTTCGCACCTTTCGACAAGGACTCCCAGGAATTCCACGATTACATGGAAAAGAAGCTTGGCGTTGTTCCCGGTGTAGAACCTCTGGTTTCCGGTATGGGTCTTCGCAACATGTACGAATGGTGGAAGGAAACCCGCGGCGTTCCGAACAACGAATACTTCCAGAAGATCGAAGAGACCGAACCCAACGATCGCCCCAAGTACATTTCCCGCGCCAGCGACAACGATCCGGTGGCCGCCGAAATGATGCGCCTGTTCGTAAAGATGCTGGCCCGCTTTGCTAGCGACGCTGCAACCCTGTTCCTCCCGCTGGGTGGCTTCTACCTGGCTGGCGGTACCGTACAGAAGGATCTGCGCTGGCTGGAACGCGATAACCTGTTCATGCAGTACTTCGAAAAGAACTATAACCCCAACATCCGCCCGCTTCTGAACAAGATTCCTGTGTACGTGATCAAGGATTATAGCATCAGCCTTTACGGCGCTGCAAACGCAAGCCTGAATCTGCAGAAGTAAGCGGTCACGCGCAGCGTGTCATCCTGAGCCCGTAGAGCGAAGGATCTAGCTAAAAAGTCCCCGATCAATCGGGGATTTTTTATACAAATTGCGATTTGTTTATGCTATTTGTATAAAGTCCGTTCGGTCTCAAGATTTTTTGTTTAAATTGAAAATAAAGAACTTCAAAAAAGGAATGAATTATGGCTGTAAAAAAGTCCGCTGCTAAATCTGCTCCCAAGAAAGCTCCTGCAAAAACTGCAGCAAAGAAAGTTGCCGCAAAGCCCGCTGCAAAGAAGGCTTCTCCGAAGGCTGCTGCAAAGCCTGCTGCAGCTGAAGAATCCGAAGGCTTTGACATTGAACTGAATGCAAACCCGGCCATGGGTGCCATTGTTGTCGAAGCTCTCAAGAGCGAATACTTCGAAAATGCCGCCGACGAAATGGAAGCTTTCTTCTCCAAGGAAGAAGTGAGCGATGTGGATGTTCAGTCCCTGCTGTTCAAGGTGTTTATCCAGGGAACTATCGCTGGTGCCGCTATTGCCGCTGACGAAGCCCAGAAAGGCTTTGAAGACGTCAATAAACTGCTGAAGAAACTGTCCAAGAAGTAACTGCTCAAAGTAACTAAAAAAGGCATTCCGTTTTATCGCGGAATGCCTTTTTGCTTTTAGTAAAGTTTTGCTTCCCAGGTTATGGCGTAATCGTCGTTATCTTCGTCATCTAGGAACGTTTCCGTATCCTTGATGTATCCGATATCCTTTGCTGACATGCATCGGCCAGAACTGACGATTTCGTCTTCTTCGTCATCGCCTGTCTGGCTGATAACGACGGGGCAAATCCTGATTTCGTCAATGCCGCGGACAACCGAAATGGGGTCAAAGGAAGTCGTATCGCGCCATTTCTTTTCTTCAAGTTCTAGGGGTAGCACTCCCGTTGAAAGGGTGTTCGCCTTGACGCTGTCGCTGTACAGTTCAACCTTGAAACGAACCATCGGGTTGCTGGCCTTGTCTGACTTCTGCTTAAAGGACTTCAGCGTAATGGTGATGTTCTTGTTTTCCTGCAGGTAGTAGACTTCCACAACGGTATCCTTGGGTGTCACGTTGCTAGTATCTTGCGGCGTGACGTTGCCCGTAGTGTCCTTTGAACCATCGTCGTAGGTGTATTCGCCCTTGTCGTTGTAGTACGGATTGGAAATCTGCGGACAGTCGTAGGAACCGAATTTCTTGTAGAAATTGGAGCAGCGTTCCTTGCTGTAGGCTGCCAGGCAGTTATACAGATCTACGCGGCCCAAGTTGGCTTCCAGGGAATCCAGGAGACCTTTTTTAGGACCCTTGTGTTCGCTAAGAATTTCATTTTCGGCCTCGATAACACTTGTTTCGCTACAGGCGGAAAAAATAACGGCGGTAGATGCAATTGCAGATGCTACAAGAAGTTTTTTGATAAAATTAAATCTCATAATTCCTCCTTACTTTAGACTCAAATCCACCATTACGCGCCATGAGGGCATGCCACCATGGTTAATGGCGTGGAATCTATGATTGTCTTTGGTGGAACCAGCAGCGAGGAGTACCTGGTATTCGACAGAGATGTATTTGCAGTCGATGCCTGCGCCGGCCCAACTGCTGAACTCCCAGTCGTCTACGTAGAAATTGCCTTCAACAGTGTAGTTTTCGTAGGCCGGATAAAGTCCTTTACTTTCAAGAACGGCCAGGTCTTTCTTCAGTTCCTTGGACGGATGCTTTACGGTATATTCGCGAGTTGTATTGATCTGGTCGAAAATGGACTTTGTGATATCCCCTGCAAGGCTGAGGAAAATGAACGTTGTGTGGCCGGTGTGAGCTCCGAATTTCAGTGTAAGAGGAGCGTCAACGGCGATGTCATGATAGTCTACGGTAAGCTTGTTGTTGACGTCAAATTGGGTTTCCTTGTATGTGATTCCGTCCTTGATTTCGTCATTCTTTGTGAATCTTGCATAACGGTATATGGCGCCAAGGCGTCCCTGCAAGGCAAAGAAACTGGTAAAGTAGTATCGATAGAAAAGATATACGCCAAAGTTTCCGTCCCAGTCGCTGTTTTCTTCGAGATTGCCCAAACGCTTGTCCTTGGCTCTTCCTCCGATAAAGGAAAGACCGAAGTTGTAGGTGATCGAGGCGATGCTGTCTCTGATGGCGTTCTGGGTGCTGTCGTATTCCGCGACGCTCTTCTTCTTGCGCATGGCCTTGAAGCGGTTGGCGTAAGTCTTCTTTTCGGTGAGAGTCTCGTCTTCAACCTTGTTTGCTGTGTCTGCAACTGCTGCAGTGGTCGCCTGTGTCGGGGTGCCTCTCAGGATAAATGTCTGCTGACCGGGCTTCGTGTTCAGTACCGCCGGATTAACTGTAGTTGCCTTGGCTGCCGGCTGTGCTGATGCTTGTGTTGCGGGCTGTGCAGCCGGTTGAGGGGCGGGCTGTGCTGCGGGCTTGGCCTCAGGTTGCGGAGTCGGTTCTGCAACAGGTTGAAGTGCGGATTCTGCCGGGGGAGTGGGAGCTTGTTCCGGTGCGGCACTGGACTGCACTTCCTCAAATGCACTTTCAAGGTCAGACTGTTCTTCCTGCGGAACTTCGGCCTCGGCGGTCTGTTCTTCGGCGTTGTCTTCAACGGCTTCTGTAGAAGATTCTGCTGCGGATTCTTCTTCAGCAGTCTCGACAACCTGTTCTGCCTGTTCTTTTTTCTTTTTCTTCTTCTTGGATTTCTTTGCCTTTTTGGCACTCTTTGAGGTCTTGGACTTTGCCTGTAGAACCTTCTGTGTCTTCTCCACAGATGTTGCCGGCATAGATGGCGCAGCCAAGACGACCGCAGCCATGAAGGCCAAGAATGTCAGTATTTTTCGAATTAAAGCCATTTGAAAAAACTCCCGAGATAAGCAAAAACTACCACTAAACTTACGCAATGTTGGCTTGTCGTGCAAATGTTTTTTCGAGAAAATGTCCTTTTTCCCGCATTTTATCCCTTATTTTTGATGAATTTGACTCGTTTATTCCAAATTGGAGTGCTTCTTGGGTGTCATTGGTCACATATAATGGGTGACTGCTCTCTATTTTGGGGGTAAATGCCTATTTTTAACGTAAATGGAGACGCTTTTTTATGAAATCGCTTAATTGTGTTTTTTTGTCTGTTTTGTTTGTCCTGCTGTTGGTAGGTCAGTCTTTTGCTGCGCTTAAAGATACCACGGTCAGTAGTAAAAAGTACAAGGTCATTGCAACGTGCGAAAACTTGGTGGAATTTTCCAGTTTGGTAAACACGGTTGTTTGCCCGTCTGGTTATGACTATGTGTATGGCGACAATAAATGCCAGAAAAAAGGCTCCCTTATAATAAAATCTGAGGCGTCCTTCCCCAATGCCGGGCTTAATGCGATTGTGACTGGTCCTATTGATATGACCTGTACCGAAAACTTTGAGCCGATGGGTTATGAAAATAGTGGTCGTCAGTATGTTGGTAATTTTAATGGCCAGGGATATCCTATCCGTAATTTGAAAATCGATAGTGATGATCAGAATGTGGCCCTGTTCGGTGTGATAACGACAGAAGCTGTGATTGAAAATGTGGTTCTTGAAAATGTGGAAATTAAGGCTACGGGTATACAGGAAAGAGGAGGAAGCCGCCCCATTAGTGTGGGTACTATTGTCGCATGGCAGGAAGATGGTACGGTCAGTGGATGTTATGCCTCCGGCTCTATTGTTACAGATGGTTTGGCTCAGAGTGTTGGTGGTATAACAGGCTATGCAACTGCTGGTACGATAAAGGATTGCTTGAGTTCTGTTGAAATTCATAACTTGAGTAACGCAAGCTTTGTGGGCGGTGTTGCAGGAACCCTTAGCAATGCAAAAATTGAACGTTGCGTGTATGGGGGCAATGGCGTTTACAATGCTGGCGATGGTACGTTGGGCGGCCTTGTGGGGCAGAAAATCGTGAGTACAGGATCGATTGCGAACAGCTACTATGACAATAAGACTGTTGATAAACCTGTCGGAAACGAAAATAACGGTTCCGGTAGCGGTGTAGGTCTTCCTGATGTAAATACGTCAGAAACCGTTGAAAATTTGAATGAAGGGTGTGGCGAAAAATGTATTTGGTCTAACGGATCGGACAATATCACCAATACCGGTATTTCCAACGATAATGTTGACAATACTGTGTACACGATCTATTTCGCTGCCGGTACAGGTTGTGCATTCCCGTCAGGTGCCATTACTTCCAAGGCTTTGAGGTTTGATAGTCCGATTACATCTACCGGTATTACGGAACCTGTTTGCGACGAGAAGAAGTTTCTCGGTTGGTCTTTGAATGCTTCTGCTACAAAACCGGATGAAAGTCTGGGCGAGGTGTCTGGCTCTAGCACGGTGTATGCCGTGTGGGAAAACTATGTAACCGTGACCTTCCATTCTAATGGTGGTAAGTTTGCTGGTGACAAGACTGAACTGGCTAAGAAAGTTGCCAAACAGTCTGTGATTGTCTCTTCTGATATTGAAATTCCCTCTAGAGCTCCTGAAGGCACCGGAGAAGATACGAAGTATTTCTCATTCAAGGGCTGGGCTTTGACAAGTGATGCTGTTGATGTTCAGAGCCTTGGTGCGGCTGAGGGTGATGTTAATGTTTATGTTGTTTGGGAAGAGACGAAGATAGTTTATTACTCCGTCATCTATGATGTGAATGGACATGGTGAAACTCCGGCTATTGATCGTGTGAAGGAACATTCAACGGCTTTTAGACCCGAAGATCCAATTGCTGATGGTTATAAGTTTGATGGTTGGTACACCTCTGCCGATGGCAAGGGCTTGCCTTATGATTTCGAAAAAACGGTTTTGAATGATTTGAAATTGTATGCAAAGTGGGTTCCCGTCAGCTACGCCATTCTTTATGAATTGGGTGAAAATGGCGTGAATAATATTGCTAATCCTGTGTCCTATACGATTGAATCTGCAAACATTATTTTGCAGAATCCGTCCAGGGATGGTTATGATTTTATTGGCTGGTATGACAATGCTGACTTTAATGGCGAAGCCATTAAGACGATTCTTACCGGTTCCTTTGGTGATAAGAAATTCTATGCCAAGTGGAGTGTGAAATCCTACTACGTCTACTATGCCGAAGGTACTGATGGCGTCGGTGAAGTTCCTGCCGCACAATTGGTGAATCACGGGGATTCCGTTAAGTTGGCTGGAAAAGTCTTCACGAGGAATGTCTACAAATGTGATAAGGATGGTAAAAATTGCTCTGTACAAACGACAGTCAATCAAATTGGTTGGTCTCTTTCTGATGGTGGTAAAAAGGTCTATGATCTTGAAAGCTACTATAAGGGAAATGCATCTGTTACGTTGTATCCTGCCTGGGATGAAAGCGCTTTGACGTTGTATGCCGTTACTTTCAAGATTGTTGGCGCTGCGTCGACTGACGCTGCTGAATATCTGGAAGCTAGGTACCTAGATGTGTCTAGCGCTTCCGATGTGAATGTCAAGTATCCCGCAATGTTGATTCATGATGGATATGAAATTACTGAAGTGTCTTCCAGTGATGTGACGTTAGATACGAAGACGACAAGTTTTGTGATGCCGAAGAAGAATGTTGTAGTGACAATCAATGTTGCTCCCAAGAAGTTTAAATTGGCTTGGAATCTTGAAGGTGGCAGTGTTGCAACGGCAGGAACTGCAGCTGGTGAAGTTTCATATGGAACTTCCTTGAATGCTCCGGTTGTTGAAAAGGAACATTATACTTTCTCTGGTTGGAATCCGAGTGTCCCGGAAACGATGCCTGCAGAAAATGTTTCCTATACGGCTGTGTGGACCGAGAAAACGATTGATGTGACGGTTAATCTCGGAGGAAATAAGATTACGGTCACTGTAAGTGAAGATGCTTCAAAGGATGAAATTGAAGAAAAGATTAACGAACTGCTCCGTGATCCGAATTCTGACTTGAAGGTTCCCGAAAAACCTTCCGATGATGATTTCGTTTATGAATTCAATGGTCATTGGAAGGAAGATGGTGGCGAATATGTTCCCGAATACGATGCCATTTCTCGTGAAGACCAGAATATTCATGTTGTAGTGGGTGGTTCTCAAGTTGATGTTACCGTCAGAAAGGATGATTCTAAGGAAACCGTTAATCAGAAAATTAACGATGCTGTGAAGGATGCCGGAATTGTAGTTCCCGCCAAGGATGGCGATGGTTATAAGTTCAATGGCGAATGGGAACAGGATAAGGACGGTAATTATGTTCCTGTTTATGATGTTGTAACAATCAAGGTGGTTGTTGCTGGTAAGGAAATCGATATTGATATCAAGAAGGGTGATAGCGCCGATGACATCAGCGATAAGATTAATGATGCTTTAGCTGAGGCCGCCAAGACTGATCCTGCCGTTGTTGTTCCTGCCAAGGATGAAGCTGGTCGTGATTTCAACGGCAAGTGGGAAGACGCCGATGGCGACGACAAGTACACTCCGGTGTATGTTGTACCTGATGACAGCAAGGTCATTGAAGTTGTTGTTGGCAAGGATACCATCGAAGTTGTTGTTCCCAAGGATGCTTCTGACGAAGAAGTTGAACAGAAGATTAACGAAGTCGTGATCAAGCCTGTCGTTGGCGACAAGGATGAAGATGGCTTCCAGTTCAATGGCGAATGGGAACAGAATAAGGATGGCAATTACGAACCCGTCTACGAAAAGACTGTCCAGGCTGAAGTTGCAGGCAAGGACATCCCCGTTGACATCAAGAAGGGCGATAGCGCCGATGACATCAGCGATAAGATTAATGACGCTGTAGCTGAGGCTGCCAAGACTGATCCTACCGTTGTTGTTCCTGCCAAGGATGAAGCTGGTCGTGATTTCAACGGCAAGTGGGAAGACGCCGATGGCGACGACAAGTACACTCCGGTGTATGTTGTACCTGATGACAGCAAGGTCATTGAAGTTGTTGTTGGCAAGGATACCATCGAAGTTGTTGTTCCCAAGGATGCTTCTGACGAAGAAGTTGAACAGAAGATTAACGAAGTCGTGACCAAGCCTGTCGTTGGCGACAAGGATGAAGACGGCTACCAGTTCAATGGCGAATGGGAACAGGACAAGGATGGCAATTACGAACCTGTCTACGAAAAGACTGTCCAGGCTGAAGTTGCTGGCAAGGACATCCCCGTTGACATCAAGAAGGGCGATAGCGCCGATGACATCAGCGATAAGATTAATGATGCTTTAGCTGAGGCCGCCAAGACGGATCCTACCGTTGTTGTTCCCGCCAAGGATGAAGCTGGTCGTGATTTCAACGGCAAGTGGGAAGACGCCGATGGCGACGACAAGTACACTCCGGTGTATGTTGTACCTGATGACAGCAAGGTCATTGAAGTTGTTGTTGGCAAGGATACCATTGAAGTGGTTGTTCCCAAGGATGCTTCTGACGAAGAAATTAAGCAGAAGATTGAAGAAACCTTGAATAATCATGATCCCAAGATTGAAGTTCCTGAATCTGAAGATGGTTTCGAATTCAATGGCGAATGGAAGAAGGATGATGATGGCAATTATGTTCCTGTTTACGAAAAGGAGATTGTCGTAGTCATTGGAAACACTACTATCAGCGTTGTTATCGACAAGGATGATTCTGATGATGATGTCAATCAGAAGATTAACGATGCCGTTGCTGAAGAAGTCAAGAAGGATTCCTCCATCGTCGCTCCGTCTATCGGCGACAAGGATTCTGTTGGTAATGAATTTGATGGTAAGTGGGAAAAAGATGAATACGGCAATTATGTGCCTGTTTATTCAAAGGCATACAAGATTGTCTATGTGATGCCTTCAAATGCGGTTCTTTCCAGCGACGTTTCAAAGTACGTTCTTGGTAAAGGTGTGCAGCTCCCGTCTGCTTCCATCAAGGATGATGAATCCTGGAAGTTTATGGGTTGGTATGAAACTGAGGATTACGCTGGTCTCAGGGTAAAGTTTGTCGGTGCCGAAGCCAAGGGCCGAAAGACTTTCTATGCCCTGTTCCAGAAGACTGTCCATTATAAGGCTGGCGATGTATCCGGAAAAATGGAAGTGGTGTTCAACTACGACGTAGAAAATTCGGATGAGGTCGTTCAGCGTGCCTTGATGGGTGTTGCTCCCGAAGGCTACACCAAGAAGGGTGTGGACTACGTCTTTGACAAGTGGGTTCTTTCTGACGATGTGTATGTGGCCAAGTTTGTGGATGCTTCCACTGGCATGAAGAACATTGCTGTGGCACGTCACTTTGGTGTCTCTGTTAGCGGTCGCACTCTGAACATTGTTGGCGCTAAGCAGGGCGACAAGATGCTCGTTGTTGATATGAAGGGCAAGATTGTGGCCCAGGACAGAATCAGCGGTGTAAACCACATTGTTGAACTGACTTCCGCAGGGAACTATTTGGTTCGCGTCAATGGAGTTTCTACTCGTGTGATGGTGCGATAAGATATAGGTTGGACTTCAAATTTCTACATTTGACTTTAATATGAAATTTGAAGAACTTCCTTTGGCAAATCCGCTGCAGCGTGCTGTTCGCACTGTAGGCTACGAAACCCCCACTCCCATTCAGGAACAGTCCATCCCCAGTTTGCTGGAGGGTAAGGACCTGCTGGGTATCGCCCAGACGGGAACGGGCAAAACCGCAGCCTTTGCGCTCCCTATTCTGCAGCGCTTACTGGACTCTGGTAGGTTCCGTCAGCCTAAAACTTGTCGCGCCCTGATTTTGCTGCCCACTCGTGAATTGGCAATTCAGGTGGAGGAATGCTTTAAGCAGTATGCCCAGTATACTGCTATTTCTACTGCCTGCATTTTCGGTGGCGTTAGCGATGTGAAGCAGAAGAACGTTCTTGTTCGCGGTGTAGATGTTCTGGTGGCAACTCCGGGCCGCTTGCTGGATTTGATTGGCCAACATGCCGTGACCCTCAAGAATGTGGAATTTTTCGTTTTGGATGAAGCTGACCGTATGCTGGATATGGGCTTCATTCACGACATTCGCAAGGTGGTGGGCATGCTTCCGGGCAAGCGTCAGAACTTGTTCTTCAGCGCCACCATGCCTAAGGAAATTTCTGACCTGGCTGCAACGATCCTCAGTGCAAATCCGGTTCGTGTGGAAGTGGCTCCCCAGAGCACTCCCATTGAACGAATTCGCCAGGAACTGTACCGCATTGATAAGCGTCGCAAGGGCGCCCTGTTGAAGGAACTTCTTGCTTCTCATGAAGAGATGAAGAAGGTGCTGGTGTTTACCCGCACCAAGCATGGCGCAGATAAAATTGTACGCGTGCTGGAAAAGGCTGGTGTCAAGTGTGCCGCCATTCACGGCAACAAGAGCCAGAATCGTCGTCAGGAAGCTCTTGGCAATTTCAAGGATGAACGTATCCGCGTGCTGGTGGCAACAGATATTGCTGCTCGCGGTATTGATGTGGATGATGTGACCCACGTCTTCAATTATGACCTGCCCAACGAACCGGAAACTTTTGTGCATCGCATTGGCCGTACGGCTCGCGCTGGCAAGGAAGGCGTCGCCATTTCTTTCTGCGCTCCCGATGAAGAACAGGATCTGCGTGCCATTGAAAAGCTGACCAAGGTGAAGGTTCCCGAAGGTGACAAGGCTATTTACGAAAAGTTGCCTGAACAGCAGAAGGAAACTCCTGAAAGCGAAATGCGTAATGCTCGCGGACGTTTACCTCGTGGTCAGAAGGGCGACCGTCGCGAAGAAAATCGCGGCGAAGGCCAACAGCCCGCAAAGTTCGACTGGCGTAAGCACCAGGCCGACAAGCGTAACGCCCGCGCTGCAGAACAGGCCCGCGAAAATGGTGAACAGCCTCGTCAGTCTCGAGAAGAGCGCCGTGGCAATCGTGCGGAAAAATTCGGTCGCAAGCCGGAACAGGTTCGAGGCGCCTCCAACCCGCAGAACCGTCCCAGTTCTCAAAATGGTTCCGTTCCGCAGAATGGTTTCGAAGGCGACAACCTGAACCGCCGTACCATCGGCAAGAATCGCCCCGGCTCCCGTGCCCGTAAGCGTATGCGTGAGGCTGCCGCCGCCAGCGCCGCCGCTCAAGCTCTCCTCGCCAAAGTGAAGTAAAGTTTCGCGACGGAAAAAACGCGACGAAACAAAGTAAACCACACTCCCTGACACATGAAAACGCAACCCTTGTCATACAAGGGTTTTACGTGGCTATGGATGAAAGCTTCCTCATCGGGAGAAAATCTTAAAAATCCTAGGGACTCGTAATGTTCAATCAATTTGTCGTTGGGTAAAGCGTATATATATCGTGCTTGCACGCCGGATTGTTTTTGGATTTGCTTAACTAACGGGATTATGAATTCATTGAATTCTGTTGTTCCTAATTTCCGGACGATGGAATATTTTTCCTTGTAGCTATTATTCACAGCAAAATTGGAAAGCTCTATTGCGGGGATTGTTGAAAAATGCTGAGAATTGTTAGGTAGGGTGAACAATCCGTTACGCAAACTGAAATAGCATACAATCTCATTGGTATTTTTATCCTTAACGAGATAAGTTCGATTTTTGTAGCTTGATTCTTCCTCGAATGCGTATTTCTTTAGAAATGACTCAAGATTTATCGCGTCTGGATGTTTGACTGTAAATTTTCTTGATTGACCTTCGGAGCGTTAATGACCTTGAGTAGGATGCGCTTTGCCATTCCATCTGGCATTGCGTCTAGTTCCTGTTGTTGGCTAATGCCCATCATGATTGACCTCGCTGGTGTATGTTACTTAAATTCGGATATACAAAACACAGCGAAAGCTGCTTCGCAAAAAAAGTACTTGCCATATTCTTGTCAAGGATCGTGACTTTTGGGTCAGGATTTTGCAAACAGTTGTTTGCATTTTTAGAGAATATGTACTACTTATCCTCGTTTTGTCTGTTTGATAATTTAATTGTCTCGGAGGACTTTGTTTATAATCGCAATTTGCCATAGAGCTTCACCTACTTGTTGTTAGCCTTGTAGTACTTGATTAACTTGGGAACCACTTCTTCAACGTTACCGTTGATGACGTAGTCGGCAATTGCGTTAATCGGAGCATTCGGGTCATTGTTCACGGAAATGATAATGCCGGAATCCTGCATACCAGCGATGTGCTGGATCTGGCCGGAAATACCGCAGGCGATATACACCTTCGGGCGGACAGCTTTATTTATAGGAGGGGGGAAGAGTCCCGCACCACCTAAAGGTGGCCATGTACACTAAGGCCTAAAGGCCAAGTGTCCAAAGGTCGCTCCAGCCCCGGCCCCACCCTTATAATCATTCCCTTCGGGAATAAAGTTTCGAAACCCACCCGGCCGGGTCTTCCGCTACCCCCTCTGCGGGGCTCAGTCGCCGCCCCGCAACGCCCTGCTTCTTTCACTTGTTCGTCTATATGCAAATAAAAACGAGTTACTGTCACTTTAATGACAATTAAATGAATTATATTGTGAATGTATAAGCATAAGAGGTTTTTATAAGGATTTGATGCATTTTTGACATATAGAGCTTTGCTCTTGTTCGTCACCTGAAATCGGCAAAATTTCACATCACGATAGAATGAGTAGCAGACGCTCACGTCCAGAAATGGGCGTGGGTCGTTTGTGTTTATTTCGTGGTAGGCTTTGCCGAGCCTCAGGTGAGATTGCACTTACGCACCCACGCTTTTTTTGTTTGGTAAAATGTGCAAGTTGAAGTTCTTTAGTCTTTTTGCAAAAGAATCTTACCCTAAAACCATATGGGAAATGATTTATGGAAGGCATTGAAAAGAATACAGAACTTGACGTTGATGGTCAGCCGTTGAATGGCAATTTTAATAGAGTGCGCAACAGAAATAAAGCTGCAGCAACTCTTTACGGCGTATTGAATGGAATTACGGCGGACCAACAATTAAATGACACAGAAATATTATTCCTTCAGGTCTGGCTTGAACAGCAAAGCGAAATGAAAGGAGATATCCTTGATATTTATGATGCCGTAAAGGCTGCTTTGGAAGATGGTGTGATTACAAGTGAGGAACGTGAAGATTTAAAATGTCTTCTAGATGATTGTCTCGAATTTTCGGAAAACGTCTTTGAAAGTGATGTTGAGGTAAATCAGTTTGTGGGCTTTTTGAAAGGAATTTCAGCTGATGGTATAATAAACAAAGCTGAATTTGAAAGACTTAAACAGTATGTGTTTAATGCACCTTTGAAACTTCAAAAAACGTTCCCATTCAATATTGTGTATGATAGAATCAATATGATTCTAAGGGATCAGGTTGTGGATGATGCGGAACTTAAGGAATTGAATACCCTTGTCTCTGACATTGTTGGAACCCACTTTACAGAAGACGGTGATGCTATTGGTGGTGCAACGTCTCTATTTAATGATCCCATATCGGGAAGCTTAAATGGTAAAAATATTTGTTTTACGGGAAAGTTTATTTCCGGAAGTCGTAAGCAAGTTGAGTCAAAGGCCGCTAGCCTTGGAGCTATCCCACAAGGTAGTGTTACCAATTCTACGGATTATGTAGTGATTGGAACAATGGTCAGTCGAGATTGGATCCATGAATCATCGGGACGTAAAATTGAAAAGGCCGTAGGTCTTAAAAAGAAAGGTGGCCCGATCTTTATTACAAGTGAACAGACTTGGAATGAATTTATAACAGAATAATATCAGAAGGAGTAAAAATGAAAAATCTTAACGCTCTTGTTGAGAAGTATAAGTCTCTCACCCTAACGAACGAACTTAATAATGAGGAGGCTGTAAAAAATTACATCATCCGAAACATGGTGGAACGAGTGTGGGGGTATGAATATGGTGCTGGTGTTGATTGCTATAAGGTTGAAGTAGAGTTGCCTCAAATTGGAGCTAAGGTAAATCATAGTCGTTGTGATTATCTTATTCAAACAGCGAATTACAAGTGCATTATTGAGGCGAAACGTCTTTCGGAAGATGTTGAAAATCAAAAGCATATTGATGAACTGGCTTCCTATGTGCAGAACATGCTTGTCGAAGTTGGAATTTTGACAAACGGACGTAAATGGTCCTTCTTTATCGCAGATGCTGCTAGTCATGTCATGGAGAAATCTCCGTTTAAAACGATAGATTTTGAAAAGATTTCGGATGAGGATAAAAAGTATCTTCTGGATCTTTTTAAGAAGCCTGGCGCTGATTTAGCGAAGATTCGCTCTGCCTACGAAGAGGGTAAGAAAAAAGCTGAAGAACAAAATCTTATGGCGAAAATTGAAGCGGCAATTATGGAAGAACGTAAATATCTTTCCGAAGATGAGAAGAAACATATCATCCGTAAAGTTGAGCCTGGCGTTAATGTCGTCAATCAAAATAAACTTGATAGCTACGAGAATTATTTTCAGGCCGCCATGATGAATATTGTGGAAAAGGAAAAGGCCAAGTATAAAGCAGAAGCGGAAGCAGAGGCAGCTCGTTATAAGAATGATATTGAATCCGAAGAACTTATGGTATATTCTATTGTTCTTGGTCTTCTTGCTGATAAATATGATACATCAATTATCAATTTGAGCGATTTCAATAGTGGTCTTCTTGCAAAAGTTCATTTTAACGGGCCTAAATCTGGTCAGCCGATTCTTTGGATCATTGGAAAAATTATCGACAACAAGTATCGTTTTGAAGGTATTGCATTTCCTAAGGCTGACGGGGCGCAAGGTGATACAATTGCTCTAGTTGATCCCAAGGAAATTTTTGTTCACAAAGATCGAGTTCGTGCGGAAGCGGAAATAAGCTTTGCTGGACCTCGAGTCAAAGAATTAAAATCTGAAAATCTTGCAACAGAATCTTCCGTATGAATCATATAGTTGAAAGCAAATGGTTCCAGTTAATCGTAATGTTCTTCATTACGGTTAACGCCATTGTCCTAGGTTTAGAAACGATTCCTACGGTAATGGATTCTTGTGGAAAAATTCTTGATATCATAGATTCCTTTTGCTTGGGAGTCTTTGCCTTAGAAATCATTATAAGAATCATAGCTGGACGAAGTCGTTTTTTCGTATCTGTGTGGAACTGGTTTGATGTTTTAGTTGTCGCAATATCGTTTATTCCTGTTACGGGGTGTGTCTCAAGTCTTCGTGTTGTTCGTTTGCTGAAACAATTTCGGGCAATGAGATTGGTTAGCTCGGTAAAAACAATGCAGGTTATCGTAAACGCAATATTCAAGAGCATTCCGAGTCTAGGATATGCAGGATTGTTAATGCTGGTAACCTTGTACATATACTCTGTAATAGGAGTGAATCTTTATGCGGATGTTATCTATGATGATATCCAACCGTTTGCTGATATAGGAACTGCAATGTTGACCTTGATAATTACCACAACTTTTGAAGGTTGGGGAGATCTCTTACGTGGGTTGATGGTTGTCCATCCTTATGCATGGATTTACTTGATTAGTTTCATTGTGATATCGGCGCTTATTATGCTCAATATTGTTGTTGGCATTGTTGTGAATTTTGTCAGCGAATCATATGAAGCGAAAAATGAAAACAATACTATGGATGTACAAAAGGAACTTGCAGTTGTTCAGGAACACCTGGATAATGTGAAACGTTCCCTAAACATAGGCAAAAACTAAATGCGTAAAAATTGAACGAAAAAAGACCCCGACTCCTATGAGTCGAGGTCTTTTACTTCCGTTATGCAGCCAGTATCTCGCCTGCTTTATAGCATTCCGCCAGGTATTCGCGAGATTGGTAGAAAAGGTCGGAATTATAATTCAGGATTTTGAAGCATTGCGGAGAACTCTTGCAGGCTCTTCAAAATTAACTTCGGAAAATCTATTTCTCGGAGGATGTTGAAATGAGTGTCGTTGGAAACAATGAATGTGGCGTTTCCGGCGATTGCGCAATCAACGAACTTGTTATCGTCTGGATCGTCTTTGATTAGATTGAATCTGAAAAAAGTGTCAATAAGTTCGACAGATGGAGCGTTCAGTAGAGTTTGAATTACGTTGGAAGCTATTGTGGAATTTGTTTTTTGCGCGATGATTTCTTCGTATTCTTCAAGTACTTCGTTTGACACGCAAAGAGTGTATTTTCCTTCTTGTAGTCCCCGCCAAACATTGAAATAAGCTCCCCGTTTTGATAGGGAAGCTAAAAGGCAGTTTGTGTCAAGTACGATTCTCATACGTTCTTGTAGGGAGTACGAAGGTGTTCGCTTAGAATGGCCTCGTTTTTCTTGTCGTCCCACTCACCGGATTCCCACAGTGCGTCCATGTCATTTTCTACTCGTTTGGCGAAAACATCCGTCAAGGCAACACGAATTTCCTCCAAAGACTTGGAATCCTTGGCGAAAGAGAACATTTTCAAAAGGTGTAATTGTGTCGGGTTTAGTGTGGTATCCATAAGAAACTCCATGAATATTCAAAAAAGAATATACATTATTTATTGGCTATAAAAAAGACCCCGACTCCTGTGAGTCGAGGTCTTTTAAGTTTTAAGGGAGATCCCGGCTCAAGGCCGGGATGACATCCATTAACTGCGCGGAGCCTGTCGGCGATAAGCAACTTCGTTGCTTTGATAACCGGCTCGGAAATGACTAAATAAATTTAGTCGCTTCACTCGCCTTAGTTATCAATTAAGCCTTATAATCAGCGATCTGTTCTGCAGTCATGCCCATGATGAAGTTGGAGTGCTTCATCACTTCTGCTTCAGCAAGGTTCAGGTAGACCTTGGCGCTCTTGCCGAACAGCTCTGCGTTTGCAGAAGCGTCGCGGATGAGGAGCTGAGCCATGACGCAGTTACCGGCCATTTCGTACAGGCGGCGGCTGCAGAGGTCCAGGAACTCGTTGTTTTCAGCGGCCTTGACGTAGTCGATGGCAGCCTTGAATTTGTCGTCCATAGCCTTTGCGCGGGCCTTGAGGCTTTCGAATTCCGGTGCAACAGCGGCTGCTTCCAGTTCGTCGAGCATGGAAGTGTAGGTGCCGGTGGTGATGTGCGGAAGGGCGGCAACAACCTGGAGCTGGGTAGTACCTTCGTAGATGGAGGTAATACGGGCGTCGCGATAGAGGCGCTGGCAAGCGTATTCCAGCATGTAGCCGGAACCGCCGTGAACCTGGATGCTGTCGTAGCTGTTGATGTTGGAGTATTCGGCATTCATGCCCTTGGTGAGCGGAGTGCCGGCGGATGCCAACTTGTTGTACAGCTTCAGTTCAGCCTTTTCTTCATCGGTGAGCTTGCGGGTACGTTCGATATCTTCAAGAGACTTGTAGATGTCGACGTAGCGAGCTGTCTGGTAAAGGAGGGCACGGCCAGCGTCCAGGCGAGCCTTCATGTTGGAAAGCATTTCGTAGACGCCGGGGAAGTTGATGATAGCCTGGTTGAACTGCTTACGGTCCTTGGCGTAGGCGAGAGCTTCGTCGTAGGAAGCCTGGCTGATACCCACTGCCTGTGCAGCGATACCGAGACGTGCACCGTTCATGAGGGCCATCACGTACTTGATAAGACCGAACTTGCGGCGGCCGCAGAGTTCTGCCTTAGCGTTCTTGTAAACCAGTTCGCAGGTCGGAGAACCGTGGATACCCATCTTGTTTTCGATACGACGAACATCGACGCCACCGTCGCGCTTGTCGTAGATGAACATGGAAAGACCGCGACCATCCTTGGTGCCTTCTTCAGAGCGGGCAAGAACCAGGTGGATGTCGGAGTCACCGTTGGTGATGAAGCGCTTCACGCCGTTCAGGTACCAGCACTTGTCTGCTTCGCTGTAGGTTGCCTTCAGCATCACGCGCTGCAGGTCGGAACCGGCATCGGGTTCGGTCAAGTCCATGGACATGGTTTCGCCTGCGCAGATGCGGGGCACGAAACGGGAACGCTGATCTTCATCGCCAAATTCGTACAAAGTTTCGATACAGTCCTGAAGGGACCAGATGTTTTCGAAACCTGCGTCGCCGGCAGCGATCATTTCGTTAATGGCGGTGTAGGCAGTTACGGGGAAGTTCAGGCCACCGAAACGACGGGGCATGGTAACGCCGCAAAGGCCAGCCTTCACGGTTGCTTCCAGGTTTTCGTAAGTCTTGCTTGCGTAGCGGACACGGCCGTTTTCGCAATGAGGACCTTCTGCATCAACTGCTTCTGCGTTGGGAGCGATCACGTTGGAAACGATGTCGCCAGCCAGTTCGCAAACCTTGTTGTAGTTGTCGATTGCGTCGGCGTAGTCGGCCGGAGCGTAATCGGACTTTTCTTCATTAGCAAAGCCATTTTCCCTGAGTTCCACAATGCGGTTCATCAAGGGGCTGCTTTCGAGATTGAACTTAATCTCTGGATGATCTGTATAGAAATTTGCCATAGCGCTTACTTGTTGTTTGCCTTGTAGTACTTGATTAACTTGGGAACCACTTCTTCAACGTTGCCGTTGATGACGTAGTCTGCAATTGCATTGATCGGAGCATCCGGGTCATTGTTCACGGAAATGATAATGCCGGAATCCTGCATACCAGCGATGTGCTGGATCTGGCCGGAAATACCGCAAGCAATGTAAACCTTGGGGCGAACGGTGAGACCGGTCTGACCGATCTGACGGTCATGGTCGGCAACGAAGCCTGCGTCGATTGCAGCGCGGCTTGCACCAACTTCGCCGTGGAGTTCCTTGGCCAGTTCGAACAGCATGTCGAAGTTTTCCTTGGAGCCCATGCCGTAACCACCGGCGACCACGATGGGAGCGCTCTTCAGGTTGTTCTTGGCGGCTTCAACGTGGCGTTCCAGAACCTTCACCACGTATTCAGCTTCGGGAACGTACTTGGCAACGTCGTGCTTTACGACTTCGCCCTTGTAGTTCGGGTCCTTGATTTCCTTCTTCATCACGCCTTCGCGGACGGTAGCCATCTGCGGGCGGTGTTCCGGGTTCACGATGGTAGCAACGATGTTACCGCCGAAAGCCGGGCGAATCTGGCAAAGCTGATTTTCGTAGAACTTCTTGACACCGCCGATGCTCATTTCGAAGCTGTCGATTTCGAGTTCGGTACAGTCTGCGGTCAGACCACTGTGGGTGGCGGCAGAAATGCGGGGGCCAAGGTCACGACCAATCACGGTTGCACCCATGAGGCAGATCTGGGGCTGTTCTTCCTTGAACAGGTTGATCACGAGAGATGCATGGGGATTGGTGGTGTAGGGGAACAGGCCTTCAGCGTCGAACACATGAACCTTGTCGACACCGTAGGGGAAAACCTGCTTTTCGATGCCGTCGATACCGGAGGCGGCGCAAATGCATTCCAACTGGACACCCAGGGTGTCGGCCAGCTTACGGCCCTTGGAGAGCAGTTCGAGGGAAACGTCCTTAACGGTAGTCCCTTCAATTTCGCAATATACAAATACGTTATTCATAGGTTAACCGATAATCTTTCCTTCTAAGAGTTCCTTGATCAGGCCTTCCACATCTTCATCGCTAGCGGTGAGGGTGCGGCTTTCCTTGGCCTTGAACACAATGTTCTTCACAGCCTTCACGTTGGTCGGAGAACCGGCCTTACCGATCTGAGCAGGATCTGCCTCGATGTCGGCTGCACCCCACTGGGCGATGTCCAGGTAGGGCTTTTCAGCGATAAGGGCTGCATACTTTTCTGCGGCTTCGGGAGCACGTTCGGCAACTGCGGTTGCGTTCTTGTACTTCATGACGCGCTTGGCGTTGCGGGGGCGGCAGGGAGCTGCGGAACCGTTAACAGTCACGACCAGCGGGAGCGGTGCTTCCACGGTTTCAACGCCACCGTCGATAAGACGGCGGATAACGACCTTGCGAGCCTTTTCGTCGAGAGAAAGGATTTCTTCGGCGTAGGTCACCTGGGTGAGGCCCAGCTTCTGGGCGATCTGGGGACCGACCTGTGCGGTATCGCCATCGATAGCCTGACGGCCGCAGAGGATAATGTCGTAGTTGCCAACCTTCTTGATGGCCTGAGCCAGGGTGTAGCTGGTAGCCAGGGTGTCTGCACCGCCGAGGGTACGGTCGGTAACGACGAAGCCTTCGTCAGCGCCGCGATAGAGAGATTCGCGAACGACTTCTGCAGACTTGGGAAGACCCATGGTCACAACGGAAATGGTGGAGCCGGGGAACTGGTCCTTCAGACGGAGGGCCTGTTCCAGTGCATTCAGGTCTTCAGGATTGAAGACTGCAGGCAAGGCAGCACGATTGATGGTACCCTGTTCCGTCATGGCGTCGGGACCCACGTTTCGTGTGTCAGGAACTTGCTTAGCAAGTACAACGATTTTTAGACTCATAATGATATTTCTTTAGCGGGTTCAAACCGCCAAGTGGTTAGTTTAATGTTATTTGGGCCAAATGTACCTTTTTGGTGGAAATCGTCAAAGTCGAAATTCTTAAATGGATCCGAAAAATCGGTCAAACATCATTGTTTTTGCTACAAAAAGATGATATTTAACTTACAAAGTATATTTTTGAGAATAATGTAGGGCGGTTCGTTCTGAATAAAAAGAAACCCTTCGATTTTTTCGAAGGGCCTCCTTGTCTCCTAACCAGTTTTACCTGGGTCTATGCAATTAGTCTGCAACCTTGACGGCGCAGAATTCCTTGGTGTCGATCAGCTTCACGGAAGAACCGTTGGAGGTGCTGATCAGTTCCAAAACGGGAGAGCCGTAGTAGGCGACCCATGCGGTGGAGGCACTTGCGGCGACCATGTCGTAGGGGTTCTTGCCGGAGGCGATGGACTGCCATGTAGCGGAACCGTCTGCGGTGTTGATCTTTGCGATGGTAGCGGCATCGCCGCGTTCCATCAAGAAGAGTTCGCCGTTTACTGCAGCCAGTTTGGAATCCTGGAAGAATGCTGTCCCATCGGAATAAAGATCTGCGAAGTCTACATAGAGTGCTCCGGTCTTGTAGTCGGAAACAAAGACATAGGGAACACCAGCAATAGCTTTAATACTATAGGCCTGACGGAATTCGAATTCATCTTCTTCTTCGTCCAATTCTACGTAAGGTGTGAGGGTAGAACCGTCGTAAGAATACACCATGATGTCTTCGAAGGTGTAGCTGTCGCCACGGTCACCGATGTAGAGTACGTTTTTTGTGGCGTCGAATTCAAGACTTCCCTGAGGATCCTTAAGGCCATCGATGGTCTTGGTGATGCTGCCAGTGGAAAGGTTGACTTCTACGACCTTGGCAGCAACCATCCAATTGCTGTAAATCATGGCGTAGCCCTTTTTGTTCTTGGCATCTACGACGAAATCGTTGACGCCACCGCCCAACTTTGTTCCTGCAATGAAAAGGCTGGAGGTCTTCTTGGAAAGGTCAACCTTTTCGATGCCGCGGTTGTTGTCCGCTGCAAGTGTGTAAGATTCGTCATAAGCACCTGCGGTTGCCACATAGACATTGCCGCCAGCGACCTTTACTGCGGAAGGGTTCTTGGTGGCAAGCTGGATGGTGTCCAGGAGGGTGCCGTCGCTCAACTTATACATGGCAAGCAGGCCATTGTGGGAAATGCTATAGTCTGCATTCTGACGCTGGAATACTGCGAATAGGGTGTCGCTGGAAACTTCCAGGTCTACCAGGTTCGGGGTGGTGTTTGCGTATTCGACAGGCTTTACTTCTTCGCTGGAGGAAGATTCGGAAGCTTCGGAAGAACTGGATTCCTGAGTTTCGCTTGAAGAAGAATCGCCCTTGCTGTTGGAGGATTCACTCTTGCTATCGGAAGATTTGTCGTCCTTTGTTTCAGAAGAACTGGACTTGTCTTCATCATTATCTTTCTTGACGGAGGAACTGGACTTATTTTCGTCCTTGCTATCCTTTACGCTGCTGGAAGACTTGGCGTCGCCCTTCTTGCTGCTAGAAGAGGTGGGCTCGTCGTCGGCACTGGAAAGGTCTTCGTCTAGGCAGTCGTCGGTGTCAAGGCAGGAAATTTCCGGACCGTTGCTGGATGCGCTGTTGTCGTCGCCGCAGGCGCCGAAGAATAGGGCGAAGCTTGCTGCTGTAAGGAGGGTGAGTATCTTGCGATTCATGTCGTTTCCTTTTTTGGGGGTTGACATTCCCGGTTTGAACGGGAAATGTTTTGGAGGTTAGAATTTTTGTAAAAGAGTGAAATGCCATTCCCTACCCGGAGTGGGGTTCGGGGCAAAAATGTTTGTGTAGGTTTCGTCTGAAATATTTGTAATGCCTAAAATCAAACGGGTGGTTTCCCAGGGGGCGAAGCCCAGTGCTGCGTTATACCTGGCGACGGGGGGCTGCCTTATTTTGTTTAACCTGTCCGTGTAAATCCGAGTTCTATAGTTTACGTCAAAAGCCAAGTCGAAGTGCAGTGGCAAATAGAACTTTCCTTCAACATAGTAGCTGTGTACGGGTTCGCTTGGCAAAATCTTGCTGTTGTACATTCTTACCTTGCTTTCGTCCCTTGGATTCTGGATTGTGCCGCGGATTGTGGTCTCGAAGAAGTTGGCGGGCCTGCTGTTTAATTCCAGCTCGATGCCTTGAATACTGGCGTCATCTACATTGAAAGCCTTCATTGTGTTTGTGCTGACGGTCCAGAAAATTCCATTTTCCAATTGAGTGTCAAAGTAAGTGGCGCGTAGGGTGCTTTTTTTGGAAGGACTTTGTACAAATCCGCCAACTTCAAAACGAACAGCGGTTTCGTCTTTCAACTTGGGATTGGAAAGCACTCCCTGGTACACACCGTAAAGTTCCATCAGCTGAGGTTGTCTATAATAACGACCGATGCTGATGTTTCCGCCAAACCAACCGTCCTTCTTGCCGAATTTTGCCTGGACCATTCCTGCGAAACTAAGGTCTCGATCTTCCGCATCGCTGATAATTGCCGTGCCTGTAGGCATAAGGAACTTTCCGCCATCAATTTCGTCATTGGTCTTGAGAATGTTTCCCTCTGCAAAGAGGCTTAGCCATTTCGTAAGGGCGAATTCTCCGTTGGCGGCGATGGAACCTGTATAACGTGCAATTCCAAAATCCTTGATAGTTCCGCGAGCTTCCCATTTTTCAGCGGAAGCGCCGAGCCGTACGGAACTCTCGAAACGGTCGAGAATCAGCGTGCCGGTGAGTTCAGGAATCAGTCGGTATCCTGCTAAACCGTAGTGGATAAAATCGGGGTAACTGTAGCCGATGTAATCCAGGGGGTAATAGGATGCAGAAACATTTTTTTCAAATTTCCCAGAAACGCCAGCTTCTAGCAAGAGACTCTGCCACAAAATGGGTGCCTCTAAACGGTAGGAAACCTGTGCGTTGTCGCCTACGAACTCGGCCACCTTGGTCTGTGAACTTTCGTGTCCCGGGTTGCCCGACTCGGTATGGGTGACGCTGGCCGAAATCGTAGAAAAGAAGTCACCCTTGTGAAGTATGCGGTATTGCAGGTTTCCGGAGTATTCCGTGAACTCGGCGTTCTCCCGTTTGTCGGTAAAATCGTCATCCGTGTTGTAGGCGGTTCCGTTTCGATTCAGGAATTCGTAATCGTTGTCGCTGTGCCGTGCGGAAAGTGTCGCGGAAAATTGAATGCTGTCCTTGGGACTTGCGGAAACTTGTGCAGAACCTTCGAAAGAATTGTGGGAACCGATGGTTGCGAGAATGCGCCCTGTGGTGCCTTTGCTTCCGTTTTTGCGGATGGCTGATTTTGTAACGAAATTGATTGCTCCGCCGAGACCTGCTCCGCCGAACTTTGCGGGAACGCGGTCCTTGTAGACTTCGATTTTTTCGATGTTGTTTAAGTCGATGACGCCTAAATCGGCTGCTCCGCCACCTGCGTCGTTGACGGGAACTCCATCAATGCAAATCAAAACGTTTCTTGCCGCCACGCCACGGATACTTACGGTCTGGAAGCTGCCCATACCGCCTTGCTTGTAACTTTGAATGCCGGGGAGTGCAGAAAGGACTTCCGCTGCGGAAAGTCCGCGGCCTTCCCAGGAGTCGGGCTTGATTTCTTCGTAACTGGGGGCTACATCGGCGGGTGTTGGGGGAGGTTCGACAATTTCGGAGACCCCTAAATCCTGTATTTCGGCTGCGTTTGTGATGCTAGTGATTACACCCAAGGCAAACGCAAAAAACGTAAACGCAAAAAGCGTTTGGCGTGTTTTCTGCATAACGCAAAAACGAACCGCATCTATTGCGGTTGTTGGGTTGGATGTCTCTCGCATCGATCCTCTACAAGTTTTCCGTTTTTGCAGTTCTTCTGACTCGGGGATCGTCCTACTTCCGGCTCCTTCGCAGAGGGATTGGCTACCTTCCACTGGTTTTGAAATTATGCCGGTTTCGTACTCCCATACAGCGGCGGGACCGTCCCGGATTTTCACCGGAGTTCTCTCTAAGGCTTTTCAGGGCACAAAAACTATGTTTACGCCGCTAATTTAGATAATTGATGTAATAGTGTAAAGTTATAAAAACGTTCTATCGCTAGGTCTAGCCTTTGTCTATTTCGATTCCAAGACGGTTTATCTTGTAGTGCATTACGCGGGGGCTGATGTCTAGATCTCTGCCGGCGGCGCTCATGTTGCCCTTGTTGCGTCGGAGGGCCTCGGTTATGATTTCTTTTTCGTAGGAATCCAAAAGCGTTTCTAGCGAGGCGGTTCCTTCGGGTAAAAGGGCTGAACCGCTAGTGACGTCTGTTTGTAGTGTTGGTGGCAAGTCGTAGGCGTTGATTGCCACGTCAGTGGTGACGAGGCAGGCGTGTTCAATGCAGTTTTCCAGTTCGCGGACGTTGCCCGGCCAGTGGTAGCTCAGGAGCATGTCGATGGCGGGGGAGCTCAGACGAAGGATTTTCTTACCGTATTTCAAGTTCATCTTGGCGATGAAATGGTCCGCCAAAAGAAGAATGTCCGTTTTTCTTTGGGTTAAGTCGGGCAGGTTAATCTGAAAGATGTTTAAACGGTAATAGAGGTCTTCCCGGAACAGCCCTTGCTGCATCATGGCTTCCAAATTTTTCCCGGTACTGGCCATGATGCGGACGTCGGTGTGCTGGACGATGTTGCTGCCGAGGCGGCTGAAGCTTTGCCCTTGGATGAACTGGAGTAATTTCTTTTGGGCGGTGGGGGAGAGGTTGCCGACTTCATCCAGGAAAAGGGTGCCGCGGGCGGCAAGTTCTGCCTTTCCCAAATGACGGTTGGTGGCGCCTGTGAAGGCTCCTCGTTCGTAGCCGAAAAGTTCCGTTTCGAAGTTGTTGGCAATGGAATCGTTCAGGGAATCGCAATTCAGGGTGACGAAGGGGCCGTCCTTTCGGTCGGAGGTCTGATGGATGGCGCGCGCCACGTATTCCTTGCCGGTGCCCGCGTTTCCGCGGATGAGGACGACGGCGATGGTGGGGGCGATTTGCTTGACCTGCTTGGAAACTTCGCGCATTTCGCTGGTGTTTCCAATGAGTTCACCGGATCTACCTTCTATGACGTCACGGATTTTATTGCATTCCTCGTTGTGGAGGTTTTCTGCGACGCTAAAATTCTTTTGAAGGATGTTTTGGACTTCTGCAAGTTGCAAATCGCGCTTACGGACGGTCTTGAGAACGTCCGCTATTTCGACAAAAGCTGATGTCTTTAGCGCGTTAAAATCCACTCGCTGTCCTTTTGGCTTTTCGGTCCCGTTCGGGGTGGCCCGTTATGAAAATTGCTGCACCGAGGGACTTTTTAGGAGTACTCTGCCCTCAGTGCAGCATGTTCTAGGAGAGAAAAAATCTCAAATGACGCCGTAAATATACATAATTTTTGTTTGATGTTTTACTAAAATGTAAAAAATCTAACCTTTTTTACAAAAATGTAATGAAAAGAAGGCTTTTTTATAAAAAAAACAGATGAAATGCGTCTATGATGTTCCTAATTTTGCCTTCACAACGGTTTTCGCAACGCGGAACCGAACACAAGGAAAAACATTATGAGCACCTATAGAAAGAATACCATCGACGAAATCGCCAAGGCAAAGACCGCTCCGGTGAAGCCTGCCGAAACCGTCAATGTGGATTACTACGGTGAAGACGTTTTCAACGCCAACGCCATGAAGGTTTACCTGCCCAAGGATATCTGCAAGAAGTTGCTTGCAACCATCGAACAGGGTGCTCCCCTTGATCCGAACATCGCCGGCGAAGTTGCCCATGCCATGAAGAAGTGGGCCATGGATCGCGGCGCTACTCATTTTACTCACTGGTTCCAGCCCCTTACCGGCTCCACCGCCGAAAAGCACGATTCCTTCCTGGAACCGGATGGCCTCGGTGGCTGCGATGCAATCATGGTCTTTAGCGGCAAGAACCTGATCGTGGGTGAACCGGATGCTTCCTCTTTCCCCAGCGGCGGTATCCGTTCCACTTTCGAAGCTCGTGGCTATACTGCATGGGATCCCACTAGCCCTGCTTTCATCAAGCGTCACGGTAACGGAGCCACCCTCTGCATTCCTACTGCATTCTGCTCTTACACGGGCGAAGCTCTGGACAAGAAGACTCCGCTGCTCCGCTCTCTGCAGGCTCTTTCCAAGTCCACTGAACGTTTGATGGCTTGCTTCAAGGCTGGTAAGAAGAAGACCACTGTTACTCTCGGTGCTGAACAGGAATACTTCCTCATCGACAAGCGTTTCTACCTGCAGCGCCCGGACCTTTATCAGGCTGGCCGCACTCTGTTCGGTGCCGTTCCTGCAAAGCATCAGCAGATGGATGACCACTACTTCGGTTCTATTCCCGCTCGTATTCTGAACTTCATGAATGAAGTGGAAATGGAACTGTGGAAGCTCGGTATTCCTGCAAAGACTCGCCACAACGAAGTGGCTCCCGCACAGTTTGAACTTGCTCCCATGTTCGAAGAAGTGAACCTGGCTTGCGACCATAACATGCAGGTTATGGAAGTGCTCCGCAATGTGGCTGACAAGAACGGCTTGGTTTGCCTCCTTCACGAAAAGCCTTTCGCTGGCGTGAACGGCTCCGGCAAGCATAACAACTGGAGCGTTTCCTATGGTGCTGCGAATCTGCTGAACCCAGGCAGTAATCCTCACGAAAACGCTGTGTTCCTTACAACCCTTTGCGCAGTGATCTACGCTGTGGATTCTCACGCTGACTTGCTCCGCATGACTACTGCAGGCGCTGGTAATGATCACCGCCTCGGTGCTAACGAAGCTCCTCCGGCCATTGTCTCCATGTACTTGGGCGATCAGCTCATGGACGTGATTGAACAGTTGGAACAGGGTGCTCCCAAGTCCAGTAAGCAGGCCGGTGCCATGAAACTTGGTTCCGATAGTTTGCCGCCGTTGCCCCGCGACGCTACGGACCGTAACCGTACCAGTACATTCGCCTTCACCGGCAACAAGTTCGAATTCCGCGCACCGGGTTCCAGCCAGTCTTGCTCCGAACCTAACGTTGTACTGAACACCATTGTTGCTGAAGCTTTCGACATGATTGCCGAACAGCTGGAAAAGTTGGATGACAAGAATTTCCACACCGGTCTCCAGAAGATTCTGCAGAAGATCGTGAAGGAACACAAGCGTGTCATCTTCAACGGTAACGGCTATACCGACGAATGGATTGCCGAAGCAGAACGCCGCGGCCTTCCCAACATCCGCACTTCTCTGGAAGCGTTGAAAGCTCTGAAGAACGAAGCCAACATTGCCCTCTTTGAAAAGTATGGTGTCATGAACCGCGTGGAAATGGAATCCCGCTACGAAGTGAACGTGGAAGATTACCACAAGCGCGTTCGCATCGAAGGTGAAATCTGCCGCGACATGGCCAAGAATATTATCTTGCCCAGAGTGGTGGAAGCATACTCCTGCGCTCTCAAGACCAACGAAATGGCTCTCAACCAGGGTTTCCCCGGTGTGGACGTTTACGCAAAGTCTTTGGGCGAAGGCTACCGCGACTTGACCGCTGCAATCTCCAAGATTGAATCCGCTCTCGAAGCTGAACACGAACATATTCTCGCTGCCATGGCAGAAACCCGTAAGGTAGTGGATGCTCTCGAAAAGGTTGTGTCCGACGAAATGTGGCCCCTGCCTAAGTATCGTGAGATGATGTTCATCTATTAAGATGAACGTCTTGCAAAATCCCCGACACTTACAACGAGTGCCGGGGAATTTTTATAGGTGCGATTTCTGTTTTTACCAGAACAGGTTCTTGTAGCTTGTTCCTAGTGCATCAGCCAGCTTATGAGCCATTTTGCGACCGATGGGTGCGCGGCCTCGCTCCATGGCAGAAATTGCCTGCACTGCAATGCCCACTTTTTCGGCAAGCTGACGCTGGGTCATCTTGAAGTTGGTACGAAGAAGCTTGAGACTCTCGCCAGGGGTTGTCATGGATTGAAATTTTTCTTCAAGTCCAGAATCTTCCCAACGGATTAATTCTTCGTCATCTTCTGCAGAATCGTTTTCTGTAAAGCATGATTCGGGCTCAAAAACTTGAACGTCGTTAAACTTGCTACGCAGATATTTCATCACGTATTCAGGCACGTTCCCTTGAATAGAGAAACATGCTGGCTCAGTTTTTGGCATACGGGGCGCTCTCACGACTGCCAACATATGTTACCTCCACTTGTATTCCTTGTTCTGTTTCAACCCAGCATGCAACCCATTTGAGTGATAGGTGACAATGGTGGGTGTTGGTTCCTTTCAAGATTCCGTAATTTGACCAGTTGGAGCGTGCGGGACCCTGAACTTTGATTTCTTCGACGAGTTGTCTAAATTTTTGAAAGATTTCTTTAGGCAACGTTGTCGCTTTCTTTACAATTTTCTTTTTAATTACAACTTCATACATAAGTATAAATATTTTTTATTTATGTGTCAATAGTTTTTATTTACATTCAAGGCGCATGTAGTTCGCTTAACTTAGAAAGCCATAATCATTCCATGTCAAAGAAAACCGCATTGTCTGAATGCGTGGAAGGAGCCGTCTTTACGGCTCAAGTAGAAAAATGTTTCCTTTTAGGATGATTTGCTAAGTTTGATGGCAGAGGTATTCTCTGGCGTTACCTGCGCTACCCAAGGTAGCGAACTCGAACCGGTCGTGTTCCGGTCAGCTATCCAGCGTCTTTTGCAAAAGGTTTGTGTGCCCATTCGGGGATGCTTACGCCCCAGTCAACAGGATTGTCTAATACGTTACGAATATAATAAAGAAGCACCTTTTGAACAAGGTGCTAAAAAATGTTACCGGTCGTTGTGATTACTTGCTTTAGGCGAACAACCTCACCACTCGCTTGATGCCTGCGATGAACCTGTCTACGTCTCGTTCTAGAGTGTAAACGCCAAAGGAAAGTCGGAGGGTGGCATCCACGCCGAACCGGTCCATGACCGGTTGAGCGCAGTGGTGGCCGCTGCGCACAGCGACGTTCTCTTCATCGAGAATCATGGCGGCGTCGCTGACGGCGATTCCGTCTAGAGTTACGCTGATGAGTGCCCCGCGATTCTTGGGATTTCCAAGGACCTTAATCTGCGGAATGGTGGCCAGCTGCTCCAACGCATATGTGACAATCTTTTCTTCGTGTTCGCGGATGTTGTCCAGGCCGATCTCCTGAATCCATTCTACGGCCTTGCCTAAACCCAGAACTTCTGCAATGGCGGGAGTGCCTGCTTCAAAGCGTTCGGGAACATCGGCGTAGGTTGTTTTTTCGAAGGTAACGTTCTTGATCATTTCGCCGCCGCCGTGCCAAGGTGGCATGGAGTCCAGTACGTCGTACTTGCCATAAAGAACGCCGATGCCGGTGGGGCCGTACATCTTGTGTCCGCTAAAAGCGATGAAGTCGCAGTCCAATTCCTGCACGTCAATCTTTAGGTGGGAAGAACTCTGTGCACAGTCAATCAAAATCTTTGCCTGGGGAGCGTTGCTGCGGACGGTCTTAATAATTTCCTTGATGGGATTTACCGTGCCCACGGCATTGCTTACATGGGTTACGGCCACCATCTTTACTTTTTCGGTTAGCAGTTCCGGTAGCTTACCCAAATCCAAATCTCCATCGTCCTTTACCGGGATGACCTTGATTTTTGCACCCTTCATTTCGGCAACGATTTGCCAGCTGACGATGTTTGCGTGATGTTCGAGGCCGCTGATGAGAACTTCGTCGCCAGCGTTAAAGAACTTGCGTCCATAGCTCCAGGCCACCAGATTGATGCTTTCGGTGGTGCCGCGGGTAAAGACGATTTCGTTTTCGCTCTTGGCGTTTATAAACTTGGCGATGTTCTTGCGGGTGGCTTCGTAGGCCTCGGTAGTGCGTGCGCTCAAACGGTAGACGCCGCGCTTTACAGAGCTGTAGTGTTCTCGGTAGAAGTCGTTCATGACATCGATAACGCATGCGGGCTTCTGGGTGGTGGCGGTGCTATCCAGGAATGCCAGGGGTTTAGCTTCCTTGTCGCCTGCCACGAGCATGGGAAATTCGCTACGGATTTTTTCTGCATCAAACTTTACATCAATCATATGTCCAAAAATAGAAATTGAAAAATGTTTAGAATTGTTTTGATGTCTTATAGAGCCGTGTTTTGTATATTTGGGGCTGAAAAAAATTAAAGGGTTATTGGTATGGTTTATAGACGTAAAAACATTTTTGTTATGACCGGGCTTGCATTGTCTTTTGCAGCGACTGCTTTTGCCCAACAGGAACTTCGTGACGCTGTGGATGCAGGCGATGTGGCTACTGTGCAGAAGATGGTGAAAAAAGGTCAAGTTGAGGAAATTTACTGCGGTGAACTTTCCCCCAACGATGCCGTAAAAGTTTATGAAAAGATTTTTAAGGCCATGCCTGGTGAATCTTTTGAAAGTTGCCCCAACCAGTTTGTGTATGGCTATGGTGTCAAGGCCTGCTCCAATGGCAAGGACATGGAAACATGTCTCAAGGTGACCAACAAATTGATTGCCGATGCTACGGCAGGAAATGCAAATGCCATTGAAACTCTTGGTTCCGTGGCAAAGTCCGCCTTGAAAACTAAGGCTTACGCGAAGCCTGTGAAGGAACAGGTGGACACGACCCTCTGGGTTCCTTGCGCGAAGAAAGGTAAGGCTCGCGAGGCTTGCATCGAGGAATGCTGGGCTCAGGCAGATACCCTGCGTGGCGTGGAGCATAAACCGGTTTGCGATGCTGTTCCCGAACATTATGTGGATACGGTGATCACCATTTCTAAACCGTCTCCCCTTTACGAGGCTCTCCGTAATGGAATCGTGGATGGCTTCTGGAAAGTCCCCATGTCCGCTGCGGAACCTTTTGCAAAATTGATGCAGGTTAATGCCAAGGGTCTTTCGATTCCCGATTCTTCTGTAATCAGCGTTTCCTACGTGAACCAGTGGGCTGACAGGCACAAGGCTGATAGTTCCGCTCTTCCCGGTGGCGAACTCTTCCGCTTCTGCTATATGTGGCAACCTCAGGTGGATTCTATTTTGGCTTCCAAGGAAATGGAAACCCGTTGCCCGGTTTTTGAAACTTTTGTGGATTCGCGAGATAACAAGAGCTACAAGGTGAAAGACATTAATGGTACCAAGTGGTTTGTACAGAACTTGGCTTACGTCATGGAAGACAAGTCTAAATGTTATGACGGAGAAGAAGAGAACTGCAAGGTTTTCGGACGTCTCTATTCCTATGATGGAGCTCAGGCGGCTTGCCCCGAAGGTTCTCACCTTTCTACTGATGACGAATGGAAAATGCTGGAAGTTTATGCCGGCGGTGCCAATGTAGCTGCCGAAAAACTTCGTAGCAATGGCTCTGACGATTACGCCTTTACAGTTCTCTTTGGCGGTTATGTCAACAAGAATAACATCTCTGTCATTCAGGGTGAGGGCGCATACTTCTGGACTGATGCTGACGTTGGTGATGGCCGCGGTGTGGCTCGTTCTATGTTCAGCACCGATAAGGAAGTTTCCTCTATGCCAGTGGACAAGGCTTTCTCCATGTCTGTCCGTTGCGTCATGAATCCTGTTGCCGGCGGTGATGCCGCTTCTACGGAAGAATAATATGATGGATGGTAAGGCTCCCGTTTCGTTTGCTCCCACCTGTTCTCGAGAGAATTGGCTGAAACGTCAATCCCTGATGAACAAGGTCCGCGAATTCTTTACTGCTCGAGGTTCTCTTGAAGTAGAAACGCCCACTCTTTCTAACGCTGGTGGAACGGATCCCCAGCTGGATTATTTTCAGGTGGGTGCCGCTGGTGAGCCTTTGCGTTTCATGATGACTAGCCCCGAATTCCACATGAAGCGATTGCTGGCTGCCGGGTTCGGCGACATTTTCCAGATTGCAAAATCTTTCCGTAAAGATGAATTCGGAAGCCATCATAACAATGAGTTCAGTATGGTGGAATGGTACCGCGTTGGCTGGCCTCAAGAAAAACTGATGGACGAAGTGGAAGCTTTGGTAAGTGAAATTCTCGGAAAGCCCATAAACGCTCGTCGCACCCGCTGGATCGATGCCTTTAAAAATTATGCCGGCGTTGACCCTTTCTGCAAAAATCTCGGGGACTTTGCCGAGGCTTGCCGCACTCGCGAAATTCCTGTTCCCGAAATGCAGTCCATGTCCCGCGAAGACTGGTGGGATTATCTGATGGTCTTTATAATTGAACCGGCTCTTGCAAGTAACGGACCTGAATTTATTCTGGATTATCCGCCCTCTCAGGCAGCTCTCGCTCAAACCTATGTGGATTCTGAAGGACTCACCTGGGCAAAGCGTTTTGAATTGTTTGTAGATCAGGTGGAACTTTGCAATGGATATACCGAGCTGACAGACGCTGTGGAGCAACGCAGACGATTTGATGCTGACCTGGAAATCCGCAAGACCATGGGTAAGCCTCTGCCTCCGATCGACGAACATTTCTTGGCCGGTCTAGAATCAGGCATGCCTGCCTGTTCTGGCGTCGCGTTGGGCTTGGACCGTTTGTTTATGCTTGCCATGGGTAAGGAAGAAATCGCCGATGTGATTTTGTTCCCCAGCCCTGTTGCCTAGCGCAGAATTTTATCTAGTTGATATCGCATTTCTTTTTTGTCGAAAATGCCCACGTTCACTTTGACGATACTATCTTGTTGGTTGACGAGGTAGCTGACTGGAAGGACGCCTGGATTTCCCAAGGCGTTCATGATGTCGTAATTCCAGTGAATCATTGTCCAGGGGAGTTCCGCCTTCTTTTTGTATCGGGCTGCTATAGTGGGGGAGTCGTCTTCGCTGATAAGCAGAATTTTAAGCCCCCTGTTGGTGTAGTCTAGGGAAATTTCCTTGAGGCTGGGAACTTCTGCCTGGCAGGCGGGGCACCATGATGCCGTAAGGACTATAAGGGTTGCCTCTCCTTTTTGCGTCCGATAGCTTGTGATGCTGTCCTTTTGCCCGATGAGGATCCCCTTGAAGTCTGAAATTTTTGAAGGCATGGTCTGGAATGAATCATGACCGCAGGCTACCAATAAGGTGGCCAGCGAAAACATTATCATTTTTATTATGGAACCAGACTTTTTCATTCTACTATCCTTAAAATAGTGTTTTTTGGAAGAATTTTGATAAAAATAGGGTGAAAAAAACTTGCACATAATGTTATATTCTTGGATATGGCATACAATATTCAAGATCTTCTCGCTGAAATGGTGAAACGTGGTGGCTCTGACTTGCATTTGACAGCAGGAGCTCCTCCTCTTATTCGTCTGCATGGTAATCTTACGGCTATTGGTGAAACCAAGCTGAAACCGGATGAAACTATGCGAATGACCTATAGTTTGATGAACGAAGGTCAGAAGAAGTCTTTTGAACAGAACAAGGAATGCGACTTTTCCTTTGGTATTGCGAACTTGGCTCGTTTCCGTGCCAATGCGTATTTGCAGCGTGGTTGCGTGGCGATTGCCTTGCGTATTATTCCGCTGGAAATCAAGACCTTTAAGGATCTTGGCCTTCCGAAAATTCTGGCTGAATTTACGACGCGTCCCTCTGGCCTTGTGCTGGTGACCGGTGCTACGGGTTCTGGTAAGTCTACTACCCTGGCTGCAATGATCGATAAGATTAACAAGGAACGTCACGATCACATTTTGACTGTGGAAGATCCTATCGAATTTTTGCACAAGCATCAGAACTGTATGATTAACCAGCGCGAAGTGGGAAGTGATACCGTAAGCTTTGCTAGCGCACTTAAGATGGCTCTCCGTCAGGACCCTGACGTGGTGCTTATCGGCGAAATGCGTGACCTTGAAACTATTCGTGCTGCATTGACCATTGCTGAAACGGGCCATTTGGCTTTCGCAACCCTGCATACCAACTCCTGTGTGCAGACCATTAACCGTGTGGTGGATGCTTTCCCCAAGGGTGAACAGCAGACCGTTCGAACTCAGCTTTCCTTTGTGCTTCAGGGCGTTGTTTGTCAGACCTTGGTACCGAAGATTGGCGGTGGCCGTGTAATGGCATACGAAATCATGAACGTCACACCGGGTATCCGTTCACTGATTCGTGACGACAAGGTTCACCAGATTGAATCCATGATTGAAATTGGTCAGAAGTTCGGTATGAATACCATGAACATGTGTCTTTGCGACTTGGTTAAGAATCGTAAGGTGGACCGCTTTGAAGCTTTGTCTCGTTCCCCCAGCCCGGATCAGCTGGAACAGCTGTTTGTGAAGGAAGGAGTGTAGTAAGTTATGGCAGAATTCCTGTATAAGGCGACCAACAGCGCCGGTAATAAATTTGAAGGCTCCATTGAGGCGAAGGATAAGGCAGAAGCTGAAGCCCTCTTGATGCGTCGCCGCTTGATTATCGAGAGCTTGAAAAAGAAGCCCATGGAAATCAAGATCAATATTGGTTCTGGCATTAAGCCCGCCGATATTTCTCGTTTTACCCGTATGTTCTCGTCTATGAGTTCTGCCGGTCTTCCTATGCTTCAGTGCTTGAACATTTTGGAAGAACAGTGCGAAAATCCTGAATTGAAAACTGTGATCCATAAGGTGACTCAGTCGATTAACGGTGGTTCTTCCTTGGCTGATGCGCTGACGCAGCACCCTAAGGTTTTTACGACCTTGTATACCAACATGGTGGCCGCAGGTGAAGCTGGTGGTATTCTGGATGGCATTCTTGCCCGTTTGGCCGAAACTCTTGAAAACGGCGAACGTCTGAAGCGTAAGGTGAAGAAAGCCTTGACGTACCCGGTCATGTTGATCATCGTGGGTATCTTGGTGGTGATTGCACTTATGACTTTCGTGGTGCCCACCTTCGCCGCTCAGTTCGCCGCTCTTGATGCTGAACTTCCTGCTCCCACACAGGTGGTGATGAACATTTCTGACTTCTTGCGCGATAATGGTTTGCTCCTGGGTATTTTTGTGGTCATTCTCATTGTGGCTTATAAGTTGGCGATGAAAGTTCCTAAGGCGAAGTATGCCTGGGATGGTCTGATGCTTAAAATTCCTAAGCTAGGAGACCTTCAGATCAAGTCCACGACTGCAAGCTTTGCTAGAACTTTGGGCACCTTGCTTAATGCTGGTGTGTCTGTGATGGATTCTTTGAAGGTTGTGGCCTCTACTGTTTCGAATAAAGTTGTGGAACGTGCCATCGGTCGAATTTCCATCGGTATTGCTGGTGGTAAATCCATTGCGGAACCTATGGCCGAATGCAACCTGTTCCCGCCCATGGTGATTCAGATGACGGGCGTGGGTGAAAAGACCGGTAACCTTGGCGGCATGCTCCTGAAACTTGCAGACTTCTACGACGAAGAAGTGGATGCCGCAGTGGATGGCGTGGTGGGCATGATGGAACCCTTGATCATCGTGTTCCTGGGTGGTGCCGTGGGTGGCTTGCTTATTGCAATGTACATGCCCATGTTCTCTATGTCTGACTCTGTTAAGGGCTGACAAACGGGTTTTGTCAAAGCAAAAAACGCGGACGTGTTCCGCGTTTTTTTTGTTTTTAAAAGTTAGATATTTTGATTCTGTTGATACACTAAATTTATTATTGATATTCAAGTCTATTGGCTATTAGCGGCACAGAAGGGTATATTAAATCATGTAAGAAACAGCGAGGTACAACATGAAATCCAAAATCCTTCTCCCCTTCCTCACTGCAGGCGTAATGTTCTGCGCATTTACTGCATGTTCCGATGATAGCTCTAGTCCGACAGATTCGGGCGCTGTTATGAATCCCTCTGGAAACGTGGACGATCCCGCAAATCCTGGTGAAACTCCCGTAGTTCCCGGTGAAACTCCCGTAGTCCCCGGTGAAACTCCCGTGGATCCTGGCGAAACCCCTGTGGTCCCCGGTGAAACTCCCGTGGATCCTGGCGAAACCCCTGTGGTCCCTGGCGAAACTCCCGTGGTTCCTGGTGAAACCCCTGTGGTCCCTGGCGAAACTCCCGTGGTTCCTGGTGAAACTCCTGTGACTCCCGGCGAAACTCCGGTGGTTTCTGAACCTTATCGCCTGACGATTGAAAATACCTATGCAAACAACGCTTCCGTCGAAGTGGCCGATTTTGACAGCTATAATTATTACGGGGCTGAACTGACTGGAAAGGATCAGTTTACATATGGTCGTTTTGAGGCTCGAATGAAGATGGTCTCCATTCCTGGTTCTGTAAGTTCCATGTTCCTTTACTATGATCCGTCCTATATGTTGGGCGATGAACCCTGGAATGAAATTGATATTGAAGTTCTTGGTGTTAATCCCGGCATGTGGCAGGCTAACTTGATTACCCGTGAAGCGGATGTGGAAGGTGGCCGTAAGAATCCTAAGAAAACTTCCGAAACGAAGACTGGCTTTGGTTTCAACGCTACTGAAGATTTCCACCTATTTGCCATGGTCTGGACTCCGGAATATATTTCCTGGGAAATTGATAGTGTCGAGGTCCGTCGTGATGTTCTGGGAATGACTAAGGGACAGGTCGAATTTATGACTAAGGAACAGTCCTTGCGCTTCAACTTGTGGGCTTCCAAGAGTACATCCTGGGTTGGCAAGTTTACTGGCGCTGAATTGGCTGATGGTCCGGTCGCTCAGTGGATTGACTATGTTCGAGTCTATTCTTACGACACTGCAACAAAGACCTTCACTGAATCCTGGACTGACAACTTTGACGGTGAACTGGATGCCTCTCGCTGGTCTGCCGGTAACTGGGAAATGGAACACGTCATGTTGAAAAAGGAAAACTTGGTCGTGGAAGATGGATACTGCAAGCTTCTTATGACTCGCGAAGCCAAGTAAAAGCCCTTCTTGTTGAATCCTCTCTAGATAATGCCCTGCGTCGAGAAGACTCGGGGCATTTTTATATGCATCCCTAGAACAAGAGTCCTCGAATTCGTGCGCTAAAATTCTATCTTTTCCGCCGAAAAAACAATAAGGGACACAATATGCCTACTATGACTTCTGCGCAGGTGCGCGAATCTTTTATTAAGTTCTTCGAGAGCAAGGATCATCTGTTCGTCCGTAGCTCTCCCGTGGTTCCTCACGATGACCCCACCTTGATGTTCACCAATGCTGGTATGAACCAGTTCAAGGCCATCTTCCTGGGTGACAATCCCAAGGGCTGGAAGCGTGCATGCAACAGCCAGAAGTGCCTCCGCGTTTCTGGTAAGCATAACGACCTTGACGTTGTGGGTCGTGACAACTACCACCACACTTTCTTCGAAATGCTGGGCAACTGGTCCTTCGGCGACTACTACAAGAAGGAAGCTATTAGTTGGGCATGGGAACTCTTGACCGAAGTCTGGAAGCTCCCCAAGGAACGTCTCTTTGCAACTGTCTATCAGGATGATGACGAAGCATGGCAGATCTGGAAGGACGTTTCCGGTCTTCCCGATGACCGCATCATGCGCTTCGACGCTCACTCCAATTTCTGGGAAATGGGCGACACCGGTCCTTGTGGCCCCTGCTCCGAAATTCATTACGACCGCGGCGACCTTGCTACCCAGATGGAAACCTTCAAGGATCCTATCCTGGGCGTGAACGGCGAAAACGACCGCTACATCGAAATCTGGAACAATGTGTTCATGCAGTATGAACGTATCAGCGACGGCTCCCTCATTCCGCTGAAGGCAAAGAACGTTGATACCGGTATGGGTTTCGAACGTATCTGCGCTATCCTCCAGGGCAAGCGTAGCAACTACGACACCGACGTGTTCACCCCGATTATTTCCAAGGTTGCTGAACTTTCCGGCGTACCTTACACTGACGACGAAAACGGCACCCCCCACCGCGTGATTGCAGACCACATCCGCGCAGTCTCCTTCGCTATTGCTGATGGCGCTCTGCCCTCTAACGAAGGTCGTGGCTATGTGCTCCGTCGTATTCTCCGCCGCGCAAGCCGCTTTGCTCGTCTGCTCGGCCAGAAGGAAGCTTTCATCTACAAGCTGGTCCAGGTTCTTGCTGATACCATGGGCGAAGCCTTCCCCGAAATCCGTCAGCGTCAGGCTTTCGTGACCGAAGTGATCAAGAGCGAAGAAGACCGCTTCATCAAGACTCTGGATGCAGGTCTCGAACGTTTCGAAGCCATCGTTACCGAAATGGGTTCTGCCAAGGTTGTGCCGGGTGACAAGGTCTTCGTGCTTTACGATACCTACGGCTTCCCGCCGGACCTCACTGGCATCCTCGCCGAAGAAAAGGGCCTCACCATTGATGAAGCCGGTTTTGAAAAGTGCATGGAAGAACAGAAGGAACGTGCCCGCGCCAACATGAAGCAGGGCATCAACACCATGGGTACCGAAGGCTGGACCCAGTACTCCGAAGCTTCCACCAACTTTGTTGGCTACGAATTGTCCGCTTGCGAAACTAAGGTTGTCCGCTATCGCGAAGACAAGGGTGTTCTTTCCATCGTTCTGGAGACTTCTCCCTTCTACGCCGAAATGGGTGGCCAGGTTGGCGACAAGGGTATGCTGGTTTCTGCCGACTTGGAACTGAGCGTATTTGATACTGTCAAGGTGAACGACACCGCTCTCTGCCGCGCCAAGGTGGTGAAGGGTGAAGCTAACGAACAGACCATGGGTGGTGTGTTCATGGCTACCGTCGACAACGAACGTCGTATGGACATCCGTCGCAACCACTCTGCAACCCACTTGCTCCAGGCCGCTCTCCGCGAAGTGCTTGGTTCCCATGTGCAGCAGCAGGGTAGCTTGGTGACTCCGGATTCCCTCCGTTTCGACTTTACTCACTTCAACGCCATGACCGCTGAAGAAATTCAGAAGGTGGAAGACATCGTCAACGCTAAGGTCATGGAATGCTTGCCGGTGAATACCGACGTCATGGGCGTGGACGAAGCTAAGGCTTCTGGCGCTATGGCTCTCTTCGGCGAAAAGTACGGCGATACCGTACGCGTTGTGAAGATGGGTGCCGCTGGCGAAGAATTCTCCAAGGAACTTTGCGGTGGCTTGCATGTTTCCAATTCCGGTAACATCGGCATGGTAAAGATCATTAGCGAATCCAGCGTTTCTGCCGGCGTCCGCCGTATCGAAGCTGTCACTGGCCGCGGTGCTATGTCTATGCTCCGTGCTGGCGCTCAGATTGTAAATGCTCTCCGCGATCGTCTCCGTTGTAAGGATGCCGAAGTTCTGGATCGTATCCAGCAGTCCTTCGAAAAGACACAGTCCCTTGAAAAGGCTCTCCAGTCCGTGAAGCTGGAACTGGCAACAATGATCGCTGGCGACGTTCTGAATGGCGGCCTCGACGTCATGGGTGTCATGCTCTACGTTCGCGAATTCGATATGCCGGAAGATAAGTACAAGGAACTCCTGGACGGTATCCAGAACAAGCTGGACAAGGGTGCCGTGGCTGTCATTGCTAACAAGGTAAACGGTGCTGGTTCCATCGCCGTTATCGTGGGCAAGGATGTTCAGGCTAAGGGCATCAAGGCTGGCGACATGGTCCGTGATCTTGCCGCAGCATGTAACGGTAAGGGCGGTGGCCGTCCGGACCGTGCTCAGGCCGGTACCCGTGAACCTGAAAAGATTTCCGCAGCTATCAAGGACGCCAACAACTGGATCCGTGCAAAGCTGGGCTAATTAGACGAGAGAGCAGGTATGAGGGACTCCTTTGAGGTAAATAATCGCGCCGAAGGCGCCTAACTCTAGCTCAACGCTCATAACTGTTCACTCTTTACTTCCTACTAAACAAGACCTCTGCAGAAATGCGGGGGTCTGTTTTTTTTGCATAGGATTTACAGGTTAGCGATTCTTTTTTGTTTATATTTATTTGTGGATTAGGGAAAGGATGGACTATATGAGATTTGGGTACACCAAGAACGCACCTGCTTTTGCGTTGGCATTTTTATCTACAGTTTCTTCTGCCGTGGCTGCTGACTGGTATGCCAAGGAAACTCAGTGGGCCGGCCATGATCCGGACATTATCCGTTATGAAGACGGGTACGCCTTGATGACTACGGACAACCATCTGCTGATGCAGACTTCCGAAGATGCCTTGAACTGGAAAAAAGGCGAACCTGCCATGCCCCAGTTCGAGAAATGGCTTTATACCTATGCGCCAAACATGATCGATATCTGGGCGCCGGATATACATTTCATTGGTGGCGAATACCGCGTGTACTATTGCGGTTCCGAAATGGGGATCCGTTCTTCCGGTATGGGCTTTATGTCCAGCAAGGAAATCGATCCCACGAAACCTGGTTATGGTTGGACGGACCAGGGCGAGGTGATTCATACCGTAAAGAACGACGCTTATAATGCCATTGACGCGGCGGTGCTAAAGGACCTTCAAGGCAAGGTCTGGATGGCCTTTGGCTCCTGGGGTACGGGAATCCACATCATTGAACTTGACGAGAAAACAGGCAAGGTGACCAAGGGGGCGGAACAAATTAATATCGCCAACCGTGGTGGTGCCGGTGTAGAAGGGGCTAGCCTCATTGAACATAATGGCAAGTACTTCTTGTTTACGGCTTGGGATAACTGCTGCAAGACAGGTGCTAACCTTGATGGAAATTCCTACAAGACTGTTGTGAACCGCGCTAATTCCATTACGGGACCTTACCTGGACCGTTCCGGAAATCAGGCCCTGAAAGGTGGTGGAACCATTTTGCTGCAACGCTACGGACGCTATTACGGACCTGCCGGCGGCGAAGCTTTTGAAGATATTAATCGTCAGCGCTTTGTGAATCATTACTACGATAAGAACGATACTGGTCGAGCTAAGATCCAGGTTCGCGACATTGTCTATACGGAAGACAACTGGCCTGAACTCGGTCAGCCGTTTCTGGGACGTTATTTGAGTGCCGAAGCGGAACATGGAATTCTCAGCAACGTGGAAATCTCAAGCAGTTCCAAGGCTTCCAACGGCGAGTATGTTGGCTACATCAATGAACCTGACAGCCGTATTCGTCTGCCGATGATTATACCTCAGGCTGGCGATTACTTGATCCGCTATCGTTACGCCAATGACTGGACCGATGAAGGTTCCCACTTTGTGGATGTTAACGGCGTAACCCGCGAAGTGAAGCTGCCCATTACTGGAGCCTGGGGTGAATTCCCAGAAAAGTCTGTGGTCTATATTCCCGCCAAATTGAAACGTGGCAGTAACTTTGTTGAAATTACCAAGGGCAAAAGCTATGGGGAACTGGATCGACTGGACTTCCTCCGCATTATTCGCGATACCATTCCTGCAAATGGATTTGATAATGGTATTCGCCTTCGCCTAGATGAAAATGACCAGATGGCAATCAAGGATGGCGGTTACGCCATTTATGAGAATGTCATTACGGATTCTATTACAGGTCCTGCTGTTCATGTAGAAGTGAAGAATTGTGCTGGAGGATCACTTTCCATTAGAACTGAAAGCAAAAAGGGCGATGAAATTTCCAAGTGCGATCTTCCCACGTCTTGTGGGGATTCCAAGTGGGTTAGCGTAAAGTGCTCCGATTTGCCTGAGCTGAAAGGCGTGCAGGATTTCTATGTAACTGCTTCTGGATTATCTGGGGAATTGCTGGTCGGGAACATCAAATTTTCTAAGGCGGCTGAAGCCGAGGGCGATTCTCTAGAAAGAATTTCTGCTGTGAAATCCGTTGCTGGTATGCACTATGATGGAACTACACGAACCGTAGAACTTTCAAGAGATATGCGTTGGACTGTTTTTGATTTGAATGGGGTCGAGGTCCGTCGAGGCTTTAGTCGCAAGGTTGATCTGAAAAACCTTGGTCAGGGGAGCTATCTGGTTCGTGCTGGCGGTTCTTCTGTGAGAGTCCATTAAAACTCTCTAAATGGCGTGTTGCACGCGAAAGGAGTATGCTAGAAAGGTAAAAAGTTCTATATTGAACCTGTACTTTTACTTTTAAGGCGTTTTATGAAAATCGGTAAGACTGAAGCTCGTTTGAATGCAGAAATCGAAAAGCGCGGTGCGTTGTTTGCTGTGCTGCTGGATCCTGATACATCAGACGAGACTGCCTTTGTGAAGGCTGGTGCCATGGCTGCTGAAAATGGCGCAGACCTGCTGCTGGTAGGCGGCTCCTATTTGGGTAATTTCACCTTGCCGAAACAGGTGGCTGCTCTTAAGGCTAATGTGGATCTTCCCGTTGTCCTGTTCCCGGGTGGCGCTTCTCAAGTTGTTCCTGGTTTTGATGCCATGCTGTTCATGACTTTGGTTAGTGGCCGCAATCCCAACTACCTGATCGATGAACAGGTTCGTGGTGGTGCCTTGGTTCGTGCCCTGAACATGGAAGCCATTCCTACGGCTTATCAGTTGATCAATAGTGGCAAGCGTACTACAGTTGAATATATCAGCAATACCATGCCGGTACCTGCTAACAAGCCTAAGCTCAGTATGGTGAATTCCATTGCCGCAGAACTCATGGGCATGCGCTATGTCTATCTGGAAGCAGGTAGTGGCGCCGAAGAGCCCGTTCCTGTAGAACATATTGCCTACACCCGCAAGGCAACCGAAATGACCATCATTACTGGTGGCGGTATTAAGGACCCGCAAACGGCTGCTGTCCGTGTTGCTGCCGGTGCAAATATCATCGTGACGGGCACCCTGTGGGAAAAGGTCCAGGACCCGAAACTCCTTGCTGAATTCTCTGCTGCGATTCATACTAAGGGTTAACATACCTAACGTTGCAAAACGTTGTATAAAATCAAAAAGGCTCCACCAAGGTGGAGCACTTTTTTTTGGATGAGATTGTTTGAACGATTTGCTATTTCCGTTTGCGGGTCTGCTTCTGCTGAATGTATTTCGTCAAGAAGTTGTAGAATTGTTCCGTCTTGGAATTGTCCTGTTTGTTGCGTCGCAAGGAAACCACGATATCTCGCTTGAATTCGGTGTCCGTAATTTCAAGGAGCTTAATCTTTTTGTGATCCATCTTTCCCCAGGAAAGTTCTGGCCAGAATCCCACTCCGATACCTGCGGCGACAGCTTCCTTGATTGCGGTTGCGTTGTCGCTTTCAAAAGTGACATTGGCGTGGAAGCCGATTCTGTCGCAAAGCTCGTTGCAGATTTTGCGGTATTGCTTGGATCCGTAGAGTCTGATGAATTTTTCATCTTTTAGATCGAGAAGGGAAATGGAACTAAGCTTTTTGTATTGGGCTGTATTGGGAACGGCCAAGAAAATTTTTTCGGAATGGACGAAAGTCTTGTCGCTATTTGTATTATCCAGTTCCGGTTTGTAGGTGGCGTATGTCCTTACGCAAATGTCGAAAATGTTTGTTTCTTCATTTTGGATAAGGTCTACGTTTATGTCGGAATTGTTCTGCTTGTATTCAATGACGGCATTTGTAATTAATGTTGATGCCGCAAGAACGTTCAGCTTGACATTGTTGTTCTGCTTGTTGGCTGTGGCTCGCAGTTGTTCGGGCAGCTCCATCATGTTGGCGTAAAGGGGGAGCATCTTTTCGTAAAAGAATTTTCCGCTTTCTGTAAGTTTGATGTTTCTGCCGGATGTCTTGAAGAGCGCTACACCGAGCTCATCTTCCAATTTGTGTATGGCTTGGGTGAGAGCTGGCTGGACGATGCAAAGGTTTTTTGCGCTTTGAGTGACGTGCTCAGTGCGTGCCACTTCTAGAAAGTATTTAAGCTGAGTCAGTTCCATCAATAATAAATATAAAACTTATGTCTTCTATTTCCTAGGTTTTTAATTGATAATATTTAATTATTGAAATATCATAAAATTTGATGAAAGTTTTGTGTAATCATCAAAAAAAATTATCAATGTGATATGAAGAAATTATTAGTCAAACTGGAATGTTGATTCTAGATTTGGCGCCGTAAAAAGAGCTCTTAAAATTCTAATCGTCAAAAAACTCTTAAGGAGATTGATTTATGAAGCTCAGGTTTGTTGCTGCCATGGCCGTTGTAGCCTTTGCCGCCTTTACCTTCACCGCCTGCGACAAGGCCAATGCCTGCAACTATAATGAGTCTGCAAATACTCTTACTTGCCAGGAAAAAACTTACAAGACCGTAAAGACTGGTAATAAGGTCTGGATGGCAGAAAACCTGGCTCGCTTTGATTCTGATTCTAGCTTCTGCTATGGAAGCAATCATGAAAACTGCGAAAAGTATGGACGTCTCTATCCTTATGAGTCCGCCAATACAATTTGTCCCGATGGTTGGGCTTTGCCGTCTCAGGCAGATTTTGAAGGTGTTGATCTTAAAGTTCTTAATGTCTTGAATGCCGGTTATCGCTATGCTAGTAACGGTAAGTTTGCCGATGAAGGTGTCAGCGCCAGCTTCTGGACTGCAGATTCTTATGACGATGCCCGCGGAACTATGGTTCGAATCAAGGATGATTCTATCTCCTACGAACATTTCAGCAAGAGTATCGCCTACTCTGTTCGTTGCATCAAGAAGTAGCACTTAAACATTTATCAATATACAATCAAACATATGGAATGGCTAATTAATCTCTTTATCGGTACTTCTGTAGCGCAGCAGGTTGTTGTGCTCTCTTTCACCGCTGCCGTGGGCCTTATGATCGGAAAGATCAAGGTCAAGGGTGTTAGCCTGGGCGGCGCGGGAGCCCTGTTTGTCGGTATCTTGATGGGCCATGTGGGCTTGCGCATTGAACCGAATGTTCTGCACTTCATGCAGGAATTTGGCTTGATTCTTTTTGTCTACACCATTGGTATGCAGGTGGGGCCTGGTTTTATTGACTCCATCCGCCGCCACGGCCTTGTACTTAACATTTTGGCGGTAAGCGTTGTGCTTATGGGTGTGATTGTCACCCTCTGCCTTTACTTCTTTACGGATATGCATAACAACGTACCCGTGCTCATTGGAATGCTTTGTGGCGCAGTCACAAATACGCCTTCCCTAGGAGCCGCAAATTCAGCCTTTGTCGCGGCCGGGGCAGACACATCCCTGACGGGCATTGGGTACGCTGTTGCATATCCGTTTGGCGTTCTCGGAATCATTCTGGTCATGATTCTTATTCGAATCTTCTTCAGACAGGATCCGCAAAAGTCTGCAGATGATTATGCTTCTGAAATCGCAGCGACCCGCAAGGATATCGTTTCTTGCAGCCTTTCTCTGGATAACAAGAATCTGTTGGGTTCCAAGATTAAGGAAATTCCGGGAATCCGCTCCAGTGGCGTTGTTATTACCCGTCTCCTTCGCGACGGCAATGTTTCTATGCCCGACGGTAAGGTGGAATTGCAGCAGGGCGACTGCCTCCACATTGTGGGCTTCCCTGAAGCAGTTGCCGAAATGGAAAAGATTATCGGTACCCGCCTGTCGAAGCCGATTACCGAAAACGATTCCAAGTTTGAAACTCGAAGCATCCTTGTGACCAATAAGAAAGTCCTGGGCAAATCTTTGGGCGAACTGGCTCTTGAACGTTTCGGTGTGACTGCAAGCCGTGTCGTGCGTGGTGAATTCAAGTTTACGGGTCGTCTGGATCTCCGTCTGAAATTTGCCGATAAGATTCTTGTTGTCGGTCCTCGCGAAAGTATAGATGCTGCAGCAAAGCTCCTGGGTGATTCCCTGAAGGCTCTTGAACATCCCGAAATTATTCCCGCCTTCGTTGGAATTTTCCTGGGAATTATCGTTGGATCTATTCCCCTGACCATTCCTGGAATGCCGACCCCGCTGAAACTTGGTCTTGCTGGTGGCCCGCTGGTTATTGCCATCATCCTTTCCCGAGTTCGTAAGATTGGCCCTCTGAATTTCTTTATGGCGGCAAGCGCAAACTTGATGCTTCGAGAACTTGGTATTACTTTGTTCTTGACTTGCGTCGGTCTCAATGCCGGTATCAAGTTCTTTGACGTGTTACTGAAGGGAGATGGTTTTTACTACATGGGACTTGCCGCACTTATTACCTTTATCCCCTTGATGGTTGCGGGTATTGTGGGCAAGCTGGTTTTCAAGGTAAATTACCTGAGCCTGTGCGGTGCCATCGCTGGTTCCATGACCGATCCTCCGGCACTTGCCTTTGCCAATGGCCTTTCTGGAAGTGAAGCTGTAAATGTGGGCTATGCTTCTGTGTATCCGTTAACAATGCTGCTCCGTATTTTGAGTGGCCAGGTACTTGCCATTATTCTCTATAGCGTCGTGTGACGGATCTAGAAAACAGGTTCTTTGTTCTCCTCCAATCGAAATCCTTAATCCCCGGTCTCGCGGCAGACCGGGGATTTTTATCCAGTTTGCAGTTTTTTGCCCGATTTCCCCATATTTCAGGGATGTTCTCGTTTGCAATCCTTTTTTTAAAAGTGTATTTTTCAAGGAAGAAAAGAGCCGCAAGCAAATTGCGGTGTTATTGAGGTTAAAATGCGAAAAATTGTGATTGCGACCTATGTACTTCGTGGACTTGGCATCGTGTTTGTACTGCTAAGCCTGTTTGGGCATAGTGTAATTTTGAATTTGTTTCCTGGCCTTGAAGGTCAGTCGATCAATCCTATTTTCTATTCTGGCGTTGTGGTATATCTTGTTGGTGCTGCCATTTATTTCGTCATCAATAAGAAGGAAAAGGCGGAGCGACGTCGCCGCATGATTGAAGAGGCCGAAGAAAAGGCTTTTGGTCCCCGAGACTAGATTGAGATTTTTATGATAAAAATTGAGAATTTGCACAAGACCTACCGCAGTGGTTTCTTGATGAAACCGAAGCTCGCCCTTAAGGACGTAAGCTTTTCTGTGGAACCGGGTCAAGTTTATGGTTTTATTGGCCCTAACGGTGCCGGAAAGTCTACCACCATCAAGGTGCTGACCGGTCTTTTGAATTTTGATTCCGGAACGGTGCTGGTGAACGGTATTAGCCCCCGCGATGTAAAGAGTCGTACCTTTTTGGGCTATTCTCCTGAACAGCCGTATTTTTATGATTACTTGACTGGACGAGAACTTCTGAAGTTCTATGGCAAGCTTGTTGGTCTGGATGGGGTTGAACTGGATAAGCGTATTCAGTGGGCCTTGGAACTTTTGCATGCCGACAAGGACTGGATTGACCGCCGCCTCCGTTCATATTCAAAGGGTATGATGCAGCGCGTAGGAATTGCCCAGGCTATTCTCGGTAAGCCCAAACTTTTGATTCTGGACGAACCTATGAGCGGCCTCGATCCTATGGGCCGTCGTGACGTTCGTGGTGCAATCCAGCAGCTGAACCAGGATGGGGTGACGATTTTCTACTCCAGCCACTTGCTCAGCGATGTGGAAAGTATCAGCCATCGTGTGGCCATGATTGTAGATGGTAAGATTGTTCGTGAAGGTACCGTAGACGAGATTACGGAATCTTGCGGCGTTGAATACCACGTTCGTACCCGTCAGGGTATCCTCCAGTCGGAGTTGCCCGAGGGCGTAACCCCTGCAGGTCATCCTCAGGAATGCATTTGTGCTGATGATGCCGCTCGTGATCGCCTCTTGCGCTACTGCCTAGAAAAGGGAATCGCTGTGGAACGCATGGAACACAAGCGCCCCAGTCTTGAAGATATTTTGACAGAGGAGATTGCCCGTGCAGACGTTTAAGCATATTGGCGTTATTGCCCTCAATACCTTCCGCGAATCCATTCGCGACAAGATTCTTTATAATATCGGTTTCTTGGCTATCGCGCTCACCTTGTTCAGCATTGTGCTTGGTGAATGGTCTGTTTTTGACCGCTCTTACGTGATCAAGTCTACAACCCTTTCTGTTATGAGCCTTTCTGGTCTCCTGATTTCCATTTTTGTGGGTATCAGCCTGGTGCAGAAGGAAATCAAGGGACGTACGGTGTTGACCTTGTTGTCTAAGCCCATTAGTCGAGCCTCCTTTATTGTTGGCAAGTACTTTGGGCTGCTGGCTGTGGTGGCTGTGCATCTGGCTCTCCTGACTTGCATTTATTATCTGATGCTTCTGGCTACCGGGTCTGAGCCGACTTTGAGTCTGCTTACTGCGATCTACCTGATTTTCTGCGAGATGGCTGTGGTCATTGCGGTGGCCTTGTTGTTCAGCAGCTTTAGCAGCACTGTGCTTAGCGCCCTGTTTACCCTGGGTGTCTATTTTGCGGGACACTTGAGCAATCAGCTTTTGGAACAGGTCCGCTTTGCTAGCCGTATGGGCGAGATGAGTGGGGCTTCTACTGCAGTTTTCGAAAAGGCTGCCGTTGTCATTCACGCGGTTTTCCCGGGCCTTTATCGTTATAATGTTACAAGTTACGTGGTTCATGGCGTGGCTCTTCCGGATATGTATGTATTCTGGAATTCTGTGTACGCCGTTGGCTATGTGGGTGTTTTCTTGGCCATCGCTAGCTGGTGGTTTAGCCGGAGGGATTTCCTATGAGAAATCAGTATATGGCAAAGGTCCTCGTTCACAATAAGGTGGTGTCCGAGGCTCAGATTCAGGCCCATTGGGGCGAAATTACAGACAAGAAGGATATTGGCCAGGTATTGGTTGATGCCGGGGTATTGCAGCCTCCTGTGTACATCAAACTTTTGGCCTTCGTCAAGAATTTGGAAGCCAAGGCTGCTGCCGAAAATGCTGCTGCGCCTGCTGCGGAAGCTCCCGCATCTTCAACCTCGGCGAAGGTTTCCGCACCGTCTATGCGGACTATGGCTTCGAAGCCTGGTGAATCTTCTGCTTCTGCCTCGGATGATGCCGGTGGTCTTCAGATTGAAGGCAATAATCCTTACGGAGAAACGACTTCTACGACCAATATGGAAGTGGAGACTGTGACGGGGCTTGAGGCTACTAGTATCAGCACGGTGCAGGTTCAGACAGAATATGATGAAAATGCCGAAGATGAGGATGATGGCAAGTTGCCGGCTCGTTTTGCCGTGGCTACTGGAGAGGGTAAGGCAGTTGAAGCTCCCGAGACCATCCGTCCAATGACGAATTTGTCTCAGCTGATTGCGTTCGCCCGAAAGTTTAATGCGACGGATATTTACCTGTTTGCAAACCGTCCCGTTGTGATGCGTCAATCTGGTGGGCTGTTCGTTGCGTCGGAAGCTGTTCTGGATCTGGATCGCATCAACGACCGCCTGAATGAAGCTGTTGTGGGTTTCTCTGACGGTTACAAGATTATTGTCGGCAAGAACTTCAGCAAGACTATTGGTCTTGCGGGTGCTGGTCGAGCCCGCATTACGGTTACCTGGAACGGAACCACGCCTAGCATTTCCATTCGCGTGATTCCCTCGGAAGTTGCAAGCCTTGAGAATTTGTATCTGCCGGCATTCTGTAACCAGTTTGCGGATTTGACAAGCGGTCTTGTCTTGATTGCGGGCCCTGCAGCAAGTGGTCGTTCCACGACCATGACGACTTTTGCGTCGACTATTGCCGCAAACCGTGATGTATACATCCAGACGATTGAAAAGCCCATTGAACGTCTCCTGGAGAATCCTCGTGGTGCCATCGCTCAACGTGAAGTGGGACTCCATGTGCGTTCTGGTATTGAAGGCGTTGAACTCGCCATGGCCAGCGGTGCCGATGTAATTTTATTTGATCACCTGGAAACAGCCGAGGAACTGGACTTGCTGTTGCGTGCCTCTAATTCTGGCGCTCTGGTGTTTGCCGTAACGGATGGCAATAATGTACACGCCCTGCTTTCTCGATTACTGTCTTCTGTTCCCGAAAGCAACCGTACTGCTTTTGCCAATACTCTGGCTGACCAGCTTAAGGGTGTTATCGTTCAGCACTTGATTCCCATCGTCCAGAATCAGGGTTTGATCCTGGCTGCAGAAGCGATGAAGATGACTTCTCCCATGGCCAACTTGTTACGCCGTGGTGATGTGTCTCAGGTGGCTGCGGCAATCTCGAGCCAGAAGGATCAGGGTATTACCTTGGATGATTCCTTGCAGAAGTGCGTTGAATCTGGTTACATTGAAGGTGCAGAAGCTTGGAAACGTGCTTGCGATAGTCGTCGTTTCGCTTCTTATCGTCCGACAAATTAATGGAGGTTTGTGATGGCTACAGAAATTGATTCTCTGTTGGATTACGCTCTGCAGGTCGGAGCTAGTGAAGTGATTGTTACCGAAGGTGCTCCTGCTGCGGTTCGCCTGGCTGGCAAGGTTTGTGCCATTCCCGATGCTCCGGCAACGGAATTTGGAACGCTTAGAAAATTTTTGGGATCTATGGACGGAGAGTCCGGAACGATTCTTGGTGGCCCCTGGTGCAATTCCCGCTGGAGAGTTCGCTACTGCCGTGCCGCTCTCGGGAATACGGCGGTGTTCCGCCCCGTTCTTGAGGATTGCCCGGATTTTTCTGCCCTTGGCGTTCCTGAAATGCTGTCAAGCCTTCTCAGCTTGAGTGGCGGTCTTGTTGTGTTTGGCGGTCCCGCCTGTAGCGGCAAGACAACTACAGCTACCGCTTATGTGTCTGCCTTGTGCCAATCCAAAATTTTGCGTGTTAGCCTTTTGAATCCCAAGGAAGAGCTGAAGGTAAAAAGAGGCGACAGCCTTGTGCTTGAAGACTCCCGAGGTGATGTCCAGAGCAAGATTGCCCAGGCACTTCGTAGCGGCACTGATTTGATTTGGCTTGGGGATTTTGAAGGCATGTCCTTGATTCCTATTCTGAAAGCTGCGGAAGCCGGCGCCCTGGTTGTCCTTAATGTTTCTGCGGGCAATACGGTTGGCGTGCTGGAGGCTCTGCTTTCTTCGGAAACTCCGGAAAATCGCGGGTTGGCTCGTAACATGTTGGCTTCAGTTCTCAAGGCCGTTGTCGTGCAACGTCTTGTTCCTGCCGCAGAAGGTAATGGTGCTGTTCCTGCATGGGAAATTCTTTACGGTACTCAGAACGTGGCATCAAGAATCCGTAATGGCGAACATTATACCCTGCCCTCGATTATTGCGGCCTCTGCCGCTGACGGCATGTTGTTGATGGATGACTGCCTTGTGGAATTAGTAAAAGCCGGTTATGTAACGCAAGAGGAGGCTGCTAAGTATGCGGCTAACCCTGCGCGCATGGCTTAACGCATTCTGCTCTTTAAACGGGGCGGCATTTATTGCCGCCTTTTTGTCGTTGTCCTTTTGGGGTGGAGCGGATGCTTTCGCTCAGGAAGGCGTGCTACCTTTTGATGAAACACAGGAAATGGCTCTTACGGATTCCTCTTCCGTAGATTCTGTTTCCCGTGGTTCCGCGGTCATGGATTCCGTTGCGACGGATTCGGCTTTGGCGGGCCCGGTTTCGTCTGATTCTGTTTCGTCTGCCTCCATTGTGAATGATTCTTCTGCAGTGGTGACTCCGGCGTTGCCTAAAACGGTCAAGAATGTATTGTATTTAGGAGGTGGAGATCATTCTCCCTGGTATCATCTAGGTGTTCTGTATGCTATAGAAGAATTTGGAATTCCTGTGGATTCTGTCGTGGCTACGTCATGGGGCGCCTGGGTTGGTGCCCTGTGGGCGAAGGGGGTGTCTCCAGATGAAATCCAGAGAATCATGCTGGACTCTACCATCGCTCCTTATGTGGGACGTAATTTGACTGCGGAAACCGCCGGCCTTTCGCAGGAAGGTGGTGACGCTTTTGAATGGGCCTTGTCGGAAGATGGAATTCCTTCGTTGAGAAAAAGATTTTCTGTTTCAAGGACTGATGACGGTCACCTTGTTCAAAATAGAAAGCCCCTTGTGAGAGACTCCGTTCCTTCTGGACGAGCTTTGGCCAAGTTGAGGTTTCAGGAAAGTCTGTATCGACAGCCGATTCAATATGCACGCCCGTTTTCGCTGGTGGGTTGCGATGAGAACGCCACGGCGGAATTTCGTTCGGGTTCTGTTGATGAAATCATAAAGTCCCTGCCGTTGTGGTGGAACGATGGTGATGTTTCTGTTAAGCGGGCTTCCGGTGAACTTTGTCCGTTTTACGCCTTGCCTGCAGAAGATCGGTTAGATGAATTGTCTATTATCGTTGTTGCGGATCCTCTTAGAAATCCCCCTGTCGGAGATGTGCGGAATCGGTTGCTTCGTAAGATGGAATCTGCGCAGCTGTCCAATCAGCCGGGGGTGATAATTCGCTCCCATGCCATTTCTGACACTTCTCGTAATGCCTGGATTCAGGCGGGTTTTTCTGCTGTAGAACAGCGACGTACTTCTCACCCGGCGTTGTCCTCCCGCAAGGTGGATTATGGGAATGGACGTAGACCGGCTGCAAAATCCTGGTTCCGTTTTTCTCCGTCGCTAGACAGTTTACGTTCGTCTATTCATGCAGCTGTGCGGTCTTACTGGAATGAGGCGGATACGGGTTTGGCTGGCCCTCGTAATTTTGCCGGAGCTATTCTGAAAAATCCGGCTTATGACTCGTTGGATTTCTTTATGGGTGCAACGGGGGATCTGTTTGTAGAGACGGTATCGCATCCGACTTTTGATCTTGCTGTGGGCGGTTTTGGCTCGAACGTAGTTGGCCCCCAAGCCTATGCCGAAGGCTCTGTTCGCTATGTTGATCATGTGGAACTGCAATTGACTCTGGCTGGATTCTGGGGTGGAAATTCCTATGGTGTGATGCCTCGTCTTGATATTTCCAAATTGTTGGGACTCGGTTGGGGCGTTTCTCTGGATTTCGCTTTCCTTAGATTGCAACCGCTGCGGTCATATTACAACAGTCTTCCCTGGAATTTAAAAGTCGGCCATGAAGAACGTATGGATCTGAACTTGTCCATGTATTACGAAATAGATTCTCGCCAGAAGATTGCTGCAGAATTTCTTTTTGGAAGCAGGACCTATGAGCTGGACACCTTGCATTATAGAAATGGTGAAGTCGTAACATACCCGGTTTCTCCCATGCTTCATTACTCTTATGAATCGTCTGGTGAATCTGGGTGGTTTGCTGAAGATGGTGCCGGTGTTGATGTGATGGCTGGTATGGAATCTATCGGTTATCGATTTGACATCATGGACCTTGTGCCGATCTATTGGAAGATTCTTGTTGATGGTCGCCTGGTCTATTCGCCTCACCCCAACGTATCGCTGGGTATTGGTGTTGCCGGTGGAATTGAACGCTATCACGAAGATGGTTTCGGCTATGTTTCCCCCAAGTCGTTCGAATGCGGCCCGCTGGATTTGGCTTACCGTCTGCATGCTCAGGCAACCCCTTGGTCGACGGAATGGTATAACCGTGAGTTGTCTTCCCACGAATATGGTATGTTGCGAGCTAATGGTGGAGTCCATGGAAAACATCTAGGTGCCTGGATTTTTGCTGCTTATTACCATGACTTTGAAGACAGCCCCTTGGCAGAACTTGATGTAGATAAGTTTGTGGTTGAACCTGCGGTAAGGTTCGTCTACAAGTCAATGGTCCTGTATATGGGATTGAATAGAATTGTTGACAAGGATTCGTTTAAAGAGTTGAGGAATCTGTCGGATTACAGTTACTTTATCCGTGTCGGCAATTATTCTTTCTAAATGTATGACGTAAAAAAGGGGTCTCGCGAGAGACCCTTTTGCTTTATACAACGCCGAAGTTTTTCCACTTTCCGCCGCGCCAGCGGATATAGTTGACAATGGAGCGGTAGCATTCGTCGGCGGCCATGCCTAACCAAATTCCTGCAAGGCCCAGTTCTAAAGTGAATCCGAGGAATAGTGCGGTTCCCAGGCCGCAAGTCCACATCATGGCGGTGCCTACGATGGCGGGGAACTTGGAGTCTCCTGAAGCACGGAGCGCTGAGGTTATGGTCATGTTGGCTGCCTTGAACGGCTGCAGCAGAACGTCGCACCACAGGCAGATTTTGCCCAGTCTCTGAACCTCGGGGTCGTTGGTGTAGAGGGATAGCAACTCTGTTCCGAAGAGGGCGACGATGATAGCGACGATGAGCCCGCTGGAACAACCTGCAATAAGGCTCTGGTGCAGTCGACGGTTGGCCATCTGGTAATCGTGGGCTCCTACCAGATGGGCCACCAGAATCTGGTTGCCGCTGCTGAGACCCACGCTAAGGATTACCGCCAACATGGCGAAGTTGGCACTGAAAATTCGTGCGGTCATGGACACGATTCCCAGGTGAACGATAATGGCTGTAAGGACTACCTGGAACATCTGGAAACTGACCGGCTCCACGGCTGCGGGGAAACCGATACGGATCCAATCAGGAAGGATAATACGGGAACGCTTAAAATCGGTACGTCTAATTTTATGGTGAACCTTATAGCGCAAGATGCAGAACAGGATGCCAGAGGAAATCGCCCAGGAAAGCATGGTGGCTAGTGCCACGCCCTTTACGCCCATGCAGGGAAGTCCGAAGTAACCGTTCAGGAATACGACGTTCATGGCCGCATTGGAAATGATGGTGATAATGTTTCCAAGCAAGTTCCAGGTGGTTAGACCATTGGTAGCTATGAGGGCGGTCAGTGTAGTCTGCAGGGACCTGAAGGCGAAACCGAAGGCGACTACGTGAAGGAATTCCTGGGCGTATCCGGCAGCCTCTCCGGAGAGTCCCATCCATCGGACGATGTTTCCTTCTAGGGGGATGATGATGAGCATGAAGGCGATGCCCAGCAGGATGCTCCCTATGAGGACCATGGTCTGGGTGGTGCCTGCCTGACGGGGGCGCTCTGCCCCGAGGAACTGGGAAGCGATACTTGCGCCCGCCTGGGAGAACGCGGTAATGGCCATGAATAACGCTCCTAGCAGGGGACCGAGGGCTCCTACGCCTGCCGCCGCGGTTTCAGAAGTTCTAGAGAGAAACCAACTGTCCATCATGGGCTGGAATGTGGCGATTCCAAATGTGAGGAACAGGGGCCATGATAGGCTGAGCAGGGAGCGGTCTTTGACTTGCATATAACAAACGTAGCAATGGCGTGAGGCCATTGCTAGCGGGTGAAAAGGGAATTGTGTTTACAATTGTGTAGGGACTTATTCGCCTCTGTTTCTTGCGGCGACGTCCTTGTACTTGTTGTGGTCTGCCAGGGTGCTGCTAAAGAAGTGTGTCATGGAGCCGTCGTCCTTGGCCACGAAGTAGAGGGCTTCGGTCTTTGCCGGGTTCAGGGCGGCGTAGATGGCCTTGCGTCCGGGGTTGGAGATGGGGCCGGGCATCAGTCCCTTGAACTTGCGGGTGTTGTAGGGGCTGTCGCTGTTCAACTGGCTCTTATAGATGGGACCGGTCAGATTCTTGAAGATGAACCTCACGGTGGGGTCGGCGCCCAGGGGCATGCCGATGCGGAGGCGGTTGTGGAAGACTCCTGCAATAAGGGGGCGTTCTTCGGGAATGCCGGTTTCTTCTTCTACGACGCTGGCCAGGGTAAGAACACGGTGCCAGGTTCCCAGGGTTTTCCACATGGCCTGCGGCTTGCTGAGCATTTCGTCGCGGAGTTTCAGGTTTGCGGCAACCATCTGCTTCAAAATTGTCTCTTCGTTGGCGTCCATGGCGAAGGGATAGGTGTCGGGGAGCAGGTAGCCTTCAAGAGTCTTGGCTTCGAGGCCCAGGCTTTGGGCGAACTTCGGGTCCTGGACCAACTTGTTCCAGCGGTCCTCGTCCAGGTTGGGGAATGCCTTTTTCAGGTATGCGGGAATCTCCCAGCTGGCTCGGCCTTCGGGAATGGTCACTTTTTTTACGGCGTTCTTGCCGCTTTCGATAATGGCCAGGACCTGGGGAAGGGTAAGACCTGCGGGAATTTCGAACCAACCGGCCTTGAGATTGGGCTTCTGCTTGTGGCAGATGATCTTGAATGCCAGTTCATCAGACCAGATTCCGTTCTTCTGCAGAATCTGGAAAATCTTGGTGGGGGAACTGCCCTTGGGCACTTCGATAAGGGTTAAAGTCTTGTTTTGGGCCGTTTCCTGGAGTCTAGAGTTGATGGAATAGGCTCCAAAACCGGCTGCGAGGGCCAAAATTAGGGTAAAACAAAGTAAAATCTTCTTCATACGGCAAAAATTTAAAAGAAATTATGACAAAAGGGAAAAATAAAAGGTATATTCCTATCGCATAATTGAATTTTACCCTGTTTCTGAGGAAGAATATGAAGAAGGTATTGTTGATTGCTCTTGCCCTGATGGTCGGAATGTCTTTCGCCGCAGGTAAGAAGGTGAAGTCCAAGCTTGGCGACGTTGATCTGACCAAGGAAAAGGATGGCGGCGCTGTTGTATGTACCGCTGGCTTCAACGAAGAACTGACCATCGTTAAGGATGGTGATACCGAAGTGCTCGTTAAGGGTTCTTGCGGTCAGGGTTGGGTCGCTAAGTCCAAGATCGAATACGTTGCTCAGGCTGCTGGCGATAAGTCCATGAAGCTCGAAGGCGTGGACGTGGTCGGATGGCTCGATAACCCGTCTGCAGTGTTCGTGTTGGAAAACGATGACCTTGACTTCGACGGCGTGAACATCGACCGTGACTTCAAGGAATACCTCCAGCACACTATGGACCGCGAACAGACCGAAATGCGCAACAACGAAAACTAATTAAGGGAATTCCAAAAGCCCTTAAAAACGCCCTGCTGTAAAAAGCGGGGCTTTTTTCATTCTGGAGGCGGGGCGCAGACCCGCCCCCAGACTCCCACCCAGCCGTCAGATGATGTAGTCTTGAAAAGGGGAATTCCAAAAGCCCTTAAAAACGCCTTGCTGTAAAAAGCGGGGCTTTTTTCATTCTGGAGGCGGGGCGCAGACCCGCCCCCAGACTCCCACCCAGCCGTCAAATGATGTAGTCTTGAAAAGGGGAATTCCAAAAGCCCCTAAAAACGCCTTGCTGAAAAAAGCGGGGCTTTTTTCATTCTGGAGGCGGGGGTGTATTCCTCCGTATACGTTTTTTTTATTACGTAAACAAAATATGTATTGAGTTTTGTCCTTTGTAAATCTATAATGAGCCGGATCCTTGGGATTGGTGTATTAACAAAGGATGTTCAAATGAAAAAATTATTAGTGTCTCTCTTGGTAATGGCAGCTGCAGCCTTTGCCGGACCCGTAAGCTACTACGGAAAACTTCAGGCAAAAAATGCCGCCCTGTATTCTGCTAATACCGGAGATAAGGTTCAGTTGAAGGGTATGAGCATGTTCTGGGATACCTGGGATGTGGGCTACAACTTCTATAAGAAGAACGTTATTGACGCCTTGGTTCGCGACTGGAAAATTGAAATTATCCGTGTCGCCCATGGTACCGGCACTAATTTGAATAGCAATTGGAAGTCTCTGGACGAAACCGTCATTGACGCTGCCATCAGTAACGATATCTACGTCATTATCGACTACCATTCTCACAACGCTCAGAATGAAGTTGCAGAGGCCAAGGAATTCTTCACCCATATGGCCTCCAAATATGGTAAGTATCCTAACGTCATTTTCGAAGTGTTCAACGAACCCACCGGCGAAAAGATGTGGAACACGATCAAGAATTACGCCAATGAAATCATTCCGGTAATCCGTAAAAATGGTGGAGCTGACAATCTGGTCATTGTGGGTAACAGCCAGTACTCCGCTCATCCCGAAGAAGTTGGCGCAGGTGACATTAACGACAACAACTATGCCGTAACGTTCCATTTCTACGCTACGGAACATGGTGTTTCCGATGGTGCATACAGTGGCTACTCTAACTTCAAGAGTCGTGTCAATACCGCTCTCCAGAATGGTATGACTGTTTTTGTTACTGAATGGGGAACTACCGAAGCTAGCGGCGACGGTACCGTCAGCGAATCCAAGTCCAATGAATGGATGACCTACCTGGATAGCAAGAAGATTTCCTGGTGCAACTGGTCTGTAAGTAACAAGGGCGAAACCTCTTCCGCATTCATGAATCAGGGTAACTACACCAATCCTTCCAACTGGAGCGTAGACGGTTATTCTGCTTCTGGTAAGTATGTCTACAATCAGCTGCAGAACAACTACAAGACTGCCCCGTGGGTAAATGGTTCTACTCCGAATACCTCTTCTTCTACTGCTTCCAGCAGCGCTATGGCCGCAGGCTATACCGACTACATCGATGACTTTGAAGATGGCGACAAGTATGCCTTTACCGGTGGCGTCTGGTATGCCTACGATGACTCCAAGGACGATAACGGTGCCGGCGAATCTACCATCACCAACGATCCTGAAAAGGATGAAGATGGTGTTGACGGTTTCAAGGTTGTGGTGAAGGGTGATGACACTAAGGGCATGCTGGCTCTCAAGGGCATTAAGCTGGTTCAGGGTAAGAATCTGTATGCTCCTTATGTGGCTCTCGGCGTGAAGCTGAACAAGGACGAATCCGATTATGACTTGTCCTCCTGCAAGTCTATCAGCTACCGATACAAGGGTGCCGAACACAATTTCAAGGCTCAGTCCTCCAAGGTTGAAAACTTCAACTACCATAAGATTGCCTTCAAGGCCCAGAGTTCTTGGACAAAGGCCGAAATTTCATGGGAAGATCTGGACCAGGAAAACTGGGGCAAGGCAGAAATGGAAACTCACTTCAGCATTTCTACCGCATTGAACACCATTAACAAGCTGACCTGGGAAGTGAAGGGTATTGAAAACGCTAACAAGACCTATGACGCTCCCACCTACAACTATCTCTACATTGACGACGTCCGTTGCGACGGTCTGGCCATCAAGCCTGTTGCTGGTTCCGGCTCTACCACCGGTAATTCCTCCAGCTCTACTGTTTTGAACAATAGCTCTAGCTCTACCGTCGTTACCAACTCCTCCTCTAGCATTGTCGTTGGCAATTCCTCCTCTAGCACCGTTGTGACCAATTCCTCCTCTAGCACCGTTGTGGCTAATAGCTCCAGTGCTACCGCTGCCGGCTACAAGGTTTCCGGTAACCTGGAACAGACTGTTGCTCCGAACGGTACCTTCGCTACTGTTACTATTACCGGCGTAACTTCCTTCAGCCGTGACTGGGCTCTGTCCTTCCTGACAATTGAAGAAAAGAACGGTACCGTAACCATTTCTGGAACTGTTCCCGAATGGGCATCTTCCAAGTCTGAAACTCTGACCATCAATGGTGAAAAGGTCGTTGTCAAGTTGACCGTTGCTGCTGCGGGTGCCTCTTCTAGCTCTGCTGTCCAGAACGGTTCCTCCAGCTCTGCAACAGCAGGAAGCAGCGCAACTGTTGCTACCCTCGCAGGCGTAGTGGATGACTTCGAAGATGGCGACAACCAGGCTTACACTGGTGGCTACTGGTTCGCTTACAACGATAAGGGCGACAAGGGCGCATCTACCTTCGCGAACGAAGAAGACGCTGAAAATGGTGGCTATGTGGTAATTTTCCCGGCAACCAACGGTTCCACCACTATGGCTGGCCTTAAGGATGTCGTTCTGGATCAGGGTGATAACAAGTATGATCCTTATGTGGCTCTCGGTTTGAACCTGGGCGAAGAAGATGAAGCCTACGATCTTTCCAGCTGCACCGAAATTTCTTACGACTACATCGGTTCCGCTCATAACTTCAAGGCTGTCCTCAAGGGTGATGGCACGGGCGCTCTGACTGATTATGACCGCCATATGGTTGCTATGAAGGCTTCTACCTCCTGGACTACTGCCAAGATTGCCTGGTCTGACCTGGAACAGGATGGCTGGGGTGCTGAAGTGGTTCTGGATAAGTCTCTGGTTTCTGCTTTCCACTGGGAAATCAAGGCTGAAGTTGAACCCAACTACCTCTATGTGGATAACTTCAAGTGCGATGGTCTCAAGATTGTTCCGCCGGCAAGCAGCGATAGCAAGGATCCCAGCTCTTCTGCTTCTACCGTCGCTCTGAATACCGTTGTTGCTAACCCGCTGTCTGTGGCTCTCCATGGCCGTACCCTCCAGATTGGTGGTGCTGACCTTGTGAATGTTGATGTGTTCGATATGCAGGGTCGCCCCATGATGAGTCTCCGCAACGTCAATAGCGATGTTGCCCTGGAAACTCTGGCTGGTGGTAGCTACATCGTACGCGTCCGTGCTGGCTCTGCCAACATGACCAAGCGCATCATGCTGAAGTAATCTTCATTCCCTAAATTTGTTAGACGAAGTGTCCGCTAGAAATAGCGGGCATTTTTGTATATTTGGCCTCATGAAATTTACGAAAGGTGTAAAAGACGGACTTCCCATTGGAATTGGATATTTTGCCGTATCCTTTTCTTTTGGCATTGCCGGGTCCAAATTATTGACTTGGCCTCTGGTCACCTTGATCTCCATGACTAACTTGACTTCTGCAGGGCAGTTTGCCGGTTTGCAGATTATGGCTGATGCGGCAGGCACATTCGTCGAAATGGCTATTGCGACTTTCTTTATCAATCTGCGTTACAGCCTGATGGCCATTTCCCTTTCCCAGAAGGTGGCGCCTAGTTTCGGTACTGGAAAGCGATTGTTCCTGGCCATGGGTATTACCGACGAAATTTATGCCGTTTCCATGGTACAGAAGGAACCGGTCACCCCGATTTACTTTTTGGGCCTGGCCTCCTTGCCTTATATAGGTTGGTCCCTGGGAACTTTGTCTGGTGCCATATGTGGCGAAATTTTACCGGCTATTGTGACTAATGCCTTGGGGGTTGCACTGTATGGTATGTTCATTGCCATCGTGGTTCCCCAGATGAAGGCCCATAAGCCGACGATGCTTGCTGTGGCTATCGCGATAGGCTGTAGTCTCGCCTTTAAGTTTGTGCCGGCCCTAAGCGGTGTTACCGTGGGCTTTGCCATTATCATCTGCGCCTTGATCGCTTCCCTGATTTGCGCGGCTCTTTTCCCTGTCAAGGATGAGGAGGCTGAAACATGAACTTGAAGCTATACTTTATGTATCTGGCGGTGATGGCTGTGGTGACGTACCTTTTGCGCGCCGTTCCCTTTGTGCTGCTGAAGTCAAAATTGAAGAGCCCGTTCTGGCGTTCCTTTTTGGCTTATGTGCCTTACACGGTTCTTGCGGCCATGACTGTCCCTGCCATATTCTATTCAACCGATAGCAAACTTTCTGGCGCCTGCGCTCTTGTGGCTGCCGTGGTGGCTTCCTTGTTTGGCGCGGGTCTTGTTGGCGTTGCCGTGGTGGCTTGTGTTACGGTTCTTGGTGTAGACGGCCTTTTATTGTTTTTATAAAGTTTGCGGTACACTTCTAACTTTACCCCATAAATCGAAAATTAACTGTCCGTAAAAAATGACTTCTGAACAGTGGAAAAAGATTCGCGAAATTTGCGATAAACTATCAAAGGTGACTTACGAGAACCTGACGAAGATTATCCGTCTTGAACAGACGGGAAGTTCGTCTGCCGCCCAGAAGCTGGACGATAGTTTTCAGAACGATGTGGACGCCTGGATGGGTGGCGGCACCTGCTTTAGCATGACTTGGCACCTGTATCAGGTTTTTGTGGATATGGGTTTTAAGCCTCGCCTGGTCATGGGCCATAAACGTAAGGAACGGAATATCCATTGCGCGTTGATTCTGCCCGACAATGCGTCGTCTCCATTGGCTCCTGCAACGGAATATCTTTTTGATCCGGGGTACTTGATTTTTGATCCGCTGCCGATTCCCCAGCCGCCTCCCTTTGGAACGGGAACTGCGTTCTTTCCGCTGGTTCCTAACTGCGTCCGTCTGGACCGTCCTTCTGCTGACGCCATGTCCCTTTGGACTGGGGGTGCGGGCGCTCCCATGAAATTGCGTTTTGACTATCCGGTGGAGGGCGTTTCTGTAGAGGAATTTAAGCAGCACTGGAATGAAAGTTTTTATAGGGAAATGATGACTTATCCGGTGCTGAACCGCCTAGACCGCGAACGGGGCGTGCAGTACTATTACCAGAAGGGAAATCTGGTAACCCGAGATGCCAATGGCTCCCGTATGGAACGGATTGAGGTGCCCGATCGCGTGGAAACTTTGAGCCGGGTGTTCGATCTTAAGCCGGAATTGATTGAAAGGGCTCTGCATATCCTCGAAAAATAAAAGGATGTGAGGGGGATGTTTTTTGGATAGGTCTTTGAGGCTTATTATAATTTTCTTATATTCTCGCAAACTCTATAGGAGGAATCATGAAGAAGTTTGCGATTGTTTTGCTGTCCGCCCTGTCTATGGCCCTTGTGGCTTGCGGACCTTCTAAGTTGGAAATTCAGGAAATGGCTGTCCAGAGTGACGTGGTTGTCGAAGTCCGTCAGGTCCTGAACGATTCCATTAGCCTTTTTGTTGGCAATACGCTGTACTTGAACGCCAAGCAGATGGTTTCTGACGAAATGTATCCGCTGCTGGTGAGCATGCGTGATCCCGCTGAACTGGAAAAGCCTACCGCAACAGATATCCTGAATAGCGACGAAGACTTGCTGAACTACCTGCGTAGGGTTTCTCCTCAGATGGTAGCTGTGGGTTTGGTCATTGGCGAAACCGCTGCCAATGAGATCGGCTTCGAGGAATCCGATGTGGTGACCCGATTGACTGCCGTATTCCGGAAGATGGGTGGCGGTACTTTGGTTCTGTTCCACGAAAAGGGTGGCGAACTGACCGACGCCAAGAAAATTTTTTAATAATGGTGGGAGTCAACTGGGTACAGTTGACTTTTAATTTTAAGGAGAAGATATGAAGCGACTGATGGCCCTGCTGGGAATTTGCTTTGCTTCCGCCTTTGCCCAGGGAAACTGGGATTCTGCTGATGTTGGATGGGATGATGAGCCCGCCGCTCCTGCAACGGGTGCCGTTGCCGATGGGAATGCTGCTCCCGCTGAAGCGTTGCCTGCGCCTGTGGCGGTTCAGGAGGATGAAATTCCGCCTGTGCCTCCCTCACCTCAGGATCACGGTTTTGTAGAAATTGCGGAACCGGCTGCTCCTAGTCAGGCAGCACCCGCCCCGGCTTCCTCTGCCGAATCTAAAACTGCGGCCGCTCCTGCCACTGCCGCTCCTGCTGCGGCTCAGCAAGAAGGACTGCAATGGACTTTTACTGGGAATGCAAATGCTGCGGCACCTGCTGCCGTTCCTGCTGCACAGGATGGCGATAGCTTTGTTCCTTTTGGTTCACAACCTGCGGTCAACTCCACTTCGTCTGTTCCCGCAAATGATGACCGCAAGAAATTCTTCGCGGGTGTATTTGCTGCTGGAACCTATAACGATTTCTACGACACAAAGCTTGGATTCGGTTCCCTCGGTAAGAGTGCTTCGGGCTATTCCATCAAGACTTCCGGGGCCGATGATATTCTGGGCAATTTCTGGGGTCTTGGTTATAATGCCGGCCTTAGCGTGCTGTACATGCCCAGTGAATTTGCCGGTGTCCATGTGGAAGTGGGCGGGGCTTATCGTTATGCAAGCAGCGAAGCGGACATATCTGTGATTCTTACTTGGGATGATTCTGATCGACTTCCCGAAAAGTCAGACATGACCATTGAATATTACGTCAAGCAGCTTCGTATCGATGTGCCGGTATTGGCTCGTTTCGCCTTGCCGAATGTGGCTTTCCTGGAAGTGGGCCCCCAGGCGTCTTTCGCCCTTTATTCCAAGAGTAAGACTGTTATCGAAGATGATTTCGGAAAGCAGACTTTCCGCGAACATGACGTGAGCGACGTGTTTGAAATGGATGCAGTCATTGGTGTCGGTTCCACGAAGTACATCGGTACTAAGGCCCTTGACATGAGCTTGCGTTTTGTTATGGGTATCACTGCCTTAAACGATGCTGATGATGCGCCCAAGACTTGGCAGGGACAGTTTAATTTAACCTTCTGGTTCTTGTAATAGGAGGGTGACATGAAGAAGTTTATTAACAGTTTGCTGAGTGTCGCTGCGATTTTTGCTTGCTCCGAAAGTGCTTTCGCCACATGTTCTGGAACAATTCATTTTCAGAAACCGGCTGAATGGTCTGGCGCAATGGATGTCGTCACTTTGAACAAGACTTTGGCCATTACAGAAGACATGTTCAATTCGGCTACCGGTTTTTATGATATTAAGGTAAATCAAAGCGTGTATTCGAGCCTTGAGGAAAAGTTTGGTATCCAGCATATGGTTAAGGTCAACTCGGGATCTTCTGCTTATGGCCATACTGAACTGTATTATGTTCTTGCGTCTAAATGGAATGGCTACGAATCTATGTATTCTATGCTTATTCCTAGCCATCTTGATATTCCCTGTCCGACAGATGACGGCGATGTCTATGTGATGGAAAATCCCAAGAAGCCTGGATCTACTTTGATTTCTTCCCAAAAGCCTGATATCAAGTACTTCTATGTCCTTGTACCCGACGATGAAGAGTGGAAGGCTTCCGTTCCCATGTATTCCGGTGATGGTACCTATAAAAACCGCCAGTATCTGAAGGTCGCTCCCGATATGTGCGGTTGGTATTACGCAGTGTGGATGGATGAAGAACTGCCTGAAAATCTGATTTTCTTCAAGGCTGAAGATGAATCTCTTGATGATGCAATTGGTATTGATGGATGGGGCGCTTCTAAGTTGACTCCTATCGCTTCTGCCGCATTGTATGAAGGCTATGGCGTTGACGAACTGTTCTTTATTGCTGATCCGGGCGAATCCCCCGATGGCAAGGTGATTTCCTTGAATGATCCTGAAATTGAGGGTAACTGTACCTATTCCATGGCGGCTGTTCTCTATGATACCGATGCATCTCTCCATGGTTCCTTTACCTGTGATGCCTATCCTGCTGTGGCTTCTAACGGTTGCTATGTGGCTTCTGCTCCCTATGGTTTCCCGGGTGGCGGTGCTGCAAATACTGTTCCCTGTATCGGTGTGACCAAGGGTATCGTCAATGAAAATCTGGATCCTGTTACCAAGAAGCCGACTTATAATCCTGCCAGTGGCTGTTTCCCCAGTAAGGAAGCCTTTGACGTGATGTTCCGCGAGACTCCGGGCGTTAATTCCGTGCATTGTCGCGATGTGCCCTTTTCTCAGACAGCAGACGGCAAGTGGGAATATGACAGTCAGAATGAACCTACTGGCGCATTTACCATTTTGAATGACCTTCAGGATTCTGTTGCTGCCGGGGTATGTACTGGTACCTGCGCCACAGCCGCTACACTCCGTAACGTACTCGGAAATGTGAGATATGGTGCTGGTTCGCTGAGCTATGTTTCTAGCGCTGCAATTTCGTTGTTGGGTAAAGTGGAAAACTGGGCCGACATCGAACCTACGACGGGGCTTCCGTATATTGACCTGTACCCCACGGCTTCTGGTGAGTTTGATTCGGGAACGAATCCTGACGTGTACGACAATCTGTCTTGGGATTTGCGCATAAAGAGCAAGGGAAATCAGCACTTCTGCTTTGAGTCTCATGCCCACTTCGTTTATCGCCCCGGTATGCAGTTCTCCTTCCGCGGCGATGATGATATCTGGGTGTTCATCGACAACAGACTCGCTGTTGACTTGGGCGGAACCCATATGGCTGCTCCTGGTTATGTAAACCTGGATGAATTTAAGGGGGCTCAGGGTAATCTCGTTGCTGGAAAAACTTACGATATCGACATCTTCTTCTGTGACCGTCGAACCGATATGAGTAACATCCGTATCAGTACCAATATGTATCTTCAGCAGAAGAAGAGTCTAACGGTGAGCAAGAAAAAAACTGCCAGCGGAACTTACACTTATGGTGTATGCTATAGCGTAAGCAATGGCGGATCCTGCGCTGCAGCCCTGAATGGTGGTGAGAACGTAGAAACTTGCGGTAATGAACTTGCTTCCCTGGGATTGACTCCGTCTTATTATCTAGTAAGCGGAGGAACCCTGGATAAGTCTACCGCAAAGATGTTGACTGCCGGTGAAGTGAACGTGGGTGGCATTGATCTGACTGATCCCTCGGTACCTATGATCTATTATGACAAGATGAAGCTGGCTCCCGGCCGTTGGAGCATCTTTATTGAAATCAATAAATCTACAAAGAAGATCATGACCTTTACCATTGATGAAAATGGAACCTTCGAAGAAGAAATCAGCAGCTCCGATAGTGGTTCCAACGGAGGCGAATTGGACGGTTCTTCTAACAGCAATGGCGGTTCCGAAGAAAATCCTGTTGCCGGTTCATCTGCTTCTGCTACCGAAGATGGTAAGAATCCTGAAGGAGCAGAAAACGGTAACGGCAATGTCGATCCTTCCAGCTCCAGTTCTAAGGAAAATGGAAAGAATGACAGCAGTGATGAAAAGGATGATGAAGACCGCAATTATGCTGAACCTACATTCCGCGTAAAGATGGTTGCTCCCTTTACTTTCGTGATTGTCTTTAACGAAGAGATCGCATCTCAGCCCAAATCCTACGAGGTGATGGATATGCTTGGATCTGTTGTAGCTTCTGGGACCGTTTCAACGAGCGAGACTAAGGTGGTCGCTCCTAGCAAGGGTACCTTCGTCGTCCGTTCCGGCCGTCACCATGAAATTGTGAAGTTCAAGTAAAGACAATCTAACGGTTTAGATAAACATTAAGCCAGCGCAAAGGCGCTGGCTTTTTGTATGTCTATTGATAAACGTTTAATTAGTTCAATGGATTGCTGGTTAAACCATTCGCTTCCATTCCTTACGGAGCATATACAAACCGATAAATGCGGTTCCCACGTCGGCTACGGGCTGGGCGCAGAAAACTCCGGTTAGGCCGAAGAACAGCGGGAGGATCATCAAGAAGGGGATGAACAGGATCAGCTGACGGCAAGCGTTTAGGAACATAGACTTGCCTGCCTTTCCGGTTCCCTGGAAAAAGCTACCTGCAATCATACCGCACGGGACCATGAAAATTGTGCAGGTGAACAGGCGCAATGCCTTGGCAGCCACTTCCTGCATTCTCAGGTCGCCTGGGGCGAAGGGGGCTACGAAGGCGGGGGCCTGCCACTGGACCAAAGCCCATGCCAGAACCATGAAAATCATGGCGTAAAGGTAGGCAAACTTGACCACGCTCTTGACTCGGGTGTAGAGCTTGGCTCCGTAATTGTACCCCACGATGGGCTGGGTTCCGTTTACAAAACCAAGCAGGGGCAGCACGATAATAGAGACGATGCTGTTCAGGATGCCGAAAGCGGAAATGGCCATGTCGCCGCCGGACATGGTGGAGGTGGCTTCAATGCTCTTGTTTCCGTAGGTAGTCAGGCTCCAGGCGAGAATTGCGTTCATGAGGCTGTTGCAAATCTGCATTACAGAAGGAGGCAGGCCCAGAATGTAGATCTTGCGCACAAAGGGGGCGCGCAACTTCATGTAGCGGCGATTGATCTTCACCGGCGTACTCTTTTTCAGGAAGAACTGGGTGATGAGAATGCTGCTGACCAGCTGGGAGCAGATGGTTGCCCAGGCGGCGCCCTCGATTCCCCAGTGGAGGCGCATGATAAAGATGTAGTCCAGTGCCACATTAGTGACGGCGCCGATAATTTCGCGGAACATGGCTGTCTTGGGGTGACCCATAGAACGGATGAAGTGGTTCATGCCCGGGGCCACGGTCTGGAAAACTGCACCCAGCAAGATGATGCGCATGTAGCTGCTGGCTACGGGGAGGGTCTGGTCGCTGGCGCCGAACAGCCTGAGGAGGGGTTCCATGAAGATTTCGCCAAAGGCGAAGGCTCCCACTGCCATTATAATAAGCAGCACAAAGGAGTTGTTCAGGATGATGGCTGCCTGCTGGTACTTCTTTTCGCCCAGACGGATCGAGAAAAGGGTGTTGCCGCCTACGCCCACGATCATGGACATGGCCATAATGAATAGGGCGATGGGGAAGCAGAGGGTGATGCCTGCGATGCCCAGGCTGCCCACGCCCTGACCTACGAAAAAACGGTCCACTATATTATATAGTGCATTGACCACCATACTGATGATGGCGGGAACGGAAAACTGCAAAACCAGCTTGGGGATGCTGGCTGTTCCGAAGGAATTCAGTCTTTCTGAGTGTATTTTGGTCATTTCGGGAGCGCAATTTAGAAAAAGGCTCCCTGTAAGGCAAGATTTGGAGGGTTTTACTCGGAAACCACCTGATTTCTGCCGTTTTCCTTGGCGATATAGAGAAGTTTATCGCTTGAGGCTATCAGATCTTCCATTTTACCGATTTGCTCTCCCTGTCTGCTTGACAAACCTAGGGAGATTGTCACGGGAACAATCGTGTCTTTCCAGGAAAAATGGTGACGCTCGATGGCAGAACGGAAACGTTCGGCACTTTTCTTTGCGTCTTCGACACCTACGCCAGAGAGTAACAGCACGAATTCTTCACCGCCGTAGCGGGCAAGAAGGTCGGATTCTCGCTTTTCATCCTTGATGATGGCGGCCACTTCCTTGAGAATGGCGTCTCCGCACTGGTGTCCCCAGGTGTCGTTGACCTTCTTGAAGTGGTCGATGTCCAGCATGATGCAGTGGACGTAATAGTTATTGCGGCGGGCCAGGGCCAGTTCTCCCAGGCTGCGGTCCATGAAGGTTCTGCGGTTGTTGATCTGTGTCAGGGGGTCCTTCGTGGCGGCTTCATACAGTTTTTGGTCAAAAGCTTCTTCGGTGGGGTCCTTATAATCGACCTTCAGCACCATTTTTCCGATTTGCAGTCTATTGTCGGATTCCAGCTTGCAGGTGGTGACCGGATTGCCGTCTACATAGGTTCCGTTGGTGCTGCCCATGTCGGAAACAGTAACGAAACGGCCGTCAAAGTAAAGTTGACAGTGCTTACGGCTGACCAGTTCATCGTCCAGTCGAACGTTTGCGTCGGTTCCGCGGCCAAGGACTGTTATTCCCTTGGACAGGGGGATCTGCTTAAAGTGGGTGGGCGGGTACAGGACTATCAGGTGGGGGCGCATTTCCGCTGTGGGAAACTTGATCGTGTTGCCAGCGGTGGCGATTGTCTGGTCCATATCCTGCATAAATCTCTCCTGGAATTCCGTATGAAAATCTAACAATTTATGAGAGGGTTTGCTCAAAAAAGCAACTAAAAATGAAATGTAAAATTTTGTTATCGCGATTTTGCGTGATGTATGCACGAATATGCGACATATCCACCATTTGTATACAGAACGTACCGCTTTTTTTACTTAAATTTCAAAAAATGAGTGGCATTCTGCGCTAGAAAAGGATAAATTTCAAGCCGGTGTGGCATTTCGGAATGGCCGGTCTTTCCGTTATGCCAAAGAATGTTGGAAGGAAAACCATTGATGGATAATAATACTATGAAGAACAAGAAGAATACTCTCCTCGCGGGAGCCTTTAAGTGGATTCTGGGTACATGTATGGTGCTCATGGGAGTGCAGAGCGCCTGGTCTAGCTGTTCCGGTACGCTGCATTTTCAGCCGCCTCTGGAATGGGGCGCTAATAATGCCCCGACAGTGACTTTCTACACTGCTATGAATAACAAGCAGAAGGTTACGTCTGTAATGACCTACAATGCAACGACTGGTTATTACGAATATGACCTTTCCAAGATCGGTGGTGAAGCCTACGACTCCACGTTCACCGTGTATACGATGATGTCGGATTCTACGATCCGCTATATTACGACGGCCAAGTGGAATGGTATCCCGAAGGATAATGCCAAGGATCCCAACTATCCCATGAACAACCGTGACTTCGCCTGCCCCAACAGCAAGGGTGATGTCTACATTCTTGAAAACCCCAAGCAGGCCGGCAAGACTCTTATCTCTTACGGTAAAAAGCCCAACATCAAGTACTTCTACATCTTGGTTCCGGACGATGAAGAATGGAAGGCCTCCGTACCCATGTATTCTGACAATGGAACCTACGCTGGTGGTAAGCCCTTCAAGGTTGACCCCACCATGTGCGGATGGTACTACGCTGTGTGGATGGACGAAGATCTTCCCACTTCTTTTGTTCTCTTTAAGGATTCCGACGAAATGTTGGCCGACGCAATCGGTGTCAACGGTTGGAACAACACTCTTGAAGCCATTGACGTTGAAGCATTCTTCGATGCATACGGTGTAGATAGACTTTACTTTATTGCTGACCCGGATGAAGCTCCGGATGGCAAGCTCTTCTCTGTAGTTGACCCTGAAATCGAAGGTAACTGCTCCTATACTTTGGCTGCAATCCTTTATGATACCGATGCCGCCCTCCATGGCGCATTCACTTGCGATGCTTATCCTGCTGTGGCTTCTAACGGTTGCTATGTGGCTTCTGCTCCCTATGGTTTCCCGGGTGGCGGTGCTGCAAATACTGTTCCCTGTATCGGTGTGACCAAGGGTATCGTTGGTGACTTCCTGGATCCTCTGACCAAGAAGCCGACTTACAATGCTGCTTCTGGTTGCTTTGTAAGTCAGGAAGCTTTTGACGTGATGTTCCGCGAAACTCCCAATGTCAATGCTATGCATTGCCGCGACGTGCTCTTTACCCAGTCTTCTGACGGTATGTGGGAATACGATAGCTATAACGAACCCACCGGTGCATTTACCATTTTGAATGACCTTAAGGACTCCGTTACTCTCGGTACTTGTGTTGGTACTTGCGCTACTGCTGCTGCTACTCGTAAGGGTTTGGGCAACGTCAGATACGGTGTCGGTACTCCGGCTAAGGTTTCCGCTGCAGCTAAGGCTCAGCTGGGTGTCGTGGCCGACTGGTCTGACCTGGAACCCAAGAGCGGTCTCCCCTATATCGACCTTTATCCTGTGGCTGCCGGCGAATTCGACTCCGGTACCAATCCCGACGTTTATGACAACACTTCCTGGGATGCCCGTATTTCTGGCATGAACAACCAGATGTTCTGCTTCGAGTCTCACGCACACTTCGTTTACCGTCCGGGTATGCAGTTCTCCTTCCGCGGTGACGATGACATTTGGGTCTATATCGATAACAAGTTGGCAGTGGACCTGGGTGGTACCCACCTTGCCGCTCCTGGTTACGTGAACCTGGATGAATTTACTGGTGCTCAGGGTGCTCTCGTTACTAACAAGACCTATGACATTGACATCTTCTTCTGCGACCGTCGTACTGATATGAGTAACGTTCGTATCAAGACCAATATGTACATCCAGCAGAAGACTGCCCTTACCAAGGAAAAGACTGAAAACTACACTCCCAAGAATCCTGAATACCAGATGTGCTATACTCAGACTGGTGAAGGTTCTTGTGCTGCTGCAGTTTCTGGTGACGATAAGGCCATCGAATGCTGCGGTGCTGACTTCGTTAATAAGTCTGAATGTACGAACTTCAAGTTCCAGTACTATCTGGTCGCTGGTACCAAGTTCCCTTCCGATCTCTCTTCTGCACAGCTTCTGACCAACGATGCTTCTATTCCGGGTATTGACCTGTCTAACCCGGCTGTGCCCAAGTTCACCTACGAACAGATTGCTCTGCCGCCGGGAACCTGGACTGTCTGGGCCTATATCGATGGCGACAAGAACAAGGTTTATACTTACAAGTCTCAGGGTGAAGTGGAAGTTGTCTTCAATAACGCTACCGCCCTGGATACTACCGAAGCAGAAAACCCCTGTACAAAGGCAACCTGTGGCTTCATGGGTGTTGAAAAGTCCAAGTACGAAGTGGTTGACTTCGCTATGGGTAGTGATTTGGTCCCGGTTTATATTTCTGCAATCCAGGTATCCTCTGATTCCGTGCTGATCAAGCCCAATGACGCAAGAAGCGTTAGCTACACCTTGAAGTCTACTACTGATCGCGCTGATGGAAAGAACTACCTGCAGTACTTCGTTAAGGAAGCAGATGGCTCCTTTACCCCCATTGATCCGGGTGTTGCTCGCAGCTTTGGCCCCGATGGTGGTATTGATACCGTCTATGTCACTGTTGACCTTGGTGATATGAATTACTCCATGGAAACCTACAAGATTTCTACCGCATCTGGTAAGCAGGCTCTGTCTCTGACCTTCTACCTGCCGCAGCTTGCCTTCGTAGATTCCAGGGATTCCAACTGGAAGGAAATTACTGGTGATGATCCCGCCGCTCCTGGTTTCGAAGAACGTTGGACTGATACCGATCAGGACTTCAACATGGTTATTCTGAAGCCCTCCAAGCAGGCCGATGGTTCCTTTGCCTACTACAAGTGCGACGATTGTAACGTTGGCTTGACTATGGCTGCCGGCGTGGCATCTGAAGGTCTTGTACTTTCTGCATCTGAACCCTTCGAAAATGGCTTTGCAAGAGTGCAGATCCGTTGCAGCGGTAATGAATGTAAGACCTATCGTTATGATGCTGAAAATCCTGCTAACAGCAACCCGGCCAGAATCTCCATTTCTGGTAACGGTAGCGATGCTATCATGGCTCACTACCACCCGATTTACTTCCGTGAACCGCCGGTACCTGTGCCGCAGTTTGCTGATATCTTCGACGTAAAGGGTGCTCCTGTTGAAGCTATGAAGATTTATAGCGACTATGTTGCTAGCGAATATCTGGACGGTGTGGGTGACTCTATCGCCATCTACTTCAACCGCAATATTCATAAGGACTCTCTGCCGGAACAGATCTGCATCTTGTGGGATTCTGTTGCTGCTGATACGATTTATCCCTATAAGGACGGTATGTCTACCCTTAAGGCTGACTCCGTTAAGTACTGCAATGTTATCGTCAATAAGACTCAGTACTCCTGCTTGAATCTCGATGCAGCTACTGGCTATTGCGACAATCGCCTCGAAGTTGGCGGCCTGACCCTTTCTAGCCGCATTAAGACTGCTGGTACCGGTAAGGTTTACTCTTATGCATCCTTCGATGATAATGGTAAGCACATCAAGCAGGGCTTTGAAGGCAACATCGTGGATCGTATCGCTCCTGTGCCTATCGAAGCAATCGTGATTTCCCAGAAGAATAAGGATGGTGAACTGAATGGTTACGACAACTTGACCGTGATTCTCTCTGAACCGGTGACCTTGCTGGATCCGACCAACACTACTTCCTTCGACTTCTACCTGAATTCTGCAACTAGCCTTGACTCTGTTGCCAAGTTCGCTTCTGCAACTGGTCCGACTGGTACTGTGGTGACCTCTTCTATCGTTCCTGTTCCTGGTTCTCGTGAAGATGGCTACGGCAAGATTGACGTGATTTACAAGACGTCTAGTAACGCTCTGTCTCCCCATGCTGGTGACTACCTGCGTCTGGGCGGCGACCTGACTAAGCTTATCTGGCGCGATAACATGGATTCCACCGCTTACGGTGCAAATGAAATGCGTACTTCCTTTGACGTAGATTACCACTGGAACTCTCCCACTGGTTACAACGAAACCAAGCGTCTGCCCTCTCGTTGGGTGCTGGTTACCGGTGACGCCGAAGTGGGTGTTTACGATGTGAACTTCGCCTACACTGGCAATGCTGCTGAATGTCTCCTTGATTCTTGCGCAAGCCCGATTACCGCGATCCCTGTCTCTTCTCTGGACGGAAACGAACAGGTCATCAAGAGCAAGTGGGGTATCCCGGGTCACTTGGTCAAGTCTGATATGAAGGCTCTGTACGACAAGAAGAAGGTTGCTAACGAAGACGTTGATATGAGTGACTTCTACTTCTACTACAAGGTTGAATACTTCACCAACCTGGGTGCTTATGTGGCAAGTTCCTCTGCAAAGATCTACTGCGATGACGATCTGAACTTCCAGCACAACAAGAAGTACTTCTTCGGTGGTGCTGGCAAGAACTGTACTACTCATGGCACCAACTACTACATCGGTTGGAACATGACTTCTGATAAAGGTCGCTTGGTTGGTACTGGTGCATACATCACCAAGATCGATACCTACGTCAGAATCAACGGTTCTAAGGAAAACCGCAAGGACAAGACTTCCATGTTCGGTATCAAGAAGTCTAAGAATGCATATCCCATTGATCGCACATGGGAAGACTTCAAGAAGAACAACTAAGTCTTGATAACAAGTGCTTTAAAAAGGGGCGGATTTATCCGCTCCTTTTTTATTATATTTTCTCCATGCGAAAAATTTTAGCTGTTGTATCGCTTTTTGCTCTGGGTGTTTCTGCTGCGTTTGCTGCCGAACCCACTGATCTGGATTCCCTTTTCAGGGGCCATGAATATAAGCCTGTATTGAATGCGTCCCTCAGAGATTCTGCTGATTCCCAGCAGAGTGCCGCCGTGGTTAAGGCAAATACCAAGTCCGGCAAGTCTGACGGTTACTATATGCTGCAGTTCGAAGCTGTTGCTGACTTTGATGCGGCTCAGCGTCGTCGTGCCCAGCTTTCCGCTAGCACGGGTTATGCAATCCAGGTTGTATTCGATACTCCGTTCTACAAGCTTCGTGGCGGTGGATGGACTACTAAGAAAGCCGCTGAAGATAAGGCTCGCGAACTTTCTGCCTACAATATCAATGCGTTTGTAGTAAAGGTTAAGTAGAAGGGAATTGTCGGACCTTTGGGGCTGTGAGATTCCTTGCTGCAAAGATTAAAAAAGGTACTGCGGTTGTCCGCAGTACCTTTTTCTTGTATAACCGTTAGACTTTTTACACTAGCAGGCCAAGTGCCTGTTTGATAGCGTGTTCGTCCATGCTGGAGGGGAGCAGGGCTCGTTCTTCAGGACCAACAAAAACCAGGTTCCTCTCGAAGTCCGGGCGGCCGCTCCTGTTGCGGGGAACCAATTCCTGGGGCTTGAGGGAATAGTAGAAGGGGCCGGTCTTGACGAAGCGCTTTTTCTGAAGACCTTGGTTCAGTGCTTCGGTCAGTGCCTTTTGGAGTACAGGACCTGCGCGATCCACGTGATGCAGCTCCAGAATTCGCTGGATCAGGATCTCTTCGTGAATCGGTGCCTCGTGATCTACGTAGAATTTCAGCTGGGTGATAATGGCTGCAGCCGGCAGTTCAGCAATAGGCTTGTCGTGGGGCGTGCCCTCGATCTTGGGGTGTTGCACCTGGTAGGCCACCACCTGCGGTCCTTCGCTGACGGGCATTTCCAGTTCGTCTTCATCTTCCGGTTCTTCGTCGCTGGCGGGAGGCGGAGCGATACTTTGTTCAATGGCGAGCGTTGTTACCAGGTGGCTGACTTCATCCTGATTTGCCATGTACCAGAAGGGGAGCCAGAGCGCCAGGACCTTCCAGCCAGTCTGTTTCAGGATGGTAGGACGGATATAGTCGCGGTCTTCCACGGATTCACGGAAACGTTCCGTAGTGCAGTCGTCTTCGATGAGTGCTAGGAAGCGGCTAGGATTATTGGCGTCTGCCACGACCGGTCCCACAGGAATGCCTCCCTTGGTAAAGGAGTCTTCGACCTGGAAGTTTTCTTTCTTAAGGGCGTCGATGATGGAATCGTGAATGTCGGACCCTGCTGTATGAAGGTCGTTCTTTTCGGTGAAGTCCTTGGCCTGCAGGTAGGTGATCCAGTCCCAGAAGAGATTGTGCTTGGCATTGCCCTGCTTGGCGAGGTCCGTTTCGGAAATGTAGACGTGGGTTTCGTGCTTTGCCAGAGTGGAACAGACGGCTATCTTGTTGTCGCCGTTGACTCCAGTAACGCCTTCGGATTCGGCGCAAACAAGGATCACGTCGCGGAAACGTCCCGCGGCTCGTTCCGGGGTCTTGACGTAATAGCGGATATCCGGATTCTGCTGTGTGAAGAATCGTGCCGTTGCGGAACCTGCCGCCACCATATTCTTGATGCATTCCTCGATTTCGTGGCAGGTCGTCTGATGGAATGCCACGATACCTAGGGTCTTGCTGGGGTTCTTTTCTGCATGGCGGATGGCTGCCTGTGCGATTGCATTCACCTTGTTCTGGACGACCTTGAACTTGATACCGGTGAATTTTTCGCGGCTGGGAACAGGCAATTGTCTGATGCCGCGGCTATAGATTTTCTGGTTAGCGAAACTTACCAGGGTCGCGTCGGAATACTGGGTCGAGAACCACAGTTCGCGAGTAGAAATGCCCTGGCGAAGAGAGGCTGACAGAATGCTATCGTGGAACAGTGTCGTATGAGAAATCGGCGGTTCCTGGAAGGCGTCGTAAGTGAGCGGTTCCAGAGCGGGATAGTGGGGGTCACCCACAAGAATAATCTTGTTTGCGCTGAGCAGGGTAGGAATGGATTCTACGACAGAGACGCATTCTGCATCAAGAATGATGGCGATGTCAAAGTGTCTGTCTTCTGGCAGGCAGAAAGAATCGCTGAGACTGATGGATGTCAACCTTTCGGGCGAGGCTTGAAGAGTGTCGTGTAATTCCCTGAAGTTCGCGTTGCAGAAACGGTCCTGGATGTCTCTGTATTCCTTGCCTTTCTGGGCGTGTGCCTTGGGATTCAAGGAGAACAGTTCCGGGAAAACCTTGGTTGCTGTCTGCACCTGGGAGCCTGCCCAATGATGAGCTACGGCCTGCGGGATTTCCCGATTGGCCTTGCTGGGATCCTTTAGGAATGCTGAAAGGTTGGGGCAGTTGTAGTCTGCGATTTTCTTTGTAAGGGCAGACAGTTGTAGATGGGTGTCCAAGCTATCCCAGTTCTTGTTCCAGGATTTGATTGTGCCCAACCACTTTTCAATGCTTTGGCTTTCTAGAGGTTCCTCTAGGTTCATTTCCTTGGTAATCTTGCGGATGGCTTGCTGGAGACTGCGTACGGCTTCGCAAAGATCGCCCAACTTGGGCTGTAGGTCTTTGAAGAGACTCCACTGTTCAAGAATTTGCAGGAGCAGTTCAAAACGAGGATTGTCCTTGTGCTTGTCGCGGAAGTCGTACAAGTACTGAATCTTGGTATTCAGTTCAATCCAGTTGGAACGTTCGTAGAGCCAATCTTTTCCGAGGAGGTGATTGCCCAGAACGGCTGATTCCTTGTATGCCTTCTTGTTGTCCTGCAGTTCCAGAAGGGTGTCTATCAGGTCGATAAGCTGGGCGTCGGACTGGACTTCCTTGGGGTTGCGGAGAACCTGGAGGAGCTGGCGCCTAGAAGAACGGTAACGGTCTGACAGACCCTTTAGGGTGGCCTTCTGACTTTCAACGAAGTCTTCGCGTGCGGTAAGGATGTTTTCGTCTACGGCATTGTCGGTGTAAATGTCGGACGTCTGACGGCGGTAGCGGACCCACTTGTCGCCCGCTTCGGGCAGCATGGACAATGTTTCTCTGTAGGCGTCCCAGTTGCTGGAACGGAGCTGCCATTGGTCGTAGGTGGGTGTGCTTTCGCTAAAGTTGTCTTTGAATAGTTCAAGGATATCGGAGAGACCGGCCAGGAAGATTCCTGTGGGGAACAGGCCTGCTTCCTGAAGTCGTTTGAGGATGGTATCCAGTTCACTGGCCCGTTCGGCGGCGCGGTTCAGTTCATCGGCCAGAGAGTTTTTCTGCTCTGGTGTGAGGCTAGGAACCTTGACGCCTTGGAAGGCTGTACGGGCTTCGATGCCGTTTTTCTCGAAGTATAGCTCAGTCAGCTCTGCAAGATCTTTTTTAAGGGCTTCGTACCTTTCGAAGCTAAGTTCGGGCACTCCCTGGAAAATGGTCTCCGGGAATTTCTGCTTGGGGGCTCTGGCCTTGATGAATTCCTTGAGAAGGCCCGAAAGCATGATGCCGGATGGCTGCAGGGGCTTGTTGACTGCGTCATAGTAGTCTGAAAAATCCTTGCGGGCCTTATGGAGTTCCTGGGCGACAGCATTGCGGTCAACGTTGGCGAACGTGCGGAAAGGCGGTTTCCATGTGTTCAGAAATTCCCTGGCTGTGGTTGCTCTGCGGCTGACCACAAGGACGTTCTTCCCCTGGGCGACAGAATCGGCTACGATGTTGGCGGCAACCTTCATCTTTGCGGTGCCCGGCAGCGCCTGGATTGCGTAGGCTTCTACTTCTGGATCCAGGGCGTCTATGGCTGCCTTGCTAGTATGGGAATCGATGGTATAGAGGAAGTGATGTTCACAGGGATTGAATACCTGATTGAAATCTTTTTCCTCGAAGATGGATTCCTTTACCTTAAAGCCGTCTTCTCGAAGAAGGGATGAAAGTACCGGGGCTGTGTCAATTTTCTTGTCGTTCCATCCCTGTTCAAAACGGTTTTTCAGGAGGAGTCGACCGGTGTTGAAAAATCCCAGGCAAAGACCATGACGAGTGAACTTCCAGCTCTTCATGGATGCGATGGACTTTTCGAACATGGAGAAGTACAGCAAGAGGCTGAACTGCCCATTGATGATTGCATCGCCTGCCTTGGGCAGGGGGACGGAATCCTTGAGGCGTTCCCTAAGGACTACGTTCTCAATAGGAGTCCTGTTGGAAATGTAGAGAGTCTTCTTTGTCGTGTCGACATCGAGGGGGATTAAAAGGCTTGGTGCAAGTGCGTTTCCGTCCCACTTCAGGAAGCCCAGAAGAAGGTACAGGTCCGATCTGCCGAAATCTTCGTCTTTTTCTTTAAGGACGGTGCAGACGGATTCAATGGTTTCAGCTTTCTGCTGTGCGCTAAATTTGTCGCTCACAGGGAAGAAGGAATCCAGCGGCAGCGGGCCATTGGAATTTTTCCACTTTTCGAAGAAAAGGTCGCCAGCCTCCATAATAAGAGGAGATTGGAAGTCACCCTTGGTAGAAAAGTTCAGTAAACGATCTTTTGAATCAAAAAGAGCTGCTTCTTGACGAATTTTCGATATGATTGCAGAAGGAGACACTTGAGCCATACTATGAATATAAATTTTTTCCCCCGCGTAAAAATTACGTAAACTTTATAAAGTATGGATTATTTGTTCAACTGCCGCATTTAGGGGCTGTGGGGTGGGGGTATTTTGGAAGCCTGCCTTGTAAAGTACTCGGCCAATGAGGGCTTCGGGGGTTATGCCATCTTCCTTATCTTGCCGAATACTGTGAGCTAGCTCACGTTTGGAAAGCTTCTTGCCGTTGGGATCCACGATTAGGGCATGGTGCAGGTAGAAGGGGCGCTTGTAGGCGGGCATCTGTATGCGGGTGGAATCGGCACAGACGTTGGCGATTAATTCTGAGAGGTAAATCTGACGTGCCGTGGAATTGCGGATGTCTTCGCCTCGAACGATATGGGTTATTCCTTGATGCAAATCATCGACGCAGACGGCGAATTGGTAAGTCCAGAAACCGTCGCGATCCCGGATGGGAAAGTCTCCGCATTGTTCTGACGGATTCTCGCTGAAGTCTCCGAGACGATAGTCCTTCCAGTTTATTATTTTGTTAGAAATTCTAACCCTGAGGCTATGGGGCGCAAGCCCCATCCCATTATTTTCCGGTTCCTTGTCTCCCACCTGAAGGTGGCCAAACGCCTCTCGTCTCTCATCTAAAATTCGGCATTTCCCCTGGTAGATAATTTCTCCAGTTTCGCTTCTGGGATTTTCGGCCTCCAGCTGCTTACGGCTGCAGGTGCAGGGGTACACTAGGTCCTTCTGGGAAAGTTCTTCCAGGACAGCCTGGTAGATGTGATGACGTTCGCTCTGGATGCTTTCGCTGTGGTGCTCAAAACCGAGCCATTCCAGGTCTTCGCGGATGCCGTCGATGTAGGCTTGGCGGGCTCTTCCCTGGTCGTGATCTTCAATTCGCAGGTGGATGTGCAGGTCCCATTTCTTGGCGGCGGCCCAGACGTAAAGTGCCGAAAGCAAATGGCCTTCGTGGAGGTAGCCGGTGGGGCTTGGTGCGAAACGGATTTTTCCTGACATGGCCCAAAGTTATAAAATACTGAATCCTGAAAAATGGGCGGTCGTTTCTTTTGCTATCTTGAGGGGCAAATGGCTAATAGACATTCCAGATTTTTTTATGGTGCCGCCGGTGTTTGCGTGTCTTCCCTGGCGATTGCCCTTGGTGCCTGCGCTTCTGCTCCGGCAACTCAAAAGGCTGACGAAACGGTTCCTGTGGAATCCGCTGTTGCGACCGACGTTGCAAAGGCTGAAACGGTAGAAACGGTTGAAGTTTCTGCAAAAGAAAAACTTCCCGGGAGCTATAAGGATGTTCAGTTCCCCGAGTTCCAGTATGTGGCTCCCCATCCCAAGGATTACCGCGTAGAAATCGCCTCGGGAATCGTGGGCTATATCGTTAGCGATAGAAGTCTGCCTTTGGTTGACTTTACGGTCTACTTTGATGAATCGGATGTGCCTAGCTCCTTGAAGGATGAGGCGGCCAGTTCCATGGTGGGTTCCATGCTTCGCCGTGGTGGCGGTGGTGGAATAACTCCCCATGCCCTGGATGATTCCCTGGAATTCATTAGTGCTGGTCTCAGTTCCTCTGTTGGAACTTTCAGCTCCATGTTCGATATCAACTGCCTGTCCAAGGATTTTCCGGGCATGATGAATATGGCCCGTCAGGTTTTTACGGCTCCCGCCTTTGATGGGGAACAGCTTGAAATTATAAAGGCTAACTATGTGACGGCCTACGACCGTCGATACGATACCCCGGCTAAGGTTCTGTCTGCCTTGAAGAGCAAGGTTAATTATGCCCCCAACGCAAGACTTTGGGATGCCAACGCCGAGGAATACAAGGCTGTCACTCCTGCCGATGTGAAGCGTCTGGCAGAAGGTGTCTACTCTTCGAAGAAAATCATTTTCGCCTTGTCTGGCGATGTGGATAAGGATTCTGCAATTGTTGCCCTAAAGGAATTCTTTGCGAACTGGAAGGTGGATTCTGCCAAGGTAGCTCGCCCGAAGCCTGAACCGCTGACCTTCCTGAACAAGCCTGGAATTTACGTGGTGGACAAGGATATTACCCAGGCCAACATTTCCATGAACCAGCCTTTTGTAAAGCGTCCTCATGCGGATTACTATCCGGCTGCAGTGGCCAGTTTCATCTTGGGCGGCGGAAGCTTTACTAGCCGTCTTATGAATCGAGTCCGCAGTGATGAAGGTCTTGCCTACAGTGTCTATAGTTCCGTCGGTAATGATTATCGCGATACGGCCATGACCACCATCGCCTTGCAGACCAAGGTGGAATCGGTGGACTTTGCCATGAAATTGATTTTTGAAGAAGTGGAAAAGCTGGCCAAGGAAGGTCCTACCGAAGAAGAATTAGCCCAGGCCAAGAAGTCCCTGATCGAAAGCCTGCCCAGCCTGTTTGACAGCCCTTCTTCTACGGCAATCATTTTTGCCAAGGGCGAACTGCTTGGAAAGTCCTTTGACCATTATCTGGATTATGTCAAGGAAATCAACGCTGTGACTCCGGAACAGGTAAAGGCCATGGTGGCAAAGTACTTTGACAGGTCCAAGATGACCGTTTCCATTGTGGCTCCTGTGGCAAAACTTGAATCGATTAAACCTTTTACCGTTGTCCCCCTGGATAGCCTGGAATTTCGTAACTAGTGATAGCCGGTTTCTTTAAAATTGCTGGTTTTGTGCTGCTTGTCCTTGGACTTGCGTTGCCGGCGTTTGCCCAGGATTCTGGAACGACGAATTCTGCGGCTTCTTTTGTTACCGCGATCTCGGCAGATTCCCTGAAGAAAATCGGTAAACATGAATTCCTGAAGAAAAAACTCGGGAATGAAGATGACCTTCGTTCTCTTTGCTCGGGGCTCAAGGCCTGCCTGAATGTGGATTTTGAAGGTTGTTTCGAAGAAGACTTGAAACCATGGCCTAAGGTGAAGTACAACGATGAATTCTGCGCTCCCTACAAGGAAATTGTAAGTCGTGGTTTCAACCCTGATCCCAAGCAGCCTATGGTGCATGAGGTTTTCGCTCGCCTAGGACGCAAGTATCGTGCGATTTACGTGAACGAGGGGACCCTTCCGCTAAATGAAGATGTGATCAGCTACCTCTTTGACAATATGCCTTTTACAGCACAGCTGATTAATGCTTACCTGGATGAAAACTACACCCTCGAGTATACTCATTGGAATCGTCGGTTCTTTAATGGTAGCAATGGCCGCAGCCTTTCTGGAGAATTCTACTGGGCCTTGCAGGATAGTGCCGGTACTAAGCTGGGCTTGCGCAACTTGTTCTTCGGATACGGACATGCCAAGGTCTTGAAATGGTCCCTGCATGGTACTGCAATTGCCTATTTGGACATGGATCCCGTTTCGAGGACGAAACTTAAGTACAAATTAACGGCTATTGTGTTCCCGGCCAACTCCGTCTTGAATTCCATTATGCAGATGGGTGTGTTCAAGAAAGTGGTAAATGAAAAGATCGACCATATTGTGGGAGATGTGAAGAAGGCTGCCGGCAAGTATTTCTCTGGGGACAAGGAGCCCATGCTGAAAAATGCATCCCTGAAGTCAGTGGATAATATTCAGTATGTTCTGGATTTTGAAAGCGTGGTGAATGGGGCGCCCTGGAAACTAGGCGACTTCGAAAAGGTTCAGAAGGAACGCGTCGCGCAGCGTAAACAGGATTTGGACGCAGTTCCAATTATAGTGAAGGACAATCAAGTTTTAGAGGAAAAAAATGAGTGATTTGATCGAAAAGGAAAGCTTGGAATCCCTGCTGGCCCGTGTGACGGACCGTCGAAAGGAACTGTTGACTTCTGTCGTTGACCGTCGTACAAGGCATTTCTGCATGGTGCTGGAAGATCTGTTCGATCCCCATAACATTTCTGCAGTGATCCGTACGGCTGAAGTCTTTGGCCTGCAGGATGTGCACGTGATCGAAGAAGATAACGCCTATAGCGTGAACAAGTCCATCTTGAAGGGTTCCTACAAGTGGATGAGCCTTTACCTTTACAAGAAGCGCATGCTCTGCATGGAAAAGCTTCGTGCCAAGGGCTATAAGATTGCCGTGGCCAGCACCAATACTACCAACTCCGTTCTGGATCTGGACTTGAGCCAGCCTACCGCTTTTTACCTGGGCAGCGAGTTCCATGGTAACCACCCGGACACCCTGGCCCATGCCGACTATGAATTCAAGCTGCCTCAGTATGGCATTACCGAATCCATGAATGTTTCTGTGGCTGGTGGCGTGCTGATGACCTATCTGGATGTATACATGCAGAAGGAAGGCCGCGAAAAGTTCCTGCTCCCCAAGGCAGAACGCGACGCTTTGCTGTATGATTGGCTGGATCGCCATGTAAATGGCATTGAAAATAATAGTCCTATCAAACGTATCGAAGAATAATAACTAGATTAAAAGCCAAATGAAAAAGTATTCTGCACTGTATTTTTCTGTGGGCCTGGTTGTAATACTGGCGCTCATTATTCTTGTATTTGGCGTATTTTTCCTGAACGAAAAGGATCCTCGCGAAACATTCAACACTTACTACCTGCGTTTTACCCAGGTCAGTACCCTTGTGCTGGATGACCCTGTGAAGGTGAACGGTGTTCGTCTAGGTAAGGTCGAGAATATCGAACTTTCTGGACACCGCGTGGTGGTGACGATCCGACTTCGTACCGACGTGAAGATTCCCAAGGATTCCGAAATCAGAGTGCAGAATATCGGTATCATGGGTGAACGTCAGATCGGTATGATTCTCGGCGATTCCACAAGCTACTTCGTCCCGGGTGATACCATTTCGGGTCAGTTCGACGCCGGTATTGCAGAAGCCATCGGCCTTGCCGGTGAAGTTTGCGATAGTACCAAGGTCCTTCTGGAATCTGTAAAGAAGGCTCTGAACCAGACTATCGTCAATCCGGAATTCCAGGATCGTTTCAAGACCCTGCTTGTTAAGGCTGAAAAGCTGGAAGACCGTCTGATGCTTATGCTGAATACCACCGATCCCCAGCTGAAGAAGAGTCTGGAAGGCTTGAACCAGGTGACGGAAAAGGTGAATGGCCTTATTGATGGTGTAAAGTCTCCCATTGACAATATGTTTGCAAGTACCGATAAGGTGATGGGTAACGCAAATAATTTGATTGGCGAACTGGAAGGTGTGACCAAGCACCTAGATGATTTGGTTGGAAGAGTCCAGACTAAATTGGAATCCAAGGACAACACCGCCGGTATTTTGTTGAACGACAGAGCCCTGCATGACGACATCGTGAAGACGGTTCATTCGGCTGATAGCCTGTTCCGTATTATTCTGCAGGACGGTCTGGACGTCAACGTGGATATTTTCTGAGGAAAAAATGATAGTTAAGACATTAGTGGTCACAAACAAGTTGGGTATTCACGCGCGTCCCGCCGGTATGATTGTTGATATTACCGGCCAGGCTAAGAGCGACATCTCCATCGTTTTTGAAGGTGCCAAGGCAAACGCCAAGAGCATCCTGAACGTGATGATGCTTGCTATTCCCGCTGGTTCCGAAGTAAAGTTCGAAATCGATGGTGAAGATGAAGAGAATGTAGCTTCCTTGCTGGAAGGTTTGTTCAATGACCACTTCAACGAAGAACCCTGCTAAGAATGATGGCTTGAATCCGGTTCACGGTTCGTTGCGACGCACTGTACTGACCGGCGTTCCCGCTTCTCCCGGCTTCGCTATGGGCCGGGTTTTCCCGGTTTCGAACCGAGAAATTTCTGTAGTAGAGGAAACTCTTCCTGAAAGTCGACTGGCAGACGAAGAACAGCTTTTCTTGAAGGCTGTTAGCAAGACTGCCAAGGAAATCGCCCAGATCAAGGAAATATCCGAAAGCCGCGCAGGCATGAAGGATAGCCTGATTTTTGCAACCCACCTGATGATTCTTCAGGACCCCGGGTTGGTAAATGGTATTATCGATAAGATTCGCAAGGACCGTAAGAATGCACGCTGGGCTGTGCATGTGGTTCTTGGGGCTTACATTGACCGCTTTGAATCTATTGATTCTGCGGCCATGAGAGACAAGGCGGCTGACCTTAGGGATTTGTATAATCGTCTGATGGCCGCCATGGAAGACTCCGGACCTGTGCTGGAGGATGTGGCTCATGAAGAAGGCGTTGTCCTGGTTGGCCATGAACTTCTGCCTAGCCTGTTGATGTCCATTAAGCCGGGGCAGGTGAGCGGTCTCGCCATGGATACCGGTGGCCGTACTAGCCATGTGGCCATTCTTGCACGCTCTCTCCAGATTCCCCTAGTCTCTGGTTTGCGTAACGCAGCCGCCATTATCAAGGCTGGGGACGTCGTCATTGTTGATGGCTCTAGCGGCAAGGTTGTCGTAAACCCCAACGAAGAAGACATTAAGGATTTCCGCGAAAGGCAGGAAGTCTTTGAACGCCAGCGTCGCGAACTGTTTACCATGCGACAGCTGGAACCTATGACCCGTGATGGTAAGTATATTACCCTCCACGCCAATATCGAAATTCCGGGTGAAGCAGATAAAGTAACGGATTTCGGTGCGACGGGTATTGGCCTTTATCGTTCTGAATTTTTGTTCCTGCGCAAGGATGCTCCCACGCAGGATGAACAACGCGATGCCTATCGCTATATTCTCGAGACAATGTCTCCGTGCCCAGTGACGATCCGTACTCTGGATGCTGGTGGTGATAAACTGGTTAGTGGCATTAATGCAGTGAGTGAGTCTAACCCCTTTATGGGCTGGCGCTCCATTCGTGTGTGCCTCGATCGCGAAGATATTTTCTGTACCCAGCTGAAGGCCTTGCTCCTGGCAAATACCAAGGGCAACCTGAGACTTTTACTGCCCATGATTTCTGGCATGACGGAACTTCGCCGTGCAAAGGCATGCATCAAACGCTGCCGTGATGAACTTGAAGCCGAAGGTAAGAAGTGTGCCAAGGTGAAGGTGGGCGTGATGATTGAAGTGCCTGCCGCTGTCATGATTGTTGACAAGCTTGCCAAGGAAGTGGATTTCTTCAGCATTGGTACAAACGACTTGATTCAGTTCACCCTCGCTGTGGACCGTACCAACGAACTTATTACAGACATGTTCCAGCCGCACCATCCGGCGGTGCTTAGCATGATTTATGAAACTGTCAAGGCCGCCCATCGTGAAGGTATTCCTGTGGCGGTTTGCGGTGAAATGAGTGCTGACCCCATGAGCGTCTTGCTGCTGGTTGGCCTTGGAATTGATGAACTTTCCATGACTCCATGGAACGTCATGTCTACGAAGAAGATTATTCGATCCATCAACTTTGAAGATGTCAGGGAAACGGCTCTGACCGTGCTTCAGATGGACGATGCCGAAAGCGTAAACGCCTATCTTCACAAGAAGTATGCGCAGGCTATTAGAGACCTGGGCGTGCTTAGTGTGGTGGGCCAGGCCGATAACAGCAAGAAGTAAGAGAAAAGTGAAATTTGGTGTTTTTGTTGCAATAATAAGCATGTGTGCAGTGGGCGCATATGCTCAGGTTGACTCCGTCCAGACGGATTCTGTTCAGAATAAACCTATTATAGATAATGCCGTTCCGCAGCCCTTTCAGGCAACTGACAGCCTTGTGGCTTCTATGCCTGTGGAACCTGTAAATCCGTATGCAGAACTTGAACAGATTCCCCCAAATCGATTCCAGGACATGGTGGTTCGATATGATCGTGCCCGCGCCTTGAGCCTGGACGAATCCCAGCCTAGGGATGTTCGTGACTTTGCCAATGCGGCCCAGTTCTTCTATAAGGAACAGTGGGATAGTGCTTTTGACGCTTACAGCAAATTGATGGGCCGTGATACGGCCTTGGATGGTGCCGTCGTTCTCCGTATGGCCAAGGCTAAGTTCCAGCAGGGTGACTTCAAGCAGATGCGCGAAACCCTCCAGAAGAACAAGGCCATGGAAAAGGATGCCTCCTGGGACCGTCAGGCAAGCCGCCTCCGTATCGAGGCCGCCATGGCCGATTCTACTTTGAGTGATCGTGCCCATGCAGATTCCATCAAGGCCTTTATTGATAAGTATCCTAAGTCTGACGATGCTTCTGCCCTTAAGTATCGTTATGCCAAGTATCTGGAACAGTTCAAGCAGCTGAAGAATGCGAAACGCGTCTACATGCAGTTGTTGACAAGTTCTACTTCTTATAAGGATTCTGCTTTCTCGGCCATTCGTCGCCTGCGTAAGGTTCAGGGCGCTCCGGAAAGCTTGTCGGAGAAGGTGGCCTATGCCAAGATGGCCTGCGCCAAGGATGAGGCTGCTAGCTGCCTGACCTTGCTGGATTCCATTCAGATTCTTGATGCGGCCTTGCTTGCTAAGTCTCCGGAATCTGCGGTGGCTCTTCCTGAAGATTCTATCCAGAGCAAGTTGCCTGTGAGCAGCCTGGACATGGATACTCGAATTAACCTTTGGGAAAAACGCGCTGTCGCTCTTCGCGGCTTGAAGCGGGAAGATGAGTCCATTAAGCAGTTCCGATTCTTGCTGGATTCTGTGGAAATGCGTCCTCTGTGGATTCAGTCTACCCTGCGTCTGCTTCGCAACAACTCTAGCAAGTATGCCCGCGAAATTAAGATGTTCGATTCCCTGCTGGCCGACGTAAGCAAGTACAGCAAGGAAAACGCCAACAATTTGTGGGTTCGTGGCTTTGAATACGAGCAGAATCAGAAGTATGATAGCGCCGTAGTTTGCTACCGCGAACTTTCTCACAAGCGTTTCAAAAATAATGTTAAGCGTCAGTGGGCCAAGTTCCGCATTGGCTTTGTCTACTTCAAGCAGGAAAAGTGGCAGGAAGCTATCGATGCTTTCACCGATGCGACCAAGGATCAGTTCCTCTGGAGTGGAAGTGGCGCCCGCATGTTCCTGGGGGATGCCTACATGAAATTGGGCAAGGATTCCCTGGCCCGCGAAGCCTACCTAGATTGTATCCGCGATTTCCCGCTGGCCTACTACGCTCATCGTAGTCGCATGAAGCTGGTGGAATACAAGCTGATGGATGCGAAGGACGTTCCCTATGCCCATGGTATTCCCATGTCGCCCGAACAGACTTTGGCCTGGATTCGTGACTCTCAAAAGCTGGGCAGGCCTGACGCTACTTATAGCCCGGAACGTTATAACCGCATAAAGACCTTGTTCCATTATGGCTTTACGGATCAGGCATTCGCTCTTTACGATGAAGCTCGCAAGAAGAATGCTAAGCGTCTGGACTTCCTTTATGAATATGGTCAGCTGTTCTATGAAGTGGGCGAAACTGCTGCCGGTTACCGTCTGGCTCGTCAGTTCCAGAACAATATGGACCGTCGCCGTCTTATGGCTCCGCCCATTGCCGTCCTGCATTACCTGTTCCCCATTCCTTATCGCGATCAGGTGAAGTTCCATTCCGGTGATCGCATCGACCCCTTCTTCGTGTATAGCGTTATGCGTCAGGAATCCATTTTCAACTTTGAAATTGCTTCTCCTGTTGGCGCCTGCGGCTTGCTGCAGATTATGCCCGCTACAGGAAAGACCCTGGCAAAGTTGGAAAATATCGAGAACTTCGATCCGAAGCAGTTGTACAATGCCTATATGAACATCCGTCTGGGCATCCGTTACCTTGTGGATCTGAAGGCTGAGTATAACGATGACTATATGTATGTCCTGGGCAATTACAATGCAGGTCCCAAGCCCACCAAACGTTGGCAGGCTGCAGGCCAGGGCCTCCCTTGGGATGTCCGTGCTGAAGATGTGAGCTATTGGGAAACCCGCGACTACGTAAAGCGCGTCATGGGCAATTACTGGATCTATCAGGAAATTTACGACGAACTGTAAGACGCGAGGCGACAGGTACGAGGTATGAGGGCGGAGCCTGGGGCTCCTTTGAGGTAAATAATCGCGCCGAAGGCTCCTAGCTTATTAACTCATAATTCGTAATTGATATCTAAACCGCTAGATTCCTCGACTCCACTTCGTTTCGCTCGGAATGACACTCAAGGAATCTCATCACTCATCACTCTTCACTATTAACTCCCCATGCTTTTTCTTCTTTTGACCATTGGCCCCGCGTTTCTTTTTGCCTGCGGAAATATCCTTGAAAAATCGGGTGTTTCCACCGTGGGCAAACGTACTGGTGGTGTGTCTAATCCTTGGCAGTTTCTGAAAGGCGTCCTGAGTAATGGCTTTTGGTGGTTGGGCATCAGCTGTTCCGGCCTTGCGACTATTGGTTATTACATAGCCATGGCACGCTATGACTTGAGTCAGGTGCAGCCTATGATGGTGCTGAATCCGGTTTTGACGGCATTGATGGGTTTCGTTATTCTGAAAGAAGTTCTGACTCGCCGTATTGTTGTAGCGATCTGCTTTGTGGTGGTAGGCCTTCTTTATTCTGTAGAATCCCTTGGCGAAGCGACCAGCGTACAGGATGTTTCTATGTTGTGGGCTTATGCCGGGGTCGTTTGCGGTGCTACCTTTGTTGCTCACCTTTGGGTTAAGGATCGCGAAATGGTGGATTCCCTGATTATGGGTGTGGGTTTTGGAATTTCGGCTGCATTCTATAAGAGCCTCGCCATGGATTTTGACCTTGACAATGTGACTCTTTCTTCCGTGGGAGTCCTTCTTCTAGACTTTAGAACTTTGGGTTATATTGTCACTTACGGCATTGCCTTCTTGTATTCCCAAGTTTCTTTTTCTCGGGGCAGAGCCCTGTTTATTATCCCGTTCAGCGCTGCTGTCGGTGCTGCTGTTCCTACGATTGCGGGAGCCTTGGTCTTTAGCGAGGCATTCCCTCTTGGAAAGATGATTTCTGTTGCGCTTGTTCTTACGGGAGCGGCCCTGTTCGTGGTTCGTCGCCCTCGTTTAAAGAAAGGCGAAAAGGCCTAATGATTCGTGAAAGATCTGTTTGCCCTTGTGTGATATAGATTGCAAGTCCCGCCCTTAGGCGGGCATTTCTGTATATATTTGAATCGGGTATGCTTATGTTAGACTATAAAAAAATTTGCCTAAATTCTTTGGTAATTGAATTCTGGGTGTTAATGCTGACCTTGGTGTTTGTAGCGTGTTCCAGCGAGAGTGGTGAAACCAAAAGTGTTCAGGTTGTTGAATCTGAAATGAGCTCGTCATCGGAAGATTCTACGGTTACGGAACCCCCGAAGTTTTCCTATGTGGGCGGCCCGATTATTTTTACAGAAGTGGATCCCATCAATACGGTCTATGATGATCATGAGGGTGGTGATGCCGGTTGGGTTGAACTGTATAATTCTTCCAGCGAACCGGTGAATCTAAAGGGAATGGCTTTGACCAATTCACTGGACAAGCCTGAAAAATGGATTTTTGGAGATGTGGTTCTACAGCCGGATTCCTTCATGCTGGTTTATCTATCCGGGAAAAATTTGCCTGATTTTGTTGCTCCTCATGATTCAATCAGCTTGATTGGAACGGGTTGCTGGAGTTGGACAGATGCCCAGAATGATCCCCCGGGAGAAAGCTATTCTGAACCGTTAGACGGACAGAAAAAACTGTGCTTTACGGAAAATAATGGACGGATGTTTGGCGCCCGGATGCGTCTAGGCGAAAATGAGAAACTGGGCTGGTCTTCCATTTCGTCCTTTGTGGGGACGAGGAGTAGCGGCGAAAATGATGTGCTGGACATTTCGGCTACCAATGAGATTTTGCTTCATGCCTTTATCACCAGGGATCGAAAGGTGTCCTTCCGTTTGGGTCAAACGGGACTTGATGACTGGAAAGGTTACGAATTGGTCTTTACGGGAACGGGGGATTCTTCTACGGTGTATCGCGCCTTGCTTCCTACGGGGAAGACGTTCCCTGACTTGTCCATCATTTATGGAACTAGGATGAGCCCGGAAAGTCAGGAAAAGCAGGAAGTGACCGTGAAGGCCTTCTCTTACATCGCGCGAAACAGAGGGCATGAACCTCATACGTCCTTCAAAATCAAGAACGAAGGTGGTTCGCTATACTTGATGAAAAATGCGTTGGAAATTATGGACTCTGTGGCGTACCCCAAACTGCCTGTTGAAAAGACCTGGTCTTTGGGCGATGGCCGCTGGGGCTTTGCCGATGCGACGCCTTATGGTGTGACAGTTTCCGATGTGGTTTCGGAAAGGTCGCCTGCTTTGGATACTTTGACTGATTTGCCTCCGTCAGGTTTTTACCAGGATGAGTTTGTAGTGTCGTTCCCGAAGGAAAGTATGGTGCGCTGTGAATTTGGTGGAGCCGTTCCTACGGAGAATAGCCAACTGGTTTTGGCGTTGAAGGTGGACAACTCCGCTGTAGTTCGCTGCGCCAGCTTTATTCCGGGCGCCCTTCCTGGAGAAGTCTTGAACCGAACTTACCTTTTTGAAACGACGCCCAGTGTTCCGACGGTCTTTATAACTAGCGATCCCAATTCCCTGTTTGACCCTGATACGGGAATCTACATGGAAGGTCCCAATGCCGAACATGCGGAACCTCACTACGGTGCCAACTATTGGGAAGACAAGGAAGTTCCTGTTTTTGTTGAACTACTTGAAGTGGGGCAGGGCGCTCCTGCTTTTGCCAAGAACGCCGGGCTGAAAATTTTCGGAAACTACAGTCGTCAGAATGAAAAAAAATCCGTGGCAATTACATTCCGAGAAAAGTATGGCGACAAAAGATTGAACTATCCCTTGTTCCCTGATTTCCCGGATTTAACTAAGTTTAAAGTTTTCCTGTTAAGGAATAATGGTAGCAATTTTAACAACGACTATATTCGAGATCGTTTGGCCAGTTCTATTTCAGAAGGGCTTGGCGTTGACTATCAGAGAGGGCGTGGCGCAATCGTCTATTACAATGGCGAGTACTACGGTATTCACAACATCCGTGAACGCTCTACGGAATATTATTTCGAAACCCATTATGGATACGACCCCGATGAAATTGACTTGCTGAAGGCGGATAATGCCGCATCGGCTGGGTCCGCTATTGGCTACACCGATTTGATGTCCTGGATGGAAGATCATGATTTGTCTTTGGATGAAAATTATGCCTATGTTTCGGAGCAGATTGATGTAGACAACTTGATGAATTACATGCAGACGGAAATTTTTGCAAATAATAGGGACTGGCCTGCCAACAATCTTAAGAAGTGGCGCTGTGAAAATCCCGCAACAAAATGGAAATGGTTCATTTACGATACTGACTTTGGTTTTGGTGGCAGTTCCACGGATCAAAGCAATATTTTTGACTTTACTACTACGGAGGAGGGCAAATCTTGGCCCAACGGACCGGAATCTACGTTCCTTTTAAGGACGCTCCTTAAAAATCAGACGTTTAAAATTGCGTTCATAAATCGTATGACAACTCTCCTTTCCATGAATTTTGAGTCCAGTAGGATTCTTGCTCGAATCGAGTCCATGATGGGTGAAATTGAGTCGGAAATTTCCAGGGATCAGGATCGTTGGAACCATAAATCCTCTTACATGAGTAGTCAATTTGATAAGATTAAGAGTTTTGCCAAAACCCGTCAGGCCGTAATCGTGACGGAACTGCAGGAATTCTTCGGTCTGGGCGAGGTGGCGGAGGTTTCCCTATCTGTGGAGGGGCATGGAACCATCCTTGTCCATGGGTTGTCCTTGGATCGTAACTCTATGACTGTCAAGTTCTTTGCCGGCACTCCCGTGACTCTTACCGCTGCTCCGGTGTCAGGTGGTGTGTGGGCTGGCTGGGCTGATGGTGTCATGGACGCTACCCGAACAATTCTCCCCGAGGAAATAACCTCCCTAACAGCCACTTTTAGGTAGCACTTTGGGTGTCCAAAACGTTTTTTTTCTAAATTTAGGGTATTATGAGTTTTACTACAAAGATTCTTTGCATTGGTGCGGGCTACGTCGGTGGTCCCACCATGACCGTTATTGCCGACAAGTGTCCTGATGTAAAAGTTACTGTCGTTGATATTAACCAGGCCCGCATTGATGCCTGGAATAGCGAAAACCTCCCGATTTTTGAACCGGGACTGGATGACGTCGTTAAGCGTGCCCGTGGCCGTAATCTTTTCTTTAGTACCGATATTCCGGCTGCAATTAAGGAAGCGGACATCATCTTTGTGTCTGTGAATACTCCGACCAAGACGTTCGGTCATGGCGCCGGAAAGGCTTCTGACCTCCAGTACTGGGAAAAAACCGCTCGAAATATTCTTGAAATTGCCGATGAAGGCAAAATTATCGTGGAAAAGTCCACTTTGCCGGTTCGTACTGCCGCCGCAATGGAACGCATCCTGAATTCCAATGATAAGGGACTCCACTTCGAAGTTCTGTCTAATCCGGAATTCTTGGCTGAAGGTACCGCCATCCAGGATCTGTTTGAACCGGACCGTGTTCTTATCGGTAGTCACCAGACTGAATCCGGCTTGGCCGCTTGCCAGAAGCTGGTCGATGTCTATGCCCACTGGGTTCCCCGTGATCGCATCCTGACCACGAACCTGTGGAGCTCTGAACTGACAAAACTTACTGCAAACGCCTTCCTGGCTCAGCGTATTAGCTCCATCAACTCCATTAGCGCCCTGTGCGAACGTACCGGTGCCGACGTGGATGAAGTTGCCTTTGTCATGGGCAAGGACAAGCGTATCGGTCCTAAGTTCCTGAAGGCTTCTATCGGTTTCGGTGGCTCCTGCTTCAAGAAAGACATCTTGAACCTGGTTTACCTTTGCGGTTACTATGGACTGCCTGAAGTGGCTGCCTATTGGGAAAGCGTGGTAAAGATTAACGAATGGCAGACCCATCGCGTGGTGGACCGTATGCTGGAAACCATGTTCAACACCATCGCCGGAAAGAAGATTGCCGTCTTCGGTTTCGCCTTTAAGGCAAATACGGGTGATACTCGTGAAAGTCCCGCAAACCTGGTTGTTCGCGACCTCCTTTCTGAACATGCACTGCCGGTTGTAACTGATCCGAAGGCTATTCCCGATGCAAAGCGTGACCTGAAGGATGTACTGGATCAGGTTGAATTTAACGAAGATCCGTATAAGGCCGCCGAGGGCGCACATGCGGTGGTGGTCTGCACTGAATGGAAGTGCTTTGCTGAACTGGATTGGAACCGTATTTACAGTTCCATGGCTAAGCCTGCCTTCGTGTTTGATGGCCGTAATATTTTGGATGCAGATGCTCTTCGCAAGATTGGCTTCGAAGTGACGAGTATCGGTAAGGGTAAGGCGGAGTAAAAAGGATTATTTTTTATGGCAGCAATTAGTGTCTTTGGGCTTGGGTATGTGGGTTGCGTCGGCATTGCATGCTTGGCGAAACTGGGCAACAAGATGGTGGGCTGCGATGTTGATGCAAACAAGGTTTCCCGTGTTTCCAAGGGTCTTCCGACCATTGTCGAAAGAGACATTGATGAATTGATGGAAGAAGGCTTCAAGGCTGGGTTGATTTCTGCAACCGAGTCTGTCGAAGAGGCTGTCTTGAATACGGATTTGTCTTTCCTGTGCGTTGGAACTCCCAATGCACCTGATGGACATCTGGATGTTTCTTATTTGATAACCGCTGCAGAAAGTATTGGCTCTGCACTCAAGAAGAAGGACTCGTTCCATATTGTCATTATCCGTAGTACGGTTCCTCCTGGAACTAACGCTATGATTTCAGAACGTATCGCTGAAATTTCCGGCAAGCAGGTCAATATGGATTTTGCTGTTGTTTCCAATCCGGAATTTCTGCGTGAAGGGACTGCAGTAAAGGACTTCCTGAATCCTCCCATTACCGTTATTGGATCTCAGAACGAGATTGCGGTTAAGACCTTGCGTACCTTGTATGAACCTCTTGGCAGTGAAATTGCCGAAGTTCCCGAAAAGGTTGCTGAGATTATCAAGTTTGTCAATAACTCTTACCATGCCCTCAAGGTGACATTCGGTAACGAGGTTGGCGCAATTTGTAAGTCTCTGGGAATCGATAGCCATCAGGTGATGAACTTGTTCTGCAAGGATACTCAGCTGAATATCTCTCCGTACTATTTCAAGCCCGGTTTTGCCTATGGTGGCTCTTGCTTGCCTAAGGATCTTAAGGGTTTGAAGTTCCTTGCTGAAAATAATGATGTCAGTGTACCTGTCCTTGACTCCATTGAAAAGAGTAACGATGCTCACATCGATAGAGTTGTTGAACTGGTCAAGAATTCTGGATGCAAGGATGTGGGCGTTATTGGTTTGACCTTTAAGGCCGGCACTGACGATTTGAGAAATTCTGCTTCGACTCGTATGGTCGAGGCTCTGATGAAGTCCGGTTACAATGTCCGTATCTTTGACAGATTCCTGAACCTGGCTCTGGAAAAAGAAACGAACCTTAAGGATTTGAATTCTCGAATTCCTCATTTGCTGCCCCTTTTGAAGGGCTGCACCGAGGATGTGGTGAAGTGCAGTTCCCTGGTGATTGTGACCGTGCGTAATCCCGATATTCCTGCGATGATCCGTAAGTACACGAACGTACGTTTCTTCGATCTGGATCGTGTGAAGGATTCTTCTGTGGAATGCTTGCCCAATTATGAGGGCTTCTGCTGGTAGTATTTTATGTCTGAGTTGTGCGGAAAGAAAGTCTGTATCGTTGTTGAAAACTTGCCGGTTCCTTTTGATAGGCGCGTCTGGCAGGAAGCAACGTCGCTTCATGATGCTGGTGCCGAAGTTACTGTGATTTGTCCCCAGACAAAGAAGTATCCCTTGGCGTACGAAGAACTCGACGGTATCAAGATTTATCGTCATCCGCTTCCTGAAGCAAACAGAACCTTGGATTATTTCAAGGAATATTTCTGTGCTCTCTTTCATGAATTTAGACTGCTCTTGAAGGTGTTCCGGAAGCAGGGCGTGCAGGATGTAATCCATGCCTGCAATCCTCCTGACTTGATTTTCATTGCGGCATTCCCGTTTTATGCATTGACCCGCTGCAAGTTCCTCTTTGATCATCATGACATCAATCCGGAACTGTGGATTGCCAAGTTCGGTAAGAAGGGCTTGGGTTACCAGGCTATGCTCCTGGTAGAACGTTTGACGTACCATTTTGCTAAACACGCTATCGTCACTAATGAATCCTACAAGGAAATTGCCATCCGTCGTGGTAAAAAGCGGGAAGAAGATGTGACGGTTGTCCGTAGCGGTCCCAATATCCAGAAGCTGAAAGTGGGCCCGGCCAAGCCTGAAGTGAAGCAGGGCTTTAAGCATCTCGTTGGTTATATTGGCGTTATGGGAAAGCAGGAAGGTATTGATCTGCTGCTCCAGTCTGTCGACTATATCGTAAATAAGAAAGGTCGCAAGGATATCCGTTTCTGCATTATGGGCGGCGGTCCTTCTCTTGAAGAACTCCGTCAGATGAATCAGTCCATGGGTCTTTCTGATTATGTGGAATTCCCGGGTCGCGTGTCGGACGAGCATCTGGCCGATGTGTTGAATACTGCGGATGTGTGTGTGAATCCGGACCTGCCCTCTGAAATGAACGACAAGTCTACCATGAATAAAATTATGGAGTACATGGCGTTTGGAAAGCCGATTGTGCAGTTCACCTTGAAGGAAGGTAAGTTCAGCGCTCAGGAAGCTTCTCTTTATGCAGAGAATACTAGCACGGAAGATTTTGCAGAAAAGATTCTCTGGTTGCTTGAAAATCCCGAAAAGGCTGCAGAAATGGGCCGCTTTGGCCGCAAGCGTGTCGAAAGCGAGTTAAGCTGGGAATATGAACGCCCGAAGCTGATCGGGGCCTATAAGAAGCTGCTGAAGGTTTAACAGTAAAATTAGCCCTCACTTTGAGGGCTTTTTTTATTTAAAGTTTGCTGTATAGGAAGACTTCTTTTCTGGGGAAACTAGGCGCGGATTTTCTGTAACGCCGTCGTCCCATTGGGTAAAGTTGTGCCCGCTTTCGGGGATGGCCTCTATTAGGAGTTTGTTTCCTCTAAAGAATGTTCCACTAAATGTTTTTGAATGATTTTCTGGAAGCCGCATTCCGTCGATGGTTATGTAGCCAGCTCCCTTGGCTTCGAAAGAAACAGGTGTGGTCTTGCCTAGGTTGAATTCTTTTCTGTAATCTTCTATGACGGATTTGTCGCGTTCTACGGCCCATTTTATGATGTCCTCGCCGTCTTTAGAAACGGAGCGAGGGAATCGTTCCATGTCACGGTCCATTTCGTCGGAGTCAATTTGGGCTAGAATCGTCTTAACAGCATTGGAAACTTTTTCGGCGGTTAGATAGTGACTAAACAGAATGGCGGAATGATTGATGAAGGCTCTCTTGAAGTCATCATTTTGAATGAGTTGAGTGTAAACCTTGGCAAATGACCATGGGGTTGAACGGTCTCGGATCCAGTCGAATATGTTCTGGTTGCTTTTTTGCCATTCATAGGAATCAAGGTTAAAACCATGATCTATGTCGAATGCCATGTATTTCCAACGTGTGGAATCTGATTTCCAGGCACGAACGTTATTTGTTGGCCAATCGTCGTTGAGGCTGTAAATTTCAAAAGCCATGTAGTTCGTGAAGTTTATTATGTCCAATTTTGTTTGCAGGGTGTCGTATTCGTCTTGCCTTGAAAAATCGGAATTGGCGATGTACCTGATGAAATCAACGTATTTTTTAATTGATTTTCCGCTGAAATTTTCGCGGTGATGTTCTACGACGGTTACGGTTTTTGAGTTGATTCCGTAGTTGGTCTCTATATAATCATCGTTTAATATTTCGCGTATGTTGTGGATTCCGTAGTATTCGCCGTTATAGAAAACTACTACGGGGTGTGAACGCTGGTAATCTATGGTTGTCCCTTCCAGAAGGCTTGTGAATGCGGCGTCTCCTACATAATCCTTGTAGAATCGATTGCCGAGATTTCTAAGACGGAAAGATTTGAATTTATTGTTGTTGGGGCGAGTGTCGAAAAGCGTGTAGGTGAGTTTGCCGTCTTGATAGACTTTTCTCATTTTGATGTTGACGGATTTCTTTGGGTAGTATCGGGTGCAGCCTCCTGCAATGGAAATTCCTGCATCAATTTCAAAACTGACTTTCTTGGATGAACTTCCTTTTGCGAAATATTCGACGTGGACGGGGTATTCCGTTTCATTGAGATATCCGGCATCCGCGTTGGGGTCAGAACATGAGTGATTGTCGTAATAGTAGGATTCCTTGAAAAAGATGGGGTCTACGCTAACGGAGATTACTGGCATCTTTATTTTTTCGCCGACAAAGTAGGATCTGGTTGTCGTGTTTATGGTAAGTGCTCCGTTTTTAAAACCGGCGCAACGCAAGATGGTGTTTTTTTCGATGAGGAGACTCTTACTGAAAATGGGGGAATTTTTGCTGGGTACAGATCCGTCCTGTGTGCAGCGGATGGTTTCCTTGTCGGATGGCGTCGGTGCCTGCAGGATAAAAGGATCTTTGTAGAATCCGGATTTTGTATTTAGATTTATGGTTTTGGCTATTTCCGAATACCAGTTTGAATCTACGTTTGCGTTTTCTGGGGTGGCTTTTGAGAAGTATCCCCAGATCCCGTCATTGTTTTTCCCGTAACTGATTCCGTTTGTCAACTGAGGGTAGGTGACTGAATCCAATACGTCAAATTTGGAATTTAGCAGATATATACTGCCGCCCTTTTTGCCTAGATTCCAGTTTGTATGAAAATTTGAATCTTTTTGATCGCAGAAGACGATTTTGTATGATTTGGCTGGAATTTCCTCGCTGGAAAATTTCCATTTGTCGGGCTCCGCTATGTTATCTGTCAAGTAGACGTTTTTGAGGCTGACGGTTGAATCTTTTGAGTTGTATAGTTCGATCCAACTAGGTAATTGACCTGCATCGTCTTTAAAATCTAAATTTTGAATTTGAATTTCTGATATGGAAATGTGAGCCCGATCCTGTAAACGCTGTTCCTCGGAGGAGTCTTCTTCGTCTGAGGCAAATATTGCACAGTTGGATATCGATGAAAGAATAAATGCCGTCAATAGCATTGTCGATATTGTGGAAAGTGTGTTTTTTAATTCAATCATCATCTGTATAATGTAATAAGGAAATTGGCTTTTTTCAAGTTTTTTTATTTAATCCATTTTTAGTCGACTTGTTCTATTTTTCTATCTTTGAAAGAGAATGTCATTAGTATGGTATATTCAACGCATTAAGACCTTTTCTCCCGAAGAGGTTTTTTATCGTGTAGGTCAGCGATTCCGCACGCATGTTCTTGATAAACGTCTGTTTAAACGAAACGTTGCAAAATGCAATTTAGAGGGGAAAGTTCCGCCCCGTTTGGTTGCTGATGAAAATGCTCACTTGATGTATCCTATCTTTGAATCGGCTGTTGATATTTATAAGCCGATAGACTGGCATCGTGATCTTTCGTCGGGAAGATCGTTCCCTGAAACGTTTGCCCATAAGATTAATATTCGTTCCGATGAATTTGGCAGCGCCAAGCATGTGTGGGAAGTTAACCGCATGCTGTTCCTGACGCGTATTGCAAAACTTTTTAAGGAATCGGGAAATCGTGATTTACTAGATCTATTTGTCTATCATGTGACATCGTGGATGGATTCGAATCCCTATTTGCGGGGGGTAAACTGGTACAGCAATATCGAGGTAAACATCCGTCTAATTAACTGGGCGTATTGCTGGAAGTTGTTGGATGCTGAAAATCTTTGTAAGTCTGACGAAAACTTCGGACGATTTGTCCGTGAAGTATGGCTTCCCCTCGTGAACCAGCATATTGAATTTTCAAGGAAGCATCCGTCGCTGTATTCGTCTGCGAATAATCACCTTGTTGCAGAATATGCTGGCCTCTTTATTGCGTCATGTTGCTGGGATTTTCCAAAACGTGAAAAATATCGTGCTTATGCCAAGGCAGGACTTGAAAGAGAAATTCTCTTGCAGAATGTGTCCGATGGCGTAAATCGAGAAGAGGCTGCCGAGTACATCCAATTTATTGATGACTTCTTTTTGCTTGCCTCCGTGATGGGAGATGAGGCGGGGTGTCCGTTGTCGTCGTCGTATAAGGACCGCCTTCATCAGATGGCTCGTTACTTGAATGCCATGCTGGATGTGAACTACAATTATCCCATGTATGGAGATGGGGATGATGGATTCCTGTTGCGTCCTGATGCTGGTGGTCATTTCAATAACTTTAGATCGCTGCTGACATCTTTTGCAACCTATTTTGCTGATGCTTCCCTAAAACGTTCCGACTTGAGTTGGGATGATAAGAACCAATTGATTTTTGACAATCAGGGAAAGGCTGCTTTTGACGCTTTGAACGCCGACGGCGATAATCCTGACAAGAATGTGTTCCTGACAGAAAGCGGTCATTACATTTTTAGAAAGATGGCTGGAGGGAGGGAAACATTTCTTCATTTTGATGCTGCTCCTTTGGGCTTCTTGAGTATCGCTGCACATGGTCATGCCGATGCATTGAGCATTATCTTGCATGTGGACGGTTTCCCTGTTGTTGTGGATTCGGGTACGTTTACTTATCATACTCACAAGGTTTGGCGTAAATACTTTATGGGAACTGTTGCCCATAATACAGTCCGCGTTGATTTTATGGATCAGGCCACTCAGGCCGGACCTACCATGTGGTTGAATCATTTTAAGTGCAGAGCCTTGCAGGTTGAAAATGATTCTGTTGTTGCAACCCACAGTGGTTATGATAAGCTTGGCGTCTGTCATTCTCGAAAGGTCGAATTCTTGCGGGACCAGGAAGAATTTATAATCACGGACTCTTTAAAGTCTGACGGATCTCATGATGCGGAAATACCCTTCCATTTAAGTCCTTGGGCGCAGGTGGTTAAAACTTCCAAGGGGGTCTTTGTAATCTCTGTTGCCGGGGCTCGTCAGGTGCAAATCACTACGGATCCGTCGCTGGAATATCGTATTGTGTCTGGCGAAGAATCTCCTGTGATGGGGTGGTATTCTGAACACTTTGGGGAAAAGGTCCCTTGCAAGGTGCTGTACGCACAAAAGAAGTGTTCTGGAAATTCAAGTTTTGAAACGAAGATTAAGGTGCTTTCATGATTGAAAAAATTTGTCATATTGGGCCGGCTCTTTATGTTCAGGGTGGAATCAGTTCTGTTCTTGTGAGTTATAAGAAGCTTTTTAAATTGCCTGAGGGCAATTTTATTGCTAGCTACAATGGCTCCTTTGTGAAGTCTCTTCCGGTTCTTTTTTTGCTTTGCTTGCGTCTTCTTATTTGCCCGCCGAGCCAGTTTGATTTCTTTCAGATTCACACTTCTAGTTATGGAAGTTTCTTTCGCAAGTATTTGATTAGCCGCTGCCTCCGTCTTCGCGGTCGAAAGTACGTTTGTCACATTCACGGAAGCCTGTTTGATAAATTCTGCAATGGAGCGCCTTCAATTGTAAAGCTAATGTTGAAGGATTATTTCGTTCATTCCGAAAAGATTTTCATTCTCTCTTCGGAAATGAAGGATATTGTTAGATCGGTGTCTCCTTCTTCCGAAAATTTCGTGGTAATCCCGAATCCTGGCGAAAGTATTGCCGGTGCTCCGGAGGATCTTTCTTTGCATGAAAATCCTGTGAAGGTGATTTTTTCAGGAAGATTCGGAAATCGTAAGGGCGTGTATGATTTGATTGAAGCCTTTGATAAGTCTTCTTTTTCTGTGCCTGTGGAGTTGTTCCTTTTTGGCGATGGTGAAGTGGACAAGGTTCGTGAATGTGTTGAAAAGTCCTCGAAATCAAGTCTGATCAGCGTGTCGCCCTGGATGAAACATGGGGATTATATCAGACAGTTGCCCAAATATGATTTGCTTGTGCTTCCTTCCTATGCAGAACGCTTTAGTATGAGTTTGGTTGAAGCACTCGGCTTTGGTTTGCCTGTGATTTCGACCTTCGTTGGTGGAACTGCAGAAGTGGTTGAAGATGGAGTTTGCGGAATTCTTTGTGAACCCGGAGACATTCTTGCCCTGACGAAGGCTTTGGAGACTATCGTTAATGATAAGGCCTTGCGACTGAAGATGGGAAAGGCGGGTTGGGAACGTGCCAGCACTCATTTTACAGGTGATGTTGTGAAGGGCTGCTTGGAAAGAGGCTACCAGGATTTGTTGAGTTAAAATATGATTAGTGTTGCGGTTCTGCTGGCGTTCTTTGCTTTGTTTGCAATGATGATTCTTGGGAATAAGAATCAGAGTTATCCTTGGATTCTTGCAAGCGTTATCCTTTTTCCGCAATGCGTCAGCTTTACCCAAAGCCCTCAGATTTCTCCCCAACAGGCTTTCCTCTACGGTTTCTTTGGCTTGGCTGTTTTAAGGAATAGCTCTGCTCTGGTTGATGGTGTCATCAAACATCCCTTGCGTATCCCTCTTTTTTTGTTGATGATGTCTCTAGCAGGAACTGCTGTATTGAATGGGGACGGTTCGAAGGGCCTTTATAATGCTTTCCGCTATTTCATGGAGAGCTATGCCTACCTTATTGTTGCCTATATGGGTGGCTTGTATTTTAAGGAAATAAAGATTGAGGAAAAGTGGTTCTATCCTGTAGCTGTCATATGTGTGCTGGGTGTAATCGAGTTTGTGCTGCGTACGAATTATATCTTCCCCCTGATTTGTAAGGCGTTCCCGAATTATGATGGCTTTTATGATTTGAACAGTGCCGTTTCTGCTTCAAGAAGCTATCGAAACAGAATATTCGTGACGACGATTCATCCCTCTGCGTTTGGCTGTATGATGAGCTGTGCCTTGATGATGTTTACCTGTTGCATGAAAAGAATTCCGTGGCCTCGCAACAAGGTGTGGTTTGTATGGGGTGCCCTGTTCCTGTTAGTGTGCCTTTCCGGATCAAGAACGGCTCTTGCTTGTTCTTTACTTGGTTTGCTGCTGTTCTTCTTAGGTAAGGTCAATGTTAAGATTAAGTTCCTTGCCGTTGTTGTGCTTGCGTTTGCAGTGGCAAATTTTGCACATAAATTTGTTGAAGAATTTTCTGTCGAGGGACAAGGTAGTTCCATATCGATGAGACAGGAACAACTTCTGTTTTCTTATGTTCATTTCATGAACAGTCCCATTTATGGAAATGGGGTTCGTTATACAAGTAAGACGGTGATGGAGCGCGACGCCTATAATGACCGCGTTACCGATAAGGAAATTGGTGGCCTGGAATCGGTGATTTTCTTCCAACTCATTGACTACGGCCTTTGTGGAATCTCATCCTATTTTCTGCTGTTCCTGTTCGCGTTCTTCTATTTCTTTAGACGACGACGTTTTGACTATGGACAGGGAGGTATGCTGGTTACGGTAGTCTTTTTTGTGTCTGCCTGTATGTCTGGTGAGATTGGCGGCAATAATGTATTTGCCTACATGCTGATGGGGTATTGTATGGGCGCATGCCGTGTTGAAGAAGATGACGAAATGCGGGAAGAAAGTTTAAGCGGTGAATCTCAGAAGATTACTGAAGAGGAGGCTGTAAGTGAATAAGTTTTCTGTTGTCATTACGACAAAAAATCGTTGTCAACTTTTAGAAAAGGCAATTCAGAGCGCCCTGTCGCAGACCACGGGGGATTTGGAATGTATCGTTGTGGATGACGCCTCTACTGATGATACCCAGAAAATTTATGCCGTAGATCCTCGCATCGTTTACGTTCGCATTGATGCCAAGGATTCACGAGGTGGAAATTATGCCCGTAATCAGGGTATTGCTCGGGCCACAGGCAAGTTTATTGCATTTCTTGATGATGATGATGAGTGGCTTCCTAATAAGCTTGAAAAACAGTTAGCTCTCCACGATCAACATCCGGGCTCCGTCATTTTTTGTGGAAGAACTTTCAAAAAAGTTTCAAGTGAAGGTGAAACTCTTCATACCGTCATTCCTCCACAGAAATTTTCTGGGAACTTGTCTCGCCTAATCCGTACCACTTACGTGACTTCCACTTCATGCCTTTTCTTCCCTAGAAATTTGCTTGAAAAAGTTGGAAATTTTGATGAACGTTTGACTTTTTGGCAGGAGTATGAACTGTGCATCCGTTTGGCACAGGTGGCTGAATTTCATTTTGTGCCGGAAGCCCTTGTGGTTTGTCTAGATGAGGTGAATGTCAAGGCTCGCGTTTCTAATAACGTGCTGAACTGGTCAGAAAATACTTCATACATCCGGAATAAGCATCAGTCCCTCTACGATGAACTGAGCTTCAAGGAAAATTGGGCCTATCATGCAACTTTGGTAAAAGACGCATTCCGACGTCACCAGCGTGCAGGAATGAAGGCTAAGGCTTTCTATTACGGTGTTATCCGTTTCTTTGTTGAATATATTCCCACGAAAGTTCTTCATCTTTTTTGAGGTACGATATGAAAAAAGTTTGTTTCTATCCGTCATGTCAAAAAAGAACAAATCATTTCCTGTTTAATCTGGCGAAGTTGCTGGAGTCTTCGGGCAATTTTCAATGTGTGAGCTACAAAGAAATGAAGAAAGAAGGCTCTGGGAATTTGTTTGAATCGGATGTTTATCACATCAACTGGTTTGATCAGAGTAAGACTTTTTTCTCCTTTTTAAAGAGACTCTATTTTTTACTTGCTCTGAAACAGAAGAATAAACGTATTGTCTGGACGATTCACAATATCGTTTCTCATGTAAAGACTCCTTTTTACAACAAGATTCTCTTTAAGCTGCTGGCCCGTTTTTCAAGTGTTATTCATGTGATGTGCGAAGACACTCTGACTATTGCCCATCTTGAAAAATATGCAGGGAAGGTTAAGCTTGTTCCTCATGGAGATTATTACGGGTCTTACCCTGAAAGCGATCTTGATGTTCGCAAGAAGTTTGGGATTGATGAACGTTCTCCGATTATGCTGTTCTCGGGGGCTATCCAGCCTTACAAGAATATAGAGGTGCTGGTGAAGGCTTTTATGAAAGCATTCGGTGAAAACGAGAATGTGGAATTGCCTGTTCTTTTGATTTGCGGAAAGGTGGAACCTGCTTCCTATGAAGCCGATATACGTAATTTGATTGGAAACTGTAAACGCATTGTCTTTAATCCTGGTTTTATTCCGGATGATGAATTGTCTGCCTATGTAAAGTCGGCGTGCGTTATGACTGTGCCCTACAGCTATCGTTCTTCTCTGAATTCAGGAACGATTCCGCTGGCGTTCTCTCTTGGGAAAACTTTGATCTGCCCTGATATTGCATGTGTCAAGGATATTTTGAAACAGTCTGATTGTCTGTATGGCTATCACTACGAATCCGAAAGCGAACATGTGGAAATTCTTGCTGAAAAGATGGCCGAGGCGTATTCTGATTTTGTTAGCGGTAAGATTGGCGAAAAGGAATCGCTTGCTGTGCAGTACATGGCCAGAAATTCCTGGGAATCCCATAAGAAGGAATGGCTTGAACTTTACGGAGAAACTTCATGCTGACTTTTATCTTTGTAGATTACAAGTCTGGTGAGGCGACGCTCAATTGCATTGCTCACTATATAAAAAAGTGTAAGAAGTCTCCTGCGGAAATTTCTTTTGTTGTCGTTGATAATAGCGTTGACGATGGCAATTTCGTGAAACTGTCTAGCGCCTATTCCACTATTTCGATAACAGAATATGATGGATCTGTTCTGGAAGAAAAGAATGTGGATGGCTACCGTCTGCTTTTGTGGAAGAATACTAGCAATGCTGGATATGGAAAGGGAAATAATGCCGGCGCGAAAATTGCAGGCGAGTTCCTGGGAAGCGATTATCTGATTTTTACAAATAATGACTTGCTTGTCCTTGATGATACTCTTTCGGTTGACACCCTGATTACCGAGACCGAAAAGCCGAATGTGGCTATCGTCGGCCCGTCCATTGTCGGTAAGGATGGACGTCCGCAGAATCCTTATTTTGAAAAGAATTTCTTTTTACGTTGGGGGTTGGACAATCTTTGCTATCCCTTGGCTCGCTTTTTGCCTAAAAAGTTGACTTCGGGTGACTTGCAAGAAAATTTTGTTCAAAATCCGGTTTTCCGAGTCATGGGCGCTTTTTTCCTGATTCCCCGTAGAATCTTTGAAGAAGTTGGCTGTTTTGATCCCAATACATTTCTATTTGCCGAGGAATTAATTCTTTCAAGGAAACTTCATGACAGGGGGTATGTAACCCACTATGTGCCGGCGGTACACCTTCTTCATAATCACTCTGAAATCATAAATAGAAATTATGATTTTTCTAAGAGGCTGATGCTCCGATTTGAATCGGAATCTTATTATTATAAGAATTATGCTGGTGTGAGTTCCGTTCAAATTTTTGTTGTACGTATGATTTTGAAGTCCTACATCTTTAGAAAGAAAATCTGCAAAAAGATAAAGAGCCTTTTTAAGAAGGTGTGATATGAACGCAATTGTTTCCGTTGTTATCCCTGTTCATAATGGTGAAAAGTATCTAAAGGAGTGCTTGGATACTGTTGTCAATCAGACCTTGAAAGACTTAGAGATAATTTGCGTTAATGATGGTAGCACAGATGGATCTCTTGCCATTCTCGAAGATTACGCTTCCCGCGATTCTCGCATAAAGGTTGTTTCACAGGAGGCGTCTAATGCAGGTCATGCCCGTAACACAGGACTTGCGGTGACTACAGGTGAATACCTTTCATTTTTGGATGCAGATGACTGGTTTGAATTGAATATGCTGGAAACGATGGTGACTGCGGCAAAAAAAGATGATGCTGACATTGTGTTCTGCAAGGCTGCCACATTTGACCAGAAAACAGGTGTTCAATCCACAAAGTCGTTTTCCCTGAAGGAACGTCTTGTGCCCAAGGGAACGGTTTTTTCTGGCAAGGATATTGCCGAGGATTTGTTCCAGTTTTGCAGAACCGCTGCCTGGGATAAACTGTATAAGGCTTCTTTCATTAAAGCGGAAGGCTTGCGGTTTCAGGAACAGGCTCGCATGAACGACTGCTTCTTTTCGACCATGGCGAATGTTCGTGCCAAACGGATGGTCGTATGCGATAAGATGTTTATTCATTATCGCATCAATACAGGGACTTCCATTACGTCCATTTCTCCGGATATAGCCTATCCCTGCACCTTGAACACCTTTGGTCTTTTACAGAAGACCATGAGGGCTGATGAGCTGAAGGCTGTTGAAAAATCCTGGAAGAATTTTGTGGTGAAAAATGTGGTAAATGAAATTTCCACGTTCTCTGTAGATGTGGCCTTCAAGTATTACACCATGCTGAAGCAGAATGATTTCGGTTTAAGCGGAATGAAAGGCTGCCAGATATATGACAGTTTCCTTTATTGCATGTACGATAAGTATTTGGATAAGGAATGGGACGAAGTATCTTTCAAGACCGCCTTTGAAAGTTTTATGCAGGAATATCGAGCCAAGAAAAAGCAGGCGAACTGGAAAAAATCTTTCAGTGGTTTGATTTCCCTGTTGCGTTCCCACAGCTTCTCCAGTTTAGTTCGTCAGTTTAGAAATTCCCGATAGGGGATCGTATGAATGGTTGTGGACTGATTTTCGCTATTTTACTAGCGGTATCTACGGCCATGGCTAGTGACCTGGATTCCCTTTTAGATCGTTTGAGAGAGGACTATTCCTCGAATGTTCCTCCGGAAGAATCCCTGAAAATTGTTGAGGACCTACATTCTGACGGAACGTGGTCTGGCCCCAAATATCATGAGAAGGGGCATACTCCCATTGAACATTTGAAAAAGACGAGAACGTTGGCGGAAAGCTATGCATATGCCTGTGCTGGACCGACTGCCAATAGTGAGTGCCTAAAAATAAAGGAGGCCGCAATAAGGTCTCTGCTTTTTTGGTTTAGTCGCGAAGAGGATTTTGTAAACGATAATTGGTGGATGAATGAAGTCGGTGTGCCGAGGGAGCTGGCTCCCATTGCACTGTTGCTGTGGGATGAATTGCCTGATTCATTGAGGACCAAAATTATTCGATGTTTCCCTGAATTGCCGAGTCGGAATGGTGTTAACAGAACATGGATTTCTGAACTGGTCGTTATCCGTGGAATTCTGGAGCGAAGAGATTCTCTGATTTATGATGGCCTGAAAAATATTGAGTCCACCATGCTTGTTACAAGTAGGGAAGGGCACCAGAAGGACCATTCCTTTTTTATGCATGGCAATCTGTTGTATAATGGCGGGTACGGGAAAATGGCTTTGTCTATTGGAGCGAAGTGGGCGTCCTTTTGTCGTGGGACGGTATATGCCTTTAATCAGGAAACACTTGATGCAATGAGCGCTCTTGCCTTGCATGGAAATCGCTGGATGATGTGGAAAGGGATGGTGGATCCCATGGTTCTAGGCCGTGAAATTTCTCGTAAGGACGATAACAAGAATGCAGGGGGATACGTTTATATTATCAGGAATTTGGAAAGTGTAGATTCCTCCCGTGCGGAAGATTATTCCTTGTGGAAAAAGGAAATAAAAGGAGAAAATTTTCTTTCGGGTTGCCATTACTTTGAGCGAGGAGAATTGATGGTTTGCCGTTCCGATGATTATTACATCTCTCTCAAGATGTCTTCAAGGAAAACGGTAGGTAGCGAAAGCATCAATCGTGAAAATCGGAAGGGGTTTTGGTTAGGGGCGGGAGTCCTGTCTGTATACCGTCACCCGGATGATTTTAAGGATATTTACCCTCTATGGGATTGGTCTATGCTTCCTGGGATTACTTGTTACGACAAGTCCGAACAGAAGGAAAAACGTGTGACTAATGAGTCTCGATTTGTTGGTGGCTTGAGTGAAGGAAACATTGGCGTCGCAACAATGATTGTTGATCGTTCGGGAATCTATGCCAAGAAAACCTGGGTGTTCATCAATGGCACTGTCGTTGCCCTGGGGGCTGATATTTCTAGCAGAATTGATTCTCCGATCCGAACAACACTGGATCAGCGCTTGTTGTCGACGGATTTTTCGCTTGAGTCTGTTCCTGCCGTTGGCGACTCTCTTGAATCGTTAATGGTTCTGCATAATGGAATTGGTTATCGCAGTCTAGACGGTCAGACCTTCAAGGTAAAGGTTGAAAATCGTGAAGGAAACTGGAGTGAAATCGGTACAACGAAATTTGTTGAACATGGAAAAATTTTCTCGCTATGGATAGATCATGGAATTCTTCCTCAAAAGGCAAAATATGCCTATCTCATGGAGGTTGGGGCAAAAACAGGTCATTTGACTTCCGGACATAAAGAACGTATTCTAGTTCTTCAAAATGATCCTGTGGGTCAGATTATTTATGATGCCGCAAACCACATTGTGTGTGGAACAATGTTCCGAGCTGCTTCATTCAAGTTCAATCAGCAGGCGTTCTTCTTTGATGTTCCCTGCGTCTTTATTTTCCGCGAAGACGGAGGATTTCTAAAAGACCTCTTGAAGAAAGACCTTGTTTTTGAAAAATGAATTAGTTACAGGAGGCTCTTGTAAAAATCAAGAAGCTGTCTAGAAATGGTCTTGCTGGATAGATGCCGTTGTGCGTAAGTCTTGTTCTTCTGGCCGTACCCGGCGGCAGCCTGCGCCAAGCCTTCCTTTATGCTGGATATCAGAGATTCCTTGCTGCCTACTTCAAATACGGGGTTCCCGGATTCCTTCAGGAACGGACCTACATTTCCTGTATCGGGGCCTACGACAACTTTGCCGAGATAGAATCCCATAGAGGCGTTCCCTGAATTTAGAATGACAACGCGCTGCAATAGCATCAGGTCTGCCATCGCTCCGAATAAGGGAATCTCCTCTTCGGGAATGATTTTTGCACTTGTCTTGATGTTGTGCAGTAAATTCAGCAATAGACATTTTAGCTTTGTCTTTGCGTGGCGCAGGTAAATTCGGATGCCCTTTGTCTTTCGCTCGATGAAGAATGATGGGGCAAGAATCTTGATGGAATTCTTCTTTAGGAAGTCGGTTAGCCCGAGTAGTAAATCTCGTTCCTGCTGGTCTCTAAAGGCTCCAAGGCATAGAATGTAAGTGTACTTGGTGCTTAGTCCAAGTTTTTTTGCAGCCTCTTCTTTTGTGACGGGATCCTTGTATCTGTCATCATAGATATGATGGGGGAGAATTTCGTGTCTGCTGCGAGGATACAATTCCTTGAACAGGTTTTGACTGTAGTTCCCCATGTGCAAGATCATGTCGCATAATTCGTAGACCACTGTGTAGGCTTCTGTTTGCCAGGGAAACTTTGCAAAGTGTGGCTTGATGTTGTGACATGTTGCTACAATCTTGCCGCCCTTTTCCTTGATAGCTTGCAGACGTAACCCCAGATCCTCTGGGGTCCTATTTGTGTTCTTTAGAAGAATATCTGGCCAGTGGATGTGTATGATGTTGCAGGATAATATTTCTTCATTCCAGAAGGTTTGAATTCCCGAAACAACTTCCAGGGTGTCGTCTATTTCTTTTAGACGCTTTATAAGAATCGAAACATACGGATTGAAACAATCGTTTTCGTCAATGCCAAAATAAATCTTCATGGGCTAGCGGAAAAGGGGGTGGAAGTCGTGCTTGTACTGGAGCGAATTCTTTCGTTCGCCGATTACTTTGGCGGGTACGCCTGCGACGATTGCATTGGCGGGAACATCTTTGGTGACGACGGCATTTGATGCAACGACTGCTCCGTTCCCGATTGTTACTCCGGGAAGTATGGTTGCCCTTGAAGCGATCCATACATGGTGACCGATATGAACCTTGCCTGCCCTGGATTCGTGAGTTTCACTATTGGGGTCGTGGTCCATGGTCCAGATCATTACATTTGTTGCAATGTCTGTGTCGTTTTCAATTTCTAGCGTTCCACGGCCGTCCAAAAGTACATCTTGATTGATGATGACTCGATCCCCGACGGAAATGCCTTTAGGGTATAACAGCTTGACATGGCGCAGAAAGGAGACTCCTTCGCCCATCTTTCCCAGGATCTTTTTTAGGTAGCGTGTACGAATTCTGCGGCTCGGAAATGAAAGTATCCACGGTCGGATGACTTCTGTCTTGAATAGCTGGTATTTTTGTTTGAAAGTCATAATTTTTTTTTGTATTTATTACTAATATAGATAATTATAAGTTTTATTGTTTTGGCTTGTTCGGGGTAGAAACATAAATCTATTTGAGGTATTGCTTGCTTTTAAGAACGGTCTGCCTTTTTTTTCTAGCGTTTATGCTATTGTCCTGTACGGAAACGTCACAGGATGATGATTCCTTTGGTCAAGGCGCATCGGAATCTTCGTTGGCTTCCTGCGTAGAAAGTATAGCTCTTGAAGATGAATTTCCATTTGAAAATTCTGAGTATCCCTTTGTTGGGCTTCAGCGTATTGTCATAGAGACGGATTCTTGCGAGCGTGATATTGAGAAGGGCGTTTATACATGGGCTAGCATGCGTGTGTATGGGGAAGATTCTGCACAGGGAGAATCGTTAAAGATGCGCATCAAGGGACGTGGGAACTCCAGCTGGAATGATATGCCGAAACGGGGCTATAAAATCGTTTTTGAAGAAAAAAAATCAATGCTGGGGATGCCTCGAAATAAGGAGTGGGTTCTTGTCGCCAACTATGCAGATAAAAGTTTGATGAAAAATCATTTGGCTTATAGGTTGGCATCTGACATTGGAATGGAATTTTCTCCGCGAAGTGAATTTTTTGAATTTTATTTAAATAGCGAATATCTGGGCGTTTACCTGTTGACAGAGAGTATCGAAGTCCGAAAAAATAAGGTAAATCTCCCTGAAGATGTGGATTCCTATCTGGTGGAGTTTGATGCCAAATATAACGAAGGAGAACAAGTTGTATTTGCCAATGTGTTAGATACGAATAAGCCATTCCGAATTCATTACCCTAAAAATGCTTCGGACAGTTCTTTGGAAAAATTGTTAAATCATGTTGAATCGTTTGAAAGATTCTTGCTGACGGTTGAAGGGGCGTCTATAGAGGAAATCTCTGAATGGATTGACATTGACGCTTTTTCAAAACATTTTTGGATTCAGGAATTTGCGAAAAATCCAGATGCGAATTATTTTACCAGCGTCTATTTTACCTGGTCGGATGGTTGCCCGATAAAAATGGGGCCTGTTTGGGATTTTGATGTAGCTTTTGGGGGAATGCGAATTTATAACGAGGCTCTTGCGTTAAGCGAAAATTGGCGAACTAGAGATGCTTATTGGAATGCAAGATTATTTTCAAATAAGGCTTTTGCAGATACAGTTGACCGGTATTGGAAAAAGTTAAGCCCGATTTTTGAAGGGGCTGAGGGAATTATTGATTCTCTTGGGGTAGCCCTAGAATTACCTGCGCAAAACAACTTTAAGCGCTGGGATATCCTTCATGAACATGGCAAGTGGATTTCCAATAGTGTTCGGAACTATGGAGAAGCCGTAAATAATTTAAGGAAGTGGGTCGTCGGAAGACGAAGATGGATTAATGAAAATACTCCCTAGAGTCTCCATTTCTTCTTTATGATTCTTCTGGCGATTCTGCTGTGTCTTGCGCAGAATAAGGCTATCTTCTGTTTTGCCGAAATGACGCCCTCGTTGATTTTAGAGCGAAATGTCGGATCGAATACAGCATAGCGAATAAGGGCCTTTCCAAAATCCTTTTTGAATTTCTGGATGATGGCTTCGTCTTTGATGTACTTGGAAAGGTACACGCGCATTTCTTCGCAGGATAGATTGAATCGGTATTGAGCCTTGTTCTTTTCGCCTCTGTGGCAAGCGGAGTTGGGCGTCAGACGATAGACTGATGTGACTGTGGGATCGTAGTGGATTTTACCAAGAGTCGATGCGAAGAAGAATAGCTGTGTATCTCCCATGAGGAAATATTTGCTTATTGCGAAGTCGTCGTTAATCTTGGACCAGAGAGAACTTCTGTAGACGGTGGTGACCGTTTGGACTCGGTACTGATTGGCGTCTAGGATATAGAGGCTTAAATCGCTTTGCTTATTTTTCTGAATATCCAAATTCTGTTGAATTGATTTATCTTCTAGAAATTTGTCGTTGGTCTGATCGTAATATTGGAAAGCCGTGTGAGAAAAGATGTAATCAGGATGACTTTCTAGAAAATCAACTTGTCTTTGCAATTTATTCGGGTCTATCCAATAATCATCGCCTTCGCACTCCGCGTAATATTTTCCTTGAGCTTTGGGATAGACGAAGGTGTTCCAGACGCTGACTTTTTTGGAATATTGATTTTCGGTCTGAAGAATAGGCTTGATTAAGTCAGGGTATTTTTCTGCGTATTCCCGTACGATTTTTGCGGTGCCGTCTGTGGAGGCGTCATCATGGATGATGATTTCGATAGGGAAATTAACCTTCTGTAAAAGAAAGCCCTCGATGGTTTGCGCAATGTATTTTTCTTGATTGTATGTTGCGCAGAGGATGGAAACCAATGGTTGTTGTGTCATATTTTCAATTTACTAAAAAATATCACTTGAAATTGTTGATGGCTTCAACGAATCGCGTCATGTCGTCGGTACTGTAGCGTTGGTCGCAAACCAGTGATAATATATTGGGGTAAATTTGGGCGATTTCGGGTCTTTCTGCTATGATTTTTGACGGAGTCCAGTGAATAGTACAAAAAATGTTGTTTTCTATTAGATGTTTTTGAAGGTCTGCGCGTCTGCCATTTTTTATGTAAATAGGGTAGTAGAAAGGTACAATTCCCTGTGGAATGTCATTGAATATTTTTTCAACAATATTGTTGTTTATGTTTTGGCTAAGAAATTTTGCGTTTTTGATTCGCTGGTTAATCACAAAGTCATAATTCGCCGTGTCGAAGATGACTTTTGATATTGGGGAAAGTGCGTACGCCTCTTTGTGTTCGAAATATTCAATGGTGTGCTTGAATAGGGGGTAGAATTGCGATTTTTCTACACTGGGGTCATTTTCTAAAAAACGATTTTTTAAAAGGGACGCCTCTATATATTCGTTGACTTGTTCTTCACAAAAGGGCTTAATGTTCTTGCTTTGAAGAGGTTGTGTGTCGGAAGACAAAACTCCACCATCGGGAGTTGATAGCCATTTGCGTATGCTGCACAGGTATATGTCCGCTTCAATTTCTTTTTTTTTGTTTAACCAGGATTGCGTATAATCGTCGATAATTGTCAGCTCGTTTTTCTGGCGAAGCTTCTTCAGTAATGGCTTTGCTTTTGATAACGTGTCAAATCCAAAATAAGAATGGACGTAGAGAATGCCGTTGTATGCTATTTTCTCTAGTTCGGTTACAAGAGAATCTTCGTTGATGGACAAATCTTCGTTGATTCTGTAGTATTCTATGTTGAATCCGTGATCAACGAAAGGCTTTATACATGTCTCGCATGTGTAAATCGGCAAGACTACATTTTTCTCTCCGCTGTAGATTTCGTCGAGATACACGTTTAGGGCGGATCTTGCAGAAAATGTATAAAGATTGTATTTGAACTTCGAACAACCGAATACTTCTTTTGTTGATGGCTGCTGATTTAGCACATCTTCTTTGAGTGGAATGTTTCCGCCAATTTCTCTTTGCAACTATGCATCCCCCAAATCTATTTTTTTGTCGGCGTAGTAGATTAGGCTGTTAAGGTGTGTTGCGTCGTTGTGCGTGATTTCTTGAAGTTCCTCGGAAACGAAATTCTTTTGGTAAAGCCAAGGCTTTCCATCGCAATTGTCAAAGAGCGGCTTTAAATGGGCTGTTTGTTTTGATATGAAATAGATGCCAGCGAACTTTTGTTCTGAATGGTAAAATTCAGGATCGTAAAAGACATTGCAGGCAGCAAGGATTATGCCTGTGAGGAATTTGTACCCGGTGCTCAGTTCCGTGAGCGGATATGTAATGCAATCTCCACCGGGCCTTGCATTGATTTCAATCAAGTAGATTTCGCCATCGATGATTTTAATTTCGGTATGGCACGGTCCATTTTCAATGCCGACGCATTCAAGCATGTCCTTGATGGCTGTTTCTACTTTCTTTCGCATTTCAGCGGTAAGGGCTGCCGGCTGATGATGCCCAAGTTCTACACAATGAGGGGCGCCGGAACTGTCCTTTTGCGTAACTTGGATGACGAAGTGCTTTTTGCGGAAGGACAGGGACTCGACTGAATATTCCTGCCCTTTGTCAAGGAATTGCTCTATGATGATGCCGTCTTTGTTTCGTGTCCCGATAGTTTCTTTGGCGTAGTTGATTGCTCCTTGGAATTCGTCTTCCGAGAATACGACTGTGATGCCGCGCTTGCCACCATAAGAAGCTGGCTTTACAATGACTGGGAAGGACTCGACCTTGATGACCTCGTCAAGGTTTGTGACTTCCTTATAGAATGGTTGCTTGATGAATTTGAAATTCTTCCCTTTGTTGCGGACCCAACTTTTATTGGTGATGTTCCCCATGACTTCGAGAGGACTTGTATTGAGGCCGAGGGCGTTCGCGACAATAGATGCTATTTTTACAGTGAGTTCTGTAGTGGCGAGAACCCCATCAACATTTTTTTCTTTGCAGATATCGATAATTCTGTTTGTGTCGAAGATGTCGATGTCATGAAATTCATCGACAGAATCCTTTGCTATGGCACCTTTGGCCCAGGCAAAACAAAGTGTTTTTACATTAAGTTCCTTGGCCCTTGTTGCTAGGATTTTGGCCATTACACCTGCACCGATAATTGCAATAGTTAACATTGTAAATCCTTGGGTTTTAGAATGTGACAGGCAAAAGTTCTTTGCAACTTTTTACGCCGTCTGTTTGGCAAATGAGTTTGCTGTCTGTGCCTTCGTTATTTAACCATTTCACGATTTGCTTTGGAACGTTTACGCCGGCATTGTGTGTGAACGGGTATTGCCCTCCAAAACGGCAATTCATTTCCAGTACATAAATGTCGCCATCTTCTGTAACAAAACAGTCGGCGTCTAATAGAGCAATGTGCTTTATATTTGAAGAAATGTTTTTTGCCACGTTTTCAAAGGGCTTGGTGGGTACAGTTTCTGCGACGTCTGTTTCACCGGATCGCATGGCTATTTTTTTCTTTGCAAATACGGTGACGTAGTTGCCGTCAAGGTCGTTTAGAATCTCGATGCCGTATTCCTGCCCTTTGATTGCTTGTTGGATGATAATGCATTTTTCCGTGTCGGCGGCAGATTCGTACTTCAAGTAAGTATTGAAAATTTCCCTATGAAGTTTTTTGTAAAGAACTTCCAACTCTTCATTGTTTTCTGCTTTGTATATGCCGATGGAACCCATACCCCAACGAGGCTTTAAAAAAAGTGGATAGTTCAAAGAGCCGTTCTGTAGAGCGTCTTTTGCGTCGTTTAGACGAATAAAAGCTGGAGATTGCTTGATTCCAATATTTGATAAAAATTTAAAGGTCTCCCATTTGTCGTTGCAGATAGATGTGGCTTCCACGCTGGAAACAACAAGTTTTATTCCTGCTTTTTCAAAGGAATGTCGATTTTTTGCGAGAACGGGAAGATCTATGTCAAATAAAGAAATGATAGCGCTGATTTGTTTTTCTTTGCAGTAATCAATTAGAAAATTAATGTATCGGTCGTCATAGATGTTTGGCGTCAATACGTAATCATCGGCTTGCAATAGCGTGTAAGTGAGAATGCTGTTGGATGCAAAAACCTTTCCTGTTCCCCTCAGTGCATCCTTGAAGTATTTTACTAGGTAAGTTCTGCGGCCGGCAGATGTGAGAAGAATGTTCATTGTATAAACCTATTTCTTGTTGACTACGACGTCAATAACTCTGTTCACACCTTCTTCGTCAAGGCCGGCGAACATGGGCAGACAGAGCACCTGGTCGGCAAGTTTATGTGCTACAGGAAGATTCTTGGGGTCAGCGGATTCCAACCCCTTGTAGGCACTGAAGGTGCTGATTAGCGGGTAGAAGTAGCGGCGCCCAAAAATATTGTGCTCTTGCAATTTTGCGTAAAGGGCGTCGCGACTGATGCCGTATTCTTCGCTAATGAAGATGGGGAAGTAGGCATAGTTGTGTCGAACACCTTCAATATCCTGGAGGAATCGGATTCCCGGGATGTTCTTGAATGCTTCGCGATATCTGTTTGCTACGGCCTGACGTTTTTCGATGGCGCTGTCCACCTGCTTCAAGTTCAGCAAGCCGTATGCCGAACGAATCTCATCCATCTTGCTGTTGATGCCCGGGGCGACCACGGTTGTTTCGCCGTTGAAACCGAAGTTCTTGAGGAAGTCGATTCGCCTTTTGGTGGCTTCGTCATGGCAAACTAAGGCACCACCTTCGATGGTGTTGTAAACCTTGGTGGCATGGAAACTGAGGGTGCTCATGTCGCCTGCCTTCAATACGGATTCACCATCTTTTTTGACGCCAAAGGCGTGGGCGGCATCATAGATAATCTTCAGACCATAGATGTCTGCGATTTCCTGGATGCGCTTCATGTTGCAGGGGGTTCCGTACACATGGACGGGCATAATGGCCGTGGTGTGCGGGGTAATGGCTGCTTCAATTTTTTCGGGGTCGATGTTGCCAGTTTCTTCATCAACATCTACAAATACCGGTTTCAGTCCGTTCCACCAGATTGAGTGGGTGGTTGCCACAAAACTATAGGGTGTGGTAATCACTTCTCCAGTAATTTTCATCGCCTGCAGAGCGGTAATCAGGGGCAGCGTGCCGTTGGTGAACAGGCTGATGTATTTTACGCCGAGGTAATCTGCCAGGGCTTTTTCCAGTTCTTCATGATAGTGACCATTGTTTGTTAACCATTTGCGGTCCCAGATGTCTTGAAGCATGGGAATGAACTCGTCCAGAGACGGGAGGAGCGGGGAGGTAACTGTAATCAGCTTGTTGTCCATTTTATTTCCTCTTGATCATGCTTAGTAGTTCGTCAATGGTCTTCTTATTAAAGAGATAACTGGTGATAAAATAGTAAATGCAACCTACTGCTATTCCTGTTGCAATCTGCAAAGCATACTGTTTCTCAGGTAGCAGGCTGTTTATCCCTATGACTAGTGCTGCCATAATGGATACATTCAGGAATGCGGGGAACAGGAACTTCATCTGAGTGAAAAAACCGGCTTTCAAAAACCTACCGGAATAGAATGTGTTTATGAAAAGACTTATCCATGTGGAGATGACCTGGCCGATGCACATTTCCAAAACACCCATTTGAAGGGTGATGATGAGGATGGTAAATCCAACCGTTTTCTTGATGATTTCCAACTTTAGGAAAAGGTCGGATCTGCCGAGAACCTGGAGCATATTTAGGTTGATTGCATGTACAGGGTACCACATCATGGCAAGGCAAAGAATTTGAAGCAGGATGATCATACCTTCCCAACGATCTGTCAGGAAAAGTAATGTACATGGTTTTGCCAGTGCGAACAGGCCCATCATTAACGGGAATACGATAAAGGTGGACATGTTTAAAAATTTCAAATAACCGTTGCGCATACGCTCAGGTTCGTTCTGCATTTTGCTGAGGACCGGGAATGATACTCGTTGCAGAATGCGGGTGATGTTGAGCGAAGGGAATTGGGCAAAATGTTCGGCCTTGGAGTATCCTCCCAGCTGGGCGGGGGTGTAGTACTTTCCGATTATAAGCGGATAAATGTTGTTGTAGACGGTGTCAATGATTCCGGAAATGAGCAACTTTGAACCATAGGAGAACAGATACTTAAAGGATTCCCTGGAGAAAAAACAGGTGGGACGCCAACGTACGACAAGCCAATATAGGGTAGACATGAGTACGGTGCTGAAGAGCGCCTGGATGACTAGTGCCCAGACTCCATAACCATTGTATGCAAAGAAGATGCCTACGGCGCCGGAAATGACTGCGCACACAAGCGAAATTTTAGCCTGTTTCTTGAAGTCAATTCTTATGACAAGTGTTGTTGTCTGGACCGCGTTAAAGGATTGTACGATAATCTTTAAAGCAAGAACTCGTAAAACGAGAGTGAGTTCTGGCATAGCGTAGAATTGCGCGATGAATGGTGCCAACAGGAATATGACTGCATAGCAAAACAGAGACATACCGATATTGAAGAAGAACATGGTGGCCATATCCTTTTCTGTACGGTCAATTTTTCGGATAATTGCATTTGAAAAGCCGCTGTCAATGAATGTCTGGCTGATGGCCAGAAAGACGGTTAGCATGGCGATTACACCATAGTCTGCAGGCGTAAGCATTCGAGCAAGGATGATGCCGAATAAGAACTGAACACCCTGCGTAGAAAATCTCTCTATGGCACTCCAAATGACTCCGTGCGCGGTTTTTTTCTTTAAATTGTCTGCCATTATACCTAGACTCCCCTTGTTAGGGAATTGTATTTATGCTTTCCACGGCAAATTTAGAAAAAAACATATTCGTGAATTTTATATGTTATATAGTGATGGCGTTTATGAAGAATGGATTTGACTATTTGAAAAGCACCCGATTGATTGCGGTGTTTATTGTTTTTTTTGTTTCGATGGCCTTCGCCTATATTCCTGGCGAGTCGGGTTTTGTATCCCTGGAAAATGAACATGGAATCTGGGGGAACCCTGCGGGGGTGCCTGCTTTTGATTCCAAGGGCGGCTTGGTTTCCTACGATTTTGACAATGGAATTACCAATATTCGTGCCGGCGGTAATTTGGATCATTGGGCTGCTGGTTTTGATTATGTGCAGGGGCCCGATGGGCTTGATGAATCACGTTGGAGTCTAACTCACGGTTCTGACTGGTTGAACCGCTACCTGTTTTTGGGAACACGCATTACGGCCTTCCGCAGTTCTGAATTCCGTGGGACGGAGTGGAGTTATGCGCCTGGTGTCCTGATTCGCCCTTTCCGCAGTCTCTCTCTTGGCTATTCCTGTGATAATCTGCTTTTTATCGGTCCGGAATCCCAGAAGAGAATTCATAATTTTGGAGCGACCCTTCGTCTGGGGTATTTTTTCAGCCTTAGCTATGACGTTGAAAATTTCGAGAATCATCGTCTCTTGTTAGAACTGGAATCTTATGGTTTCCGCTGGGGACTTAAGCTACCCGTTTATGGGGATGACGGGTATCGACTGAGTTTTTCGATGCCTATCGGGGGTTACAACAATTTCGCCTTGCATGTGTATGACGATTTGTTGCCCAAGGGCGGCGCCTGGGGATTTCATTCTGCCCGCAATCCTCGTTCAAGTTTGAGTGCCCAGATTATTCGTGTACCCCTGGATATGGAAGTGTCTGAACGGGAGGATGAATTTGCATTTTTCCGCAAGAGTTCCATTAGTATCTGGAAGGTCCGCAATCTTTTTGAACATATGTTCCGTGATCCTTCTAGTGGTCTTGTCATTCTTGACTTTTCGGGCTATAAGGGAAACATCGGAGTGTCCGATGAAATCAACCGTTGTGTGATGAAGCATCGTGCTCGCGGGGGCAAGGTGGTTGCCTATCTTGATGATATTCGTCCATCTGTCCTTTTGGCAGCTTCCAATGCAGATCGTATTGTGGTGGAGCCTTCGGCTCATCTGAATTGGCGTGGCCTGGGCGGAAACATCTTATTCTATAAAGGTCTGTTTGACAAGCTTGGTGTAAAAGTTGAATTCCTGCGTCATGGTAAATTCAAGTCTGCCGTAGAACCTTATATTGCCGATTCCATGTCTGTGGAGGCCCGTTCCAATATGGATTCCCTGTATAGGGATTTGTGGAAAACTCTTGAGTTGATTATTGCTAATCGTAAAATCGCCAAGACCATGTCGATCGATTCTGCAGTGGCCTATCTAGATACGCTTGCTACAAAGCCTATGGTTACGGCGAAGGCTGCACAGAAGGCTGGGCTTGTGGATACCATGCTGTATATTGACCAGGTTCCCGCCTATGCAATCAAGTCTTTCTTTGGTTTTGATGCGCCTTGGGCTAGTTACCGCACCTGGCGTCCTACAGACAAGAAGATTTTCAATGAAAGTTGGACTCCCCGCACAAAGTTTGCTGTTCTGAATATTGATGGGTCCATTGATAATCGCATGGAACGATCTGTTTCGGAATCTCTTCGCAAGTTGCCTGGATCTGGTGCAGAAGCGTTGATTGTCCGCATTTCGTCTCCTGGCGGAAGCGCTATTGCCTCTGATAAGATTTGGGCGGCACTTCGCCATGTAAGCGAAAGGGGAATTCCTGTGGTGGCTAGCATTGGTCATATGGGTGCTTCTGGCGGTTATTATATTGCCTGTGGTGCAGACCTTATTGTGGCAGAACCCATGGCCATCGTGGGTAGCATCGGTATTTATGGCGGCAAGGTTGACGCCTCGGGACTCATGAGTAAGTTGGGACTTCGTGCAGAACCGGTGAAAACTCACGATTATGCGGATGCCGAGACTTTTGTCCGTCCGTGGACCGATGTGGAAAAGTCGGCTCTCCAGGAATACATGGATGATTTCTATGACCGCTTTACTGGCGTGGTTTCGAGGGCGACTGGTATTCCCCAGGCTACGGTAGATTCCAGTTATGGTGGCGGACGTGTTATGTTGGGCTTGAAGGCTGTTGCTGCGGGGCTTGTTCATAAGCTGGGCGGTATCGATGATGCCATCGCTGCGGCAAAGGATCTTGCTGGAGTAAGTAAGTCTACGGATGTGGATTTGATGATTCTTGATTCTGACAAGGCTTATACTTTGCCGATGCCTAGTTCTAAGGCTTTTGTGAATTTCATTACTGAAATGAATCAGACTCAGTTGTGGGCCATTGAACCCAATTTGTGGGAGATGGAATAATGTTAGGTATTGTCATAACAGTTCTTCTGTGTCTTGGGGCGTCTGCGTTCTGTTCTGTGACGGAAGCGTCTTTTTATAGCATTCCTCCTGCTACCATAGAACTTCTGCAAAAACAGAAGAAATTTACGGCCCGCTATATGTCCCATGTAAAGGATAATATTGACCGTTATATTGCGTCGGTTCTTGTGGTGAATACGGTTGCCAATACTGTTGGTGCTTCCTTGGCGACGGCCTTGGCTGTAAGGAATTTGCCTCCTGCAGGTCAGGTGGCCTTACCTATTGTGCTGACCATCCTGATTCTTCTTTTTGGTGAAATTACGCCTAAGACTCTCGGCGTGAAACAGGCCAAGATTGTAGCCCCCCTAGTTGCAGTTCCGTTCTACTACATTACGAAGATTCTTTCCTGGACTGGACTAATCTGGCTCTGTCTGACTTTGACGAAACATTGGACTCGAGAATCCGAGGAAAAGAAGGATGTGAGCATCGAGGATATAAACAGCCTTGTTAGCCTTGGCCTGCGTGAAGACGTGATTGACCGTCAGCAGTCCCTGGTGATCAAGAATATTCTTGCGCTGAAATCGGTTCCCGTGCGTAAGGTGATGACACCGCGCCAGGTGGTGTTCTCGCTGGATGCCAATAAGACTTTGGGTGAATCCCTGGACGAACGCGGAAACTGGCCGTTCTCCCGAATTCCCCTTTACGAAAAGAATAAGGACAATTGGATTGGAACGATTTTGAGGCGCGATGCCTACAACAAGTTGGCTGACGGTCATCGAGATATTAAGTTGCGTCAGTTGATGCGTCCCCTTCAGCTGATTCCTGATTCCTTGACTCTGGATAAGTTGCTGCTCCGTTTTTTGAAACAGCGTGGACATATTGTCGGCGTTGTGGATGAATGGGGCGCCATTGCGGGGGTCGTTAGTCTCGAAGATGTTCTTGAAGAAATTCTTGGCCGAGAAATCGTAGATGAATATGATGAGTCGGTGGACCTTCAGGAGTCCGCCCGTAAGCGTTCCAAGGCTTTGGCCAGTATGCGTGAACAGCGTCGTGCTGTAACCCGTACTACGGCGGCGTTGGCCCGCGAAAGTGTGGTGACTCGCGAAAACGTCGCTGTTCCCCGCCCGCAAAATTCAACTTCAAACGAAAATTCCGCTGACACTCAACGGCAGTAAGATTATGACCGATTCCGTAACGAATTCCTCTGCAAAGACTGCACCTAAGAAAAATTACTTTCCCGCTTTGGATGGCCTTCGCCTGTTGGCTAGCGTGAACATTGTGCTGCTTCACTTGGCCAGTTCCAATGCCCTTGGCTACTTGGCTGACTATAAATGGCTGATGCCTATTCTTAGCGCTCCTGCGTTTGCTGCTGGTATTTTCTATGTGCTGGCAGGTTTCCTTTTTGCAAGTAAGTTTAGCGATCCCGACCGTCGCATTCCTGTTATCCCCTTTATGTTCGGTCGCATTTCAAAACTGTACCGCCTTCACTTCTTTATGACCTTGCTCATGTTCGTGGCCATGATCGTGAAGTTCAGCGGATACACCCATTTGCCGGGCTTGAGTGAAGTTTCAGATTGTGTGAGCAAGGGTCTTGCCAATATGACGCATCCCTGGCGCAGCTTGATTTTGCACTTGACTTTGACATGGTCCATTGTTCCCGATCTGGGCATGAAACTGAATGAACCTTCCTGGTCCCTTACCAGCTTCTTCGTCTGTTATGCCATTACGCCCTGGTTTAGCCGTTGGTTGTTCAAGCAGAATAATCGTACTCTCTGGATTCTTTTTGGCACGCTGTTTATTCCGGGAATTTTGTGGGCCATTTTCTTTGGCTTTAGCGGAAATCTTTGGTTTGATGGCTACGGCGCCAAATACCGTTTCTTCCACATTTTTGCTCCGGTCCGAATTTTCGAATACCTTTTCGGCATGGTCCTTTTCAGATTGTACAATGAAGGTTGCTTTGACTACCTGAAAAAGAATTTTGTCAGTGGCATAGCCCAGTTTGTGGTACTTGCCGCCATTTACGGAAGCCTATTTATCATGAGTCCCAAGGCCAATCCTGGTTGGAACTATTTTGCACACCATTCCGTTCCGGTGATGCTGTACGGATTGTTCCTGGTGTCGCTTTTGAGCGGCAAGGGCTTTATGGCCAGGCTTTTCACTGTCGGAATTGTACGCAAAGTGGGCAAGGCTTCTTTCTATCCTTACCTGATTCACCTGCCGATTATGACCATTGCCTGGGGCATGTGCAACTTGAATCAGCCGGCGAATACCGTCAAGTTTATGCTGTTCGTCTATACCGTCAGCACGTTATATAGCGAATTCAAGACCTGGCGCCGTAAGAAGGCTAAGGAAAAAGGAAAGTAGGCGTGGAATTTTTCGGGCGATTTCGTGTGTTGAGTCGCTTACCGTTCAAATCAAAAATGCCGCTGTGATTGCCATCGGTTTTGCGTTTTGTGCTAATGGTGGATTTCAGTTTAGATGTTCCCGCCGACTTTTTAATAGTCAGACTTAAATCGCAGAATTCAATGGTGTAGATCCCGTTTTCGTCGGGCTGAATTTCATTGTTGTTCTGTTCGATAACGATATTGTCATCGGCAGTAAAACCGGATTCCTTCAGGAATTCTTCGTTCAATTTTACCTTGAGAGGAATGCTCTTGGGCATATGCGGGTGGGGCATTTCCCAACTGATCTTGTACTCCTTATCGTTTGCGGTACCTTCTGCCTTATCCATTATAAAATGTGCTTTATGGTAGGCGCCTACCGTGCTAAATGGGGCTACCCACAAGTCATTCTTTAGGGCACGTTGAAAGGCATTCTTTATGGCTTCGGGGGTGATGCTCATACCGCCTTCATCTGATACGCCGTGGTTCAACAGAACTAGCCAGGAACCTCCCTTTACCTGAACGTCCCACGGATTTGCATTTGAAAAATCGCCAATGAATGCGGCTGTATCTAACGCTTCTAGAAGTTCTGTGTCCGCCGTTTCCGAAGAATTCCAGACTCGGGAGGCCATGCCTAACCATTCCGGTTCTACATCCCAGTCGTTTCGCCCATGCCAGCCGCAGTCGCGGTTAATAAAATGATGCTGGTTGATTTCGCCAGATACTTTTTCGTTGTTGGCGCAGAAGGGTGTGGCGTGGGAAGTGATGTTGATTTCGGCTCCGTTTTCGGCCATGACTTTTTCGATTTCCGTAGCGAAATCAGTAATTTCCGATTTTAGGTTGGCGTCATCTTGATCGGGGAGTTGCAAATGGTTGTCGGTATGGTTGCCGATTTCGTTGCCCATGTTGGCCAGTTTGGCGAAACCTGCACCGTTTTGCCTAAGGCTGTTTCCGCCCATGTTTGAAAGGAAAAAGGTCACCCTGACGTCTGGCATTTCTTCCAGGATTGGAGTCAGGTTCTTCACCTGATTTTCCATGGCGTCATCAAAGGTGAAACTGGCGGCGCCGACATGGCCGTTCCAGGGAACTGTAGTGAGAGGGGGCACGGCCATACTAAAACTCGTTAATCCTAAAGTGGCGATGAGTGTTCTCACCGCCGATTTCGCTAAACTCTTTTTTGCCATAAGTCAAATCCAAAACGTTTCTTCAAAATTAATTTAAAGTTTTGGATTGGAGGTGCTGTTGTTCTCTAGTGGATGACCTTTCTTACCTTGGCGGCGAATCCAGGAGTCTTTGAGATGATGATGTAGGGGCCCTTGGGCATAAAATCGGGGACTTTGAATTCGGTAATATTACCAAGGCGTCTTCCCTTTGCATCCAGGAGGGTGTACGTTGTGTTTTCGGAGAAGGGATCGTCTTGTGTTCTAAGGTCGGAACGAACCATGTAGGGCTTGGTGTCGGGAGTCTTGGAGGAGCCGTAGATGGTTGCCTTTAAAGAAGTGAATTCAAGAATGAAAATTCCGTCTTCATCGGGGTAGATTCTTTTACCATCCTGTTCGATGTAGATGCTCGCATTGTTGCCGAAATTTTCTCTGACGAAAGTTTCGTTTATGACGACCTTGAGAGGAATGCTTTTGGGCATATTCTTGTGGGGCATTTCCCATGTGACGGTAATATTGTTTCCATCGGCAACGGCCTTGGCGGTATCCAGGGTAAAGTGGGCGCGGTAGTAGGCCCCGACTGTGCTAAAGGGGGCAACCCACATATTGTTTTTTACGGCACGTTGAATGAATTCCTTCATCAGATCCTGGGTGATATAACCTTCTCCAAGATCGGCGATTCCATGATTGAGAAGAACCAGCCAGGAAGGGGCCATGGCTGAAGCATCGATAGAGTTGAGGAAATCTTCTTCGGCGTTGGGGGTGGTGTACCAAACCTTGGAATCCATATTGCTCCAGTTGGGTTCCACATTCCAGTCGTGTTTACCCGGTCCGCCTGCACTGCGATTGATGAAATGGCGGTCATCAATGACGCTAGAAACAATGTCGCTGTTTTGACTGTAGGGGAGTGCGTGGGATGTGACGCTCACTTCAGCTCCATAAGAGCCCATGATTTGCTCCAGTTCCCCGGCAAAATCGATAATTTCTGATTTCAGGGAGGATTCTGCAATGGAGGTGAGGTCGAAATGGTTGTTGGTATGGTTGCCGATTTCATGCCCCTGTTTTGCAAGTTCAGCGTATGTGGGGCCAAAGTAGTCAAGCAGGTTCATACCCATATTAGTAAGGAAGAAAGTCACCTTGACTTCGGGCATATCCTCGAGAATCTGGGAAAGAGGCTCTGCCTGGTAGAATCCGTCATCGAAGGTAAAGCTGGCCGCGCCAGAATAGCCATTCCAGGGGACTGTTACGAAGGGGCTTTTGACGGAACCTGCTGAAGCAAGCCCGCAGATTACGGAAATCCCTAAAAATGCTTTTTTGATGATCCTGTTCATAATTTTCTTCCATTCTTAGGGAACAAAATACGATCTCAGGATGTTTTTTTTTCAAAAAAATTTCATTTCCAATATTACAAGATGTAAGGAAATAGTCATATTGTATGGATTCTGTTAATACGGTGTATTAACAAATGTTATAATTGGCCCGCTATGAGAAGAGATAAATTGGCTATATCTATTAATGGTGGTGGTGCGCTGGGCATTGGTCCGGTTGCGCTGATGTGTGAAATTGAAAAGAAGCTTGGGGAAGGCTGGATTTCTAAGAATGCTGCCGCTTTTGGTGGTACCTCTACCGGCGCTATCGTAGCGGCTTGCCTCGATGAGGGAATGTCTGCAGAAAAGATCCGTAAGTTCTACCGCGATAACTTGAAGGATATTTTCAAGAAATATTCCTTGTGGGAACGCATTAAGGATCTTAAAAAGCCGACTTATAATCATGCACGCTTGAAAGAACTTCTAATGGACTGCATGAAGGGTAAGTGCAGCGATTGGGAAAAACCGATTTTCATTCCCACAACTCGACTCAATGGTAAAAAGTCTGTAGAAAAGGTTTGGGACAGAGGCGATGCCGATGTGGATAAGTGGTTCGCGGTTCTTTCGTCCACTTGTGCTCCTACCTACTTTGACGTTGAAAAACTTGGCGATACTTGGTATGCCGACGGTGGCATGTGGGCAAATTCTCCCATTGCGGTTTTGAATGCAGGCTTGAAGAGAGCTGGTTTCCGCGACGATTACCGTATCCTTACCTTTGATACTGACATGGATATGATGGTTCGCGTTGAAGACAACCAGACCTTGCTTGGCTGGGGTAGCTACGTGCTTAATGAATGGGTTGCCCGTTCTGGCAAGAGTGGCGATTACCAGGTCATGGCTGATATCGGTAGAGAAAACGTCCATGTGCTTTCGCCGTCTGCAAATGGTAAAAAATACAAGTTGGACGATGTTGCCGATGACAAGCTGGATGAACTTGAAAAAATCTGGCGTGGTTATTTCACGGAACATGAAGAACAAATCATATCCTTCTTGCAAAACACCTAGAGATGACGGCATTGTCATTAAACACGGCACTCCCTTGGGGGTGCTTTGTTTATATTTTTTGGCATGAAAAAAGCTTTCTTGATTTTTTTATTCTTGAGCGTCTTGACAGCTGCCCTAATATCTTTGGGGAGGAACTTATCTAGTTCTTCGTTTGAAAATGCAGATGAATTGCATCCCTCTGTATCGAATGAGCACTACGACGATGTTGCAACAGCCGCAGATACGGCGAGAATAAAAATTTTAGGTTATGACAGAGATGGAAATGGTGTAAGGGATGACCTGGATTCTCTAATTGATGCGAAAATTCCAGACAGTCCTGAAAAGAGAGCCGCTTATCGCTATCTGGCTCGGGCCATACAGAATCAGTGGATTGCTTTTTATGATAATCCGCAAATGACGTATGAGGAAATGCATCCCTATGCAGTTTTTACCTCTTTGGGAATTGAACTTATTGGAGAGCTTAATGCTGAAGTAAATCTTGATTTTAGTCTTTTTGAAGCCAGTTTACTAAATACATTGGAACGGGTTATGTTTAGCGATGAAATTGACAGAATCTTTGTCGGAAAATATTTGCCCGTAGCGGTAAAATCAGATCGGCAATATTCCGATTTGGTATCCTTAGGAATGGGTGCGTTTAATGAAATTTTAGAACAAGAGAGGATGAAATAATGCGAGAAATTTTTTTGAGAAAGAGCAGAATTTTATTCGCATTTTGTTCGCTCATGTTGGTCTCGTGTGTTGATCCTTATAAGTGCGCTAATGAAATTAATACAAATTAAATTACGGTGATTAGCGTAATTTCAACAAAGCCGGTCAAGTCTGTTAAAGCATATATAGGCGACAAAGTTCTTTGCGAAGGCGTTAACGAATTACTCTATAGAAAAAATAAGGAAGACCTCCTTTATCATTATACCTATGATGAAGGGAAAATTGATTCTGAACGTGAGGATTGGTTTGTTGTATATGGATGTTATGTCATACATGATACAACCGTAAAGAATGGGAAGGTTTATTTTGATGTTGAGGAAAATGACAGTATAAATGTCCTTGATGTTGACGACTTGATAATGGGGAAAACACACATTTATGCAATTTCGTTGCAAGACACTGCGTGGCTTTTCGGTTACAAAAGTAGTTTATTGGTAAATGACGCTCAAAATTACGATTTTTCTGTTTAGTCTCGATTGGGCTGCCGTGATGGCTATTACTTTGTCTCTTTGCCGATGATAGAAGAGGACCTGTGCTTTGATGATTGAAATTTATCGGGGTTTTTAAGGGGTGTCCCCTTAGGAGTGGGGGTAGCGTAAAATTTTGCGCGGCCTGCTTTTTAGACTGATTTGCGCAAAAGTTGGAGCGAGGGGGCGGCTGCCCCCCTTTTTGTTTTTTCTATCTGACAAGCTTTGCTTGCATTTAGTACGGCTCAATCATGCCATTTCACGCAAGCGTGAATGTCACGATGTTCGCCTTTTGCTAAATTTACGCCCGTATTTAATAGGGGGCTGTATGCCCCGAGGTAAACAATGGCAAAGTTATTCCGCGAAGTACAAAAGGAAGAAACCTTCCCGCAGATCGAAGAGCGCGTGCTCGGATTGTGGGATAAGGATGATAGCTTTAAGAAGTCTCTGGACAGCCGTCCGGAAACTGCACCCTATACTTTCTACGATGGCCCTCCGTTTGCAACGGGCCTTCCGCACTATGGTCACTTGCTGGCTGGTACCATCAAGGATATCGTTCCCCGTTACTGGACCATGAAGGGCAAGAAGGTTCCCCGCGGTTTCGGTTGGGACTGCCACGGTCTGCCTATTGAATCTCTGGTGCAGAATGAACTAGGTCTGGCTGGCGTTGCCGAAATCCAGAACCTGGGCGTAGATAAGTTTAACGAAACCTGCCGTAGCAAGGTTCTGAAGTACACCGGTGAATGGCGCAAGACGGTTCGCCGCATGGGCCGTTGGGTGGACTTCGACAAGGGCTACAAGACCATGGACAAGAACTTCATGGAATCTGTGTGGTGGGTGTTCAAGCAGTGCTTCGACAAGGGCCTCATCTATCAGGGCTACCGCATCCAGCCGTACAGCCCGGCTCTTGCAACTCCGCTTTCCAACTTCGAAACCAACCAGGGCTATAAGGATCGCCAGGACCCGTCCTTGACTCTTATCTTCCCGCTGGTTTCCGACGACGCTAAGTTTGCTGGTTCCAACATCCTGGTTTGGACCACCACTCCCTGGACTCTTCCTTCCAACTTCGCTATTGCAGTGAAGGCTGACGCCGAATACGTTTGCGTTGAACAGGACGGCAAGAAGTTCTGGGTCATGGGTACCCGCGCAGGCGCTTACTTCAAGCAGCCAAACATCGTGGACAAGTGCATGGGCTCTGACCTTGCTGGTCTCAAGTACGAAGCTTTGTTCCACATTAGCGACGCTTATGCAACTCCGGAAGAACTTGCAAAGCGTTACACAATCTACGTTGCAGATTTTGTTAGCGACGAAGACGGTGCCGGTGCTGTGCATATCGCTCCTTCCTTCGGTGAAGAAGACTTCCAGCTTGGTGCAAGCCTTGGCTTGGGTCTTTTCGACCCGCTGGATACCGAAGGCAAGTTCACCGACAAGGTCCCCATGTGGCAGGGCCTGGGTGCAAAGGAAGCCGACAAGAGCATTATCGCCTACCTCAAGGAACAGGGCCGCGTGTTCAAGCACGAAACCTTCGTTCATAGCTACCCCCACTGCTGGCGTACCGGCGTGCCTCTGCTGTACCGCGCCCTCAAGACCTGGTTCTTGAAGATCGATGGCGAAGTCACCAACGCAGAAGGTGTCACCAAGACTTTGAAGGAATGGATGGTCGAAAACAACCAGACCGTGAACTGGGTTCCCGACCACATCAAGAGCGGCCGCTTCGGTAAGTGGATTGCCAACGCCCGCGACTGGAACCTTTCCCGTAACCGTTTCTGGGGTACCCCGATTCCCGTATGGATTGCTGATGACGGCGAAATGATCGCTGTGGGCTCCATCAAGGAATTGGCTGACCTCACCGGCGAAACTCTGGACGACTTGCACAAGCACTTTGTAGATAAGATTGTCATCAAGAAGGACGGCAAGGAATTCAAACGTACTCCGGAAGTGTTTGACTGCTGGTTCGAATCTGGCTCCATGCCTTACGCCAGCCGCCACTATCCGTTTGAAAACAAGGAACTGGTTGAAAAGAGCTTCCCGGCTGACTTCATTGCCGAAGGCCTTGACCAGACTCGTGGTTGGTTCTACACCCTGACTGTTCTTTCTAACGCTCTGTTCCAGAAGCCCGCCTTCAAGAACGTGATCGTGAACGGTATCATCTTGGCCGAAGACGGTTCCAAGATGAGTAAGTCCAAGAAGAACTATCCGGACCCCAACGAACTTATCGAACGCACCGGCGCAGACGCCATCCGTCTGTTCCTCATCAACTCTGCTGCCCTTAAGGCCGAAGACCTGCGCTTCTCTGAAGAAGGCGTGAAGGGTATCGTGAAGCAGGTGATGTTGCCGCTGTGGAACGCTGTTAGCTTCTTCGTTTCTAACCACAATGCAGACGCCGCCAAGGGCCAGCTCAACTGGAAACCGGGTCAGGAAGTAAAGTCTGAAAACGAACTGGACCGCTGGATGCTTGCAACCCTGCAGGATCTGGCCGCTAAGGTCGAAGTGGAAATGAAGGCTTATCGCCTGTACAACGTGGTGCCCGCAATCATCGCTGCTGTGGATGACCTGACCAACTGGTACGTCCGTCGTAGCCGCCGCCGCTTCTGGAAGTCTGAAAACGATGGCGATAAGAATGCAGCATATGCAACCATGTACAAGGTGCTGGTGGACTTCAGCAAGATTCTCGCTCCGTTCCTGCCGCTCCTGGCCGAAGAAATCTACCAGATTCTCGTTCGCGAAGTGGATGCCAACGCACCTGTTAGCGTACACCTCTGCGAATTCCCCAGCGCAGACGAATCCTTGAAGGACGAAGCTCTGGTGCAGCGTATTGCCATGGTCCGCGGTATGGTTGAAATGGGCCGCGCTATCCGCGCTACCAACAACGTAAAGAACCGTATGCCGATTGCTTCCATGACTGTGGTGCCCCATGGTGCTGTAGAAAAGGACGTTGCCGAAACCATGAAGGACCTCATCCTCGAAGAACTGAACGTTCGCGAAATGAAGTTCCTGGAAGACGAAACCGTTCTGGTGAAGCTTACCGCAAAGCCCAACTTCCTGGGCATCAAGGCCAAGGGTCCTGAATACGCCAAGAACATGAAGGTCATCTCTGCAAAGCTAAACAGCCTGAGCGCTGACGAAATCAAGGCTCTGCAGGGTGGTGAAACCATCAAGTTCGAATTCGGCGAAGTGGGTGCTGACTGCCTCATGATCCAGCGCATTGTGCCGGAAGGCCTTGCCGTTGACGCCGACAGTCACTTCACCGTGGCTCTGGACCTGAACGTTACCGACGAACTGCGCCGCGCCTGCGTGGCCCGCGAACTGGTAAACCGCATCCAGAACCGCCGTAAGGAACAGAACTACACCATCACTGACAAGATCGAAGTGACCTTGTTCTCTGAAAGTGAAATGTTCAAGCAGGCTGTTGCTGAAAACGAAGCTTATATTGCTGGCGAAACGCAAGCCACCGCAATTAAGTGGGCTGCAACCGCTGATGGCCTCGAAAAGAATGATGCCGATGGAGAAGAATTCTCCTTTACTACGGTAAAGGCTTAATCGTCATTCTGGAGGGGCAACGCCCCGATAGAATCCATTTTACAAGGTCCCCGAAGTTAACCGCTTCGGGGATTTCTTCTGCTATTGACAAATATCATAAAATAAGATATAATTTTATGATATGAGTTTTAAAGAGAAAAAAGAAATTGGCTTGCTGAAAGATGTGGCTGCTGCTTACAATGGGGTTGTGCTTTCCTCAAAGTCCGGGTCAGTGGGAATTTCACGGGCCCAGTTATCGTCTTTGTGCAAGTTGGGCGAACTTGTCCGGGTGGCGCAAGGGCAGTATGTTTTGCCAGATGCAATTCCAGATGAAATCTTCATGATTTCGTCTCGTTCAGATAATTTGATTATTTCTCACGAAACGGCCCTTTTCTTGCACGGCTTCTCGGAACGGACTCCTTTTGAACATTCAATAACAGTTCCCTTTGGACATGCACCGTCATTGTCTCTGAAAAATGCCTGCAGGGTATTCACTTGCAAGCCAGAACTATTTGATTTGGGAGTGACGGAGGTGAAAACTCCTTTTGGTAATACCGTTCGCTGCTATGACCTGGAAAAAACAATTTGTGATTTGATCAAGAACAGATCCCGCGTAAGCAACGAACTGTTGCTGGCGGCAATTAAGAGGTTCGCTGCATGGGATGGCAAGGACTTAAATAAGCTTGCAGAATACGCGAAGAAACTTAGGGTTTCCAAAATTCTGAAAACTTACCTGGAGGTGCTGCTCTGAAAAATGCGATGCCGGAGTAAGGCGTCGGGGAGGGTTGATTGTTTATTTAAAGACAAGCGGAATACGGAAGCGATTTTATTGGCTTTCAAAAGATTTTTTAAACATTTCCTTTGTAAGAAAGTCTTCTTCACCCTTATAAAAAACAGTTATTTGCCAATCCTCATCTTTCAACACCGGTAAATAGTAATAATCGCCTGTAAGAATAGAGCACTGCTTATAACAGTCCTTCAGAGCGTTGATTTTTGATTTGTATTCCACTGAGTCAAATTGGGCTTTATTTGATACGTTGACGCTCTTGACTTCGAAAAGGTGGTTAGAACCTTTCTTGTCTCTCATAATAAAGTCTGGATATGAAGAATGAATTCCATTCAGGTAGTATTCAAATTTAATTTCTGAGTTTTGAAGGTAGTTCTTCCCCCAAACATTTGATTGGAAAAGAGACCTCTTTTACTAACCCATTTTCATCTTTTGTCAAAAAAATCTACAGCAACGAAATCTTAAGGCTCAAACAGGCCTTAGGGTTCGGAATTATGTGTCTTCTTTGAAAAGTAAATAAACAACTTATCAACATGTTTTCATTGTTTTTAGTAAAAAAACACAATATGTAACATAAAAACTTGATTATAACATTTTAAAATGTTACATTTGATAGTGAATGTTATAATGAGTATTTAGATATGGCTTTTTTCTTCTTTTTTGACAATGAGAACATCTGCGATTTTGTAAAGAGCATTTTCCTTGAAAATGGTTTTGACTGCAATGTGGATATCGCTGTTCAACCCAAGGGCTTGCCTTTGTACATGGTGAAAAATCGTGGGTTCTTTAATGCTTGCGTAGAGGGAGTCCGTTTTGTTGTTGTCGCTGTCCTTGGCGAAGAATCCTTTGATGCAGAAGCTTTGGCAAGGCAGATTAAAAAGTACGAACAAGTTTTGACGAGACCGGTGGCGTTTCTTTTTAAGAATTCTTCTAATGCGCAGCGTAAATCGTTGATTCAAGAGCGAGTTCCGTTCATTGCGCCGACATCCCTGATTTACCTTCCGTTTTTGGGAGTGGCTTTGCAAAACCAGAACCGCGCTGCGGGTGTGCGGAACGAAGACGATAATGACCTTCCTAAAAAAATGACACCTCAGGGGCAGCAGCTTTTTTTGTACATGTTGTACAAAGTGAAAGACTCTTATGTGACCAAGGCGCGAGCCGCTCAGGAAACAGGTTTAAATGCAATGGCAGTATCCAGGTATTCTCGGGAACTGGAAAAACTTGGGCTGGTGCGATTGCAGGAGAATGGCCGGTCGATTCTGATGACTTGCTCGGACAATGGAACGAGCCTGGTTGAAAAAGCAAAACCCTATTTGATAAATCCCATAAAAAAGCGAATCATTGTAACAAAGGATAACTTGAAGGAAACATTCCCGAAGGCCGGTGAGTCGGCTCTTTCTGCAAAAACTATGTTGACCACTCCGCGTATTGATGCGTATGCCTGTCAAAAAAAGGATTTACCCCCAAGTGTCATTGATTACACTGCTGGTTTGAGGTGGTTCAGCAAATTGGAACTGGTTGAAGTTCAGATATGGAGTTATAATCCCTCGCTGTTTGCCGTAGATGGCGTTGTCGATCCCCTTTCTTTGTATATGTCGTTGAAAGAATCCAAGGATGAACGAGTGGTTGGATGCCTTGAAGAAATGATGGAGACCGTACAATGGTAAATGGCCTTGAAAAGTTTCGTGAAAAATTCGAAAAATTTAATGACGAATATGTCGTCATCGGCGGGACCGCTTGCTCTATCCTGATGGAAGACGCCGGATTGAAGTTTCGCTCAACGAAAGATGTCGATATGGTGTTGGTTGTTGATGCCCAAAGGTATGTTGAATTTGGAAAAACTTTTTGGGATTTTATTAAAGAAGGCCAATATACATGTGGTGAGCAAAAAAGAGCGAAAACGTGCTTCTATCGATTTACCGATCCTCAAGTCGGATATCCTTCAATGATAGAATTGCTCTCTAAAAGCACAGATCCTTTAGTTATTCCTGGGGATGTTAGGCGAGTCCCAATAGCGGAAGATGTATCCAGTTTGTCTGCGATTATTCTTGACGAAAGCTATTACAATCTTTTAAGCGAAGGCTGTGATGTTTTGAATGGCATTAGAGTTCTTAAGCCGGAGTATTTGATTCTGTATAAAATGAAAGCTAGGATGAACTTGAAAGAATCAAAAGAAAAAGGTGAACACGTCAATACAGATGATTACAAGAAGCATAAGAACGATGTGTTTAGACTTTTGCCACTGTTGCCTGTGGATTTGAAAATCAACTTGCCTGAGAAAATCCAACATGACGTAGAGACTTTCTTGGATTCCATGAAAGAAGAAGTCATTGATTCTCAAATTTTAGGTGACGGCATGACCAAGGAAGAAGCCTTGGATATGCTGCGAAAGATTTTTTCTGACAATCCACAAAATGCATGATTTGTGGACTTTAGATGTGAATGCGCTTGAAAAATTGGAGCGTTGAGGAAATTCAACAATGCTAAGGTTTCCTCAGTAATTAAACTGCTTTGAGCTACTAGCATTGTTGATCGTTTTCTTCGCACCAAAAGATATTTCTTAATAAAAGAAAGATCTTTTTTCTATGGAATACCGAATGTATTATGACTTTATATTTTTTTTTCGAAAAATTAGTAGTATTCTTCGACTTCCTCTCTAGAAGGCGCTTGGTATATTGGATAATCTGTTATCTTAGAAAAACAAATTGTCTTCTGGTGAATTTTTGAAATGTGATCCATTGCGACTTTTCCGCCTGATGTGATTTCCTTTCCTATGATAAAACCTTTATTTATCCCTTTAACATCCATATACATGAAAAGTTGATAAACTTCTAATGCGGATACAGAACCTGTTTTTAATTCCCAAGCGTCACCATCCGCAAATATATCGATAAAACCTTCTATTCCATCAATAGAATACTCTCTGACAACATCTTTTTTGGGACCAATAGCAGGATTTGTTTTAAGCCAATCTGCAAGGCGATCTCTAAGCAATCTTTCTGGAATTTCCTCTGAGTGGCTGATGCGCTTAAGATAATCGTGTGATTTCTTGTTTGGACCAGGTTGTTCTCCATTAAGAATTTTGCGCACTTGGTTTATTAAATCATTAAAAGCGTCGTCTTGAATCATTAAATTTTTAGTAATGGCTGTCTGAAAACCAGAAATCAATTCGATTTCTCCACGGATTAGATTGAAATGATTATGACGAGCTTCAATGATTCCTAGTTCGCTTAACTGATGAAATAAAATTACACGATCATGGAAAATAATATCAAATCCCTGATTTTTTATTGATACATGATAGGGAGCGAATTTTGTAGGCTTCTCAAGTCCTAACTCTTCGTATTCATCATCATTTGATGGTGCGTATCCAAACGTTAATCGTGCTTTCCAAGAAGTTCCCTTTAGTTCAAAATTGGAGAACACAGGTTCATTTCGTCTAGTATTTGGACTAAAATATATGGGTTTTTCTTCGGTTATAAACCATTCATTCTGAATAGAGTTTGTATCAACATTGAATATCCTAATAACGAGCTTCATTATAGGAGCATCTGTTTTTAGAAATCTTCTATAACGTGCACCTAAATAATGAGTTATGCTTCTGGAAATATTTGTTTGATTGGTGTCGACTATTGGCTTAAGTTTTTCTACGCATATTTCTGTACCATATGGTTGATCCCAATCTATTTCAAAAATGTCAATAGGCCCAAAGCCCAAACGATTAACGAAACACGCTTTTTCTTGGTTCTTTGTTTTAGTGCAGATATATTTGAGTTTTCCTAGAGCGGCAATAGCTTGCTTCATTCCAAGACCATGTTCGTTCAAACTATTTTCGGTTTGTATTTTTCCTGGGGAGAGGGCGTCTCCTAAGTTATCTCGAGAAATCCCTTTCGCATTGTCGTTGTAAGTAAACAGAAGTTTGTTGCCGTTGTTATCAACATTTAGCGTGATAATTATATTTAAAAGTTCCGTTTTTTCTCGTGCTGCAATGGAATTATCGATAAGTTCAGAAAGTAAATCCTTATAATCATAAGAATTCTTCCCTAATTCATCAAAAAGTGCATCTGAAGGTATTACTTCAATCGTTGTCTGAATTTTGGTTGCCGTTGAAATATCAATCATATTATCTCGTCCTTCTAAGAAAGTTTTCTGTGATAAAGTGCGTTGACGATTTTGTTCTTTAAGAAAAATAATAAAAAATGTACTGAAAGTTGAAGAGTGCGGGGGCGTTGTTAGGTTAATACCAGTTGGCTTTGTTCCTTTATTTGAAGATTTATTTTGAAAATGATATTAACTTGTCGGAAGAGATGTGTTGTTTTAGGAAGAAACAGAATGTAGAACCTGTTTTTACTTATGCCTTGGTTGGATATGATAGAATGGAATCTGAAGTTGGGAATCGCGATATCATGTAAGCTTCTAGACTGGAAGTTTTCGAGTTGATTAATGTGAATAGGTTAGAAAATCTCGCAAAAGCTTAGCATTCTGAAATCATCCCAACAGGTGAATAGAATGATATTCTCTGCTTCATTGGAATAGAAATTAGAGACGAATCTCAAAAAATCCGGTCGTTCAGCTTTGCTTTCGCAAAGCTGAACTATGTCATACTAAATATAAAAAAGCGTTTTGCGAAACGAATGATATTTTCGATATTTGTTTGTATTTACTTAAAAATTTTGCATATTGTGGTAAGGAGGTTTTGTATGCCGTGTATTCTGCCTGTGTCTGATTTGCGAAACTATAACGAGGTCCTTCAGAATGTTTCTGAGGAGTCTCCTGTGTTGGCCGCCGAGCATAAGTTGCAAAAATCGTTGGAAGAGGGAGAACGATCTGCGAAGGAATCTGGCTGGCTGTCGGCTGCAGACGTGCGTGCAAAGTACGAGGTCTAAATGGCCTCAACAATGAAAAACTGGTATTTTTTGAAAATCTTGTGATTATGGAGCTGGATGCTTAACTCCCAGAGCTTCATTCAGGCTGCCGGTGCGGTAGCCTTTTTTGTCGAGATGAACTTCTGCAAAACCTAGACTTTTGAGGGTCTGGATGATAAGTTCTTGATTTGTTTTGAACAGGTCGAATTGCTCGGGAAGAATTTCGATGGAGGCGGTAAGGACCGTTGCGGGGGAGGCCTCGCGGCAGCGCACTCTGTATTGCACGAAACCTAAATCCTGCAGGAATTTTTCGGCGGTTTCGACCAACTGCAATTTTTGTCTTGTAATGATTTGACCGTAGGGTATGCGGCTGGCGAGGCAGGCGAATGAGGGCTTGTTTGCGGTGGGGAGGTTGAGTTCCTGGGAGAGTTCGCGGATTTCTGATTTGGAGAGACCGGCTTCTCGCAGGGGGCTCTTGACGGAAAGTTCTGCGATGGCTTTCATGCCGGGGCGGTAATCCCCTTCGTCATCTTTGTTACTTCCTTCGCAGACGACGAAGTTTACGCTCTGATTCTTTAACTCTGCGTATGATTTTGCTGAGTTTTCGTTCTCGCTGGAGAGACCTGCGCCGAACATTTTGCGGGCGGTTTCGATGACGGCAGAAAAAATTTGCCTTTTGCAGATGTAGCAGCGGTTAGGCGGATTTTCTGCGAATCCCGGCACGGACATTTCGTCGTGAATGATGAATTGGTGGCAAATGTTTTCGCGTTTGCAGAATGCGTCTGCTTCGTCCATTTCCGCCGCGGGAACCAGGAGGGACTTTACCGTAATGGCGATGGCGTTATCGCCTAAGGTATCGTGAGCTACTTTCAGAAGGAACGTGGAATCTACGCCGCTGGAATAGGCGATGGCCACTTTGCCATAGCTGCGGAGAATTTCCTGAAGACGTTCTTTCTTTTCTTGTAGATTCATGAGACCCTTTTTTGCGACTTTTAAGAACTGCGCGGGCTGCAAGTTGTGTGTAGGCTGCGATTTATAAAAACGTTGCTGATACTTTAAACTTTAGAATTTTGCGTTGGCTTTGGTCGCGTCGGAAACTTCGCGGTAGGTGACACCGTTTTCTTCGGCCACTTTCTTGACGCTGTCAAATTCCGGCTTGTACTTTATGATGTCGCCCAGCTCGCATTTCTTGACGGTGACGGTTCCGTAAGGTGTTGCAATGTCTGCGAAACTGCGGTTCATGCAGGTGCGACTTACGGGATAACGCCTGAGGCCAACTGTCGTTGTGTGGCGGAAAATTGCGGTTTCAATTTGCGGTAACTTTTCTTCGTCGGCAAGAACTCGCAGGATCACTGCGGGGCGGTTCTTTTTCATGTAGCAGGGAATGTAATGAACGTCGCGAGCGCCGGCTTCGAAGATCTTTTCCATGGCCAGTCCCAATTCTTCGGGACTTTGATCATCGATGTTACATTCGATCATGAAAATATTTTCGCCATCTGCGTCGCGAACTTCAACATCTTCAATAATCTGTGCCCGCAGGAAATTGGCTCTTCCGAAATCTCGCTTTCCAAGGCCGATGCCTGTCTTTAAAATCTTGTACTGTTCCGGAAGCTTTTCGCTGGTGCGTAGTGCGGCCACAACGCCGATGCCTGTGGGGGTGACCATCTCGCCCTTGGTGTCGGTAACGTGGAGGGCAATGCCTGCGGCTTCTGCAATGCTTGCCACAGCGGGAACGGGAATGGGGAGCATTCCGTGTTGAGTTTGCACAAATCCGAAGCCTTCGTTAAGCCCTGTCACCACGCACTTTTCAATGCCAAAATTTTCTCGCAGGTCGTCAACAAGAACGGCCACCGCCATAATGTCGACGATGGAATCGATGGCACCAACTTCGTGGAAGTGAACGTCCTCTACTGCGACACCGTGGGCTTTGGCTTCGGCCTCGGCGATAATGCGGAAAATTTTCTTGGAGATGTCCAGGGCGTTGCTAGAAAATGCGGGTGCGGCAGGATTGTGTTCTGCGCAATGTCCAGCAGCATGTTCTAGAATGTGGTAAACTTCTGCCAGGTGGCGGTGCTCATGGTGATGACCATGTTCGTGATGATACCCTTCGCAATGATCATGATGGTGCTCGTGATTATGCTCGTGGTGATATTCCACGTAACCTTCTTCGTGAGCATCTATGTGGTCGGCGCTTTCTTCACCGTGATGGGTGTGGACATGAACATCAAAGTTCATCCCTGCGATGCTGTAGGAATTGCCCCTTTCAATATGACAATGCATTCCTTCCAGGTGCATGGCGTGAATGGCGGACTCCAGTCTTTCGCGGGATGCGCCTAAGTCCAGCAAGGCGGCAACGGTCATGTCTCCGCTGATACCACAAGATCCATCAAGATAAAGATATTTCATAATTCTTCAAGTCCGCGGCGCTCTCAGTCGCATTGAAATTTTTGATTCGTCTGTGTTTTACTTTTTGATGCGTAACATTCTCACTGCACTGACGGCGGCGCCATAACCGTTGTCGATGTTCACTACGGAAACCCCTTCTGCGCATGTGTTCAGCATGGTCAAAAGCGGGCTCAGTCCGTTGAAGGATGCTCCGTAGCCAACAGAGGTTGGAACTGCAATCACGGGGGCTTTTGTAAGTCCTGCGATAACGCCTGCCAATGCGCCTTCCATGCCTGCGACAGCAATAATGACATCGGCCTTGCGGATTTCATCCATCTTTGAAAGAAGTCGGTGAATGCCTGCGATGCCTACGTCAAAGTGGCGCTCAACCTTGGCTCCGAAAAATTCTGCGGTCTGGGCGGCTTCTTCGGCGATGGGCAAGTCGGCGGTTCCTGCACAACATACGGCTACGGAATCTTTAAGTGAACGGCCTGCTCTCGCGACTTTCGCATTCGCAGATCTTTTTGCGGTCCTCTTAACCTTCATGGTCAAGATTCTGGAAGTCTCGTCGTAACGAATTGCCGGTGCGTCCGTAGCCCCGCTTTTACCAGGCGTGCCATTCAACATTTCTTGTACAAAATTAGCTTGTTCCTTAGTGCATTTTGTCCCCAGTACAGAACACCCGTTTTTGACGAAGGTTTCAAGAATCTTTAACAGCTGTTCCTTAGTCTTGCCGGGGCAGAAAATGGCCTCGCTGGTACCGGTTCGGTTCTCGCGGCTTACATCCAGCTTTGCAAAACCGATATCGTCAAACTTTTCATCTTTCATACCCTAAATATACAATCTAGAGTTTACTCTAACACAAGAGATAAAAAATCTTTTTTGCATAAAATGATTTTTTTCGGTCCTACTACCTAGTAGAATAAAGTCTAATAAAATGTTTGTCGCAAATGTAATTGGGTGCTATGAGGCTACCCCTAACTATGAAAAATTGGGCTATGGAAATAACTATATTTTTCATGTTGCAATTTGACATTCTTCCGTGGCTCATAGTTGATTGATCATGAAAAAAATACTACTAATCATTACTTGCTTGTTTTTGTGGAATTGCGGAAATTGTGGTCACGCCAAGAGTTATTATATATTTGTGGAGAAAAGATCGAAAATAGTCAAGTTCGACAGTACCTTTGTGAAGGTTGCCGATATTACTGGGGGAAACATAGACCTGAATTCGGAGGGAATTTTGGAAAGGTACTTTGAAATGATCCAAGTTTATTTGGATAGTACCAAATATGGAAAGACTCTCCCCAAAAAAGTAACGGGGACGTTTTTTAAAGGGCAAGAAGAAGTTGTAATTGATTCTGCAAATATCTACACTAGGGAGACTGTCCTTGGAGCGGGAATATTTGTACAGCAAAAAATTATCGGAGATGAAACTCGATTGAAATTGGTAATCTACAAAGATAATGAAGATTCTGAGCCTTTGATTTTGGAGTTCGATATTGAGCAAAACAGTTGGAAGGAAAGACGTTCTAGCTGCCTTGCTGAATATCTTCTATTATAATGCTTGTTTTAACTTTTGGTGTATCGTAGATGATTGGTCTAACCTAATTTTTTGAGGGTTTAGACCTTTTTTTAGAAAAAGTTCTTGCATTAGAGTTGACTCTAGGTATTATATTTCAAGTGATAAATATTTTAATACAGGAGTACTTATGTGCTGTTTTGTCGCCCCCATGGCTGAAGCCATCGTTACCACCGTCACCACCATTGTTTTGGAACAGACCGACAAGTCTGCCAAGCAGGGTGCTGATCTTCAGGTTGCTACCAAGAAACAGGCTGTCTGCAAGAATCTGAAGGTCCTTTCTAAAATGCTTTGGGGCGGTTCTGTTCTGTTGGCTTTCGAACATGTCTGGCACGGCGAACTGCAAGCCTTCTACCCCTTCCTTACAGCTGCTTCCAGCCCCGAGGCAATGAGCCAGATGTGGCATGAAGTCGCTACCGTGGGTACATCCATGGCGGGCCTTGTTACGGTGGCCTGGGCCGCTCTCATGGCTGTCCGCAGCAAGTTCCACAAGGCTGTTCCTGCAGAAGTCGAGGCTCACAAGTAATGACTTTGCTCATAACCATTTTTGCAGCGATTTTCTGCACCGTGCTCTGGTACCGCGATGTCGAAAACAAGATGCGTCTTTCTCCCTTGTGCTACATGTACTGGGGCGCATCCCTCATGTGGTTCGTGGATGCCATTTTTGAATATGCAGAACTTCGTGCTGAATTTTTCACCCCGGCTGCAGGCGACATGCTGAATGACGCCTTCCTGGGTTTCTCCGCTGTGGCGTTTGGCCTTGTGATTTGGCTTGCCATGCTCCTCATTAAAGACCCCAAGGGTCGTTTCCATAAGGTGGCTTAAATGGATCGTCGTGATTTTATAAAGACTGTAGGCTCTGCTGCTTTGATCAGCGCCATGGCTACTCCCGTTTTTGGCAAGCCCAAGAACCAGGAAGTGAAGGAAGCCGGCAAGGATGTTTCCAACGTCTATTTTACCAAGGATCTTTCTGCCGAAGGTCTCATCAAGTTGTACAACAAGGTGAACCAGAATATTTCCGGCAAGGTGGCCATCAAGGTTCACACCGGTGAAAAGAACGGCCCCAACATTTTGCCCCGCGAATGGGTGAAGGCTGTGCAGGCCCTGATTCCCAATTCCAACATTGTGGAAACCAACACTTACTACCATCCCAGCGACCGCGATACTACCGAAAAGCATCGCGAGACTTTGAAGGTAAACGGCTGGACTTTCTGCCCCGTGGACATCATGGACGAAGAAGGTACGGTGATGCTACCTGTTCCTGGCGGCAAGCACTTTAAGGAAATGAGCATGGGCGGCCATATCGTGAATTACGATTCCATGGTGGTGCTGACCCACTTCAAGGGCCATACCATGGGTGGTTTCGGCGGTTCCCTCAAGAACATCGCCATCGGCTGTGCCGACGCCAATGTGGGCAAGAAGATGATTCACGAAAAGATGGAAGATCCGGATTACAATGCAAAGCCGGAACTTTACCCCAAGTGGAGCAACAGCGGCAAGCGCTTCATGGAAGCCATGGCTGAATCCGGCAAGGCAACCGTCAATCACTTTAAGGGCAAGATGTGCTTTATCAATGTGCTGCGCCGTATGTCTGTGGACTGCGACTGTGCTGGCGTTGGCGCTGCTGAACCCACTTGCCGCGACATCGGTATCCTTGCTTCCACCGATATTCTCGCTGTGGACCAGGCCAGCGTAGACATGGTTTACAAGCTGCCCATTGGCGAACTGAAGGATATCAAGGAACGTATCGAAACTCGCGAAGGCTTGCATCAGCTCCCTGCCATGGAAGCTCTGAAGATGGGCAACCGTAAGTATCGTATTATTGAACTCTAATAAGAAGGCCGTTATGGATCGTCGTGATTTTCTGAAGGCTTCTGCAGGTGCCGTTGCTGTGGCTGGTCTTGCAAGTGCTGCAAACGCCGCTAACGCTGCTCCTGCAAAAACCTCCAAGGAGGACAAGGTGTCTACCGTCTATTTTACCAAGGATCTCAGTGCCGCTGGCGTTCTGAAACTTTACGAAAAGGTGAAGCAGAACATCTCTGGCAAGGTGGCCATCAAGCTCCACACTGGCGAACCCAACGGCCCTAACATTATTCCCCGCGAATGGGATGAAGCCTTGCAGAAGGCCATTCCTAACAGCACCATCGTAGAGACCAACACTCTTTACCAGGGTGGACGTTATACTACTGCAGACCACCGCAAGGCTCTGGAAGTCAATGGCTTCACCAAGTTTACGGTCGTTGACATTATGGACGAAGACGGCGAAACTCCCATTCCTGTGAAGGACGGCTATTGGCTGAAGGAATTGCATGTTGGCAAGCACATGCTGAACTACGATTCCATGGTGGTGTTCACCCACTTCAAGGGTCATGCCATGGGCGGCTTCGGCGGCTCCATGAAGAACATCGCTATCGGCTGTGCCGGCGGTCAGATTGGTAAGCGCGAAGTCCACCTGAATACTTCCGACGTGAACGCCTCTGCCGACTGGATTATGGGTGCCAAGTTCATGGAACTGATGGGCGATTCCGCCAAGGCTACCTGCGATCATTTCAAGGGCAAGATGTGCTTCATCAACGTGTTACGCCGTATGTCCGTGGACTGCGACTGCGCTGGCACAAGCGCCGCGGAACCCACCTGCCGTGACATCGGTATCCTTGCCTCTACCGACATTCTTGCAGTGGACCAGGCTAGCATCGACATGGTCTACAAGCTTCCTCCCAAGGAACTTGCCGACCTGAAGGAACGAATCGAGTCCCGTGAAGGCTTGCATCAGCTTGACGCTATGGAACACCATAAGATGGGTAACCGCAAGTACAAACTGGTGGAAGTTTTGTAACTTTCCATTGAACGTAATTTTTTATAAAGCGCCGAGGTTCCCATGTCTCTTGGAATTCCAGAAATCATCTTGATTGTTGTTGTGGTTTTGCTGCTGTTTGGTGGCAAGCGCATTCCTGAACTGGCCCGCTCTCTTGGCCGTGCCCAGCACGAATACAAGAAGGCAAAGGACGCCCTGAAGGAAGAAGCAGAAGACCTGCAGAAGACTGTCGAAAAAGTCGGCGAAGCTGAAGCGAAAAAGGAACAGGGCTAAAGCCCTTTGAGGTCGCTTCGCTTTGAGCTGTGAGGGACGGAGGCTTTGCCTCCTTGAGGTGGAAAAAATGAACCTCAAAGGCGAGAATCGCCGACCTCATACCTCAAAGGTGCGTAGCACCGAGCTCATACCTGCATGAAAAAAGAAGATCAGGAACAGACGTTGGTCTCTCACTTGGAGGCCTTGCGTACGGCGCTGATTCACTGTTTTGTGGCGCTAGGCATCGGGATTATCCCGATGTTTTTGTTGTCTTCTTACATTCTTGATTGGTTCAGCGCGGAACTTGTGGCTCAGAGCGGCGCGACCCTTCATTACTTCTCACCCATGGAAGTATTCTTGCTGCAGTTGAAAATTGCGGCTCTGACGGATTGCGTTGTCTGTTCTCCTTACATTGCCTGGAATCTTTGGAAATTTATTCTGCCAGGTCTCTATGAAAATGAACGAAAATTTGTTCGTTCCATTGTGTGGATGACTAGCGGGCTTTTTATTTCGGGAGTGGTGTTCTGCCTGGGAATTTGCTTTCCGCTGGTGGTGCGCTTCGGCATGAGCTTCGAAAGTGCAAACCTGCAGCCGATTTTTGGCGTAGAGAACATCGTCACTTTGGCATTATGGCTGTCCCTTGCCTTTGGATGCATGTTCCAGTTCCCGTTGGTGACTTACGCTCTGATTCGCTCTGGCGTTGTTTATTACGAAACAGTCTGTCACACACGCCCTTATGTGGTGGTGGGCATCCTTGTGTTGGCTGCCTTGCTGACTCCGCCGGATATTATTAGCCAGCTGATTCTTGGTGCTCCTACTTACTTGCTTTTCGAAGCAGGCCTGCTTGCTGCACGAAAGTATAAAGGCGAACAGTTCAAGGAATGTAATGAAGAAAATTCGCCTGTTCATGTGGAACCAAAAAATCAAGAATCGCGCAACACCCAAGATTCTCAGGACGATGTGGATTTTACGAAAGCGTCTTCTCCATACCAGGTGGGTACGGAACGAAACGCAAACGACTGGAAACCATTTTAAAATTGAGGTGACAAGATGAAAGTTTTATTGATTAACGGAAGCCCCCGCAAGAACGGCAACACTTTTACCGCCCTGAACGAGGCTGCAGAACAGCTGAAGAAGAACGGCATTGACAGCGAAATCGTATGGATCGGCAATAAGGCCGTTCGCGGTTGCATCGCCTGTAACGTCTGCAAGACCAAGGGAAATTGCCGCTGCGCCTTTGACGAAGACATCTGTAACGAAGTCATCGCCAAGATGGAAACCAGCGACGCCTTGATCGTCGGTTCTCCGGTTTATTGGGGCCAGCCCAACGGTTCCGTACTTTCCCTGATCCAGCGCATGGCTTACGCTGCCGGCGCTCATTTCCAGGGCAAACCCGCCGCCGCTGTTTGCTGCTGCCGCCGCGGTGGTGCAACTGCTGCGTTCCAGACTTTGCAAATGCCTTTCCAGATGCTGAACATGCCTATCGTTACTTCCCAGTACTGGAACATCGCCTACGGCCGTGCCGAAGCGGAATCCGCCCAGGATACAGAAGGCATGCAGACCATGCGCACGCTGGCAAACAACATGGCGTTCATGCTTAAGAAGTTCGCCACCGGTACCGCAGAGGTTGAAGCCAAGGAACCCTGGCAGCCAATGAACTTTGTGCGATAAGATTCAGCTTTTCGCCCTAGCACATAGATTCATTTTTTGAAAAGTCACCCGCTGAAAATGCGAGGCGATTTTTTTGCGTCTTACCCCTTGACCTTGAGTTAACTCTAGATGTTATATTGGAGGGTATGAAAAAGCTTTTACTGAAAATCCTGCCAATCTTTATTCTTGCAAATATGACTTACGCTCAGAAGCCCATCGATACCCATTCACACATGATTCCGAAATCCTATCGTGATTATCTGGTAAAACATGACGCCCTTCTTGATGAAGATTTTCCCATTCCCCAGTGGAGTCTTGAAAAGCATATCAAGTTTATGGATGCCGCCGGCATACAGACTTCCGTTTTAACATTGCCTGCGCCGCAACCTTGGCTTGGTGACAGCGTTGAAAGCGCTCAGCTGATCCGCAAAATAAATGAGGAAATGGCTGAAGTGAAGGCTATACATAAAGGCCGATTCCTTTTCTGTGTCACCTTGCCATTGCCTGATGTCGATGCAGCTATTCGCGAAGCCATTTATGCTCTTGACACCTTGCACGCCGATGGCGTTTAGCTAGCCTCTAATAGCCGCGGGCTTTATTTGGGAGATCCCGCGCTTGACCCACTTATGAAGGTGCTGAATGAACGTGGGGCGGTTATCATTTCCCACCCTCACAAGCCTTCTGCCGTAAATAAGGAATTGACTTCTGTTGTGCCGCTGGCTTCCTACGAATATCTGGCGGAAACCTCTCGGGCGGTGTTGAATATGGTGGGCCACAACATTACGGTTCGGTTCCCGAAGTTGAAAATCGTGGTGCCCCACTGCGGTTCTTTCTTGCCGCTGGCCGTGCCTCGCATGCAAAGCCTGATGCCCGTCATGAATAACGTCGGGTATTTGAAAGGCGTCGACATCGCAAAGAATTTGGAAGCTTTCTACTACGACTTGGCTGGGGCCGCAACTCCAGAAACTATTCGTGAACTTTTGACGATTACCACCCCCGACCATCTGCTTTATGGAACGGATTATCCCTACGTCGCTGAACCTGTTCTGATAAAGAACTTATCTATTCTAAAGAAAAACCTGCAAGAAATTGTTTCTCAAAATGTAGAACAGGTCCTGTACAAAAATGCGCAGAACCTGTTTGAGAAGTAATTGATTTTTAGGCTCTTCATCAACATGTGTGGGTGGCTTCGCCACCCTTTTTTGTTGACATTCGCCTAAATTAAACAAAAAATGGGCTATTTTCTAAAATTTAATCGCCAAAAAAAACAGAAGAAAAAGCCCATGTCAAAATTATACAAATCCAT